>NZ_JBEXZT010000031.1:0-77450 GCF_040631275.1 Streptosporangium sp. NPDC020145 | reverse complement strand
GCGGGTCCTCACCATGGTGAGGACCCGCGGAACACGTCAAGGTGCCCGCGTCCCACGAGTGCCGGACCACCGTGGGACACGGGCACGGCTCACCGTCGCCCGGCCGGGGCACCGTCCCTGTCGCAGACGGTGTCACCGCCGGGCAGGACACCGTCGACCAGATACCGGTTGACGGTGGCGTCGACGCAGGTGTCGCCCGCCGCGAGGTAGGCGCCGTGACGGTAGGCGCCGCGCAAGGTGACCATACGGGAACCGGTCAACGCCCGGTGCATGGCCCGCTGGCCGGGGTAGGGGGTCACCGGGTCGCCGGTCGCGCCGACGACCAGCAGCGGGACGTCGTTGCCGATCGTGGTCGGCGCCTCGACCGGTGCGGTCGGCCAGAAGGAGCAGGGACTGACGTTGCGGGTCATCGGCCCGAACAGCGGCTCGTCGGCGCGGTGGGCCTGGATGTCGCGGAAGTAGGACTGCGGGTCGCGGGTGGTGGGCTTGTCGGCGCAGATGATCGGGGTCCCCGCCCGGTCCTCCGCCGACCCCGAACCGGTGAACAGGCCGTCGAGCGTCTCCTTCAACGACGCCGGGGCGGTGACCGTTCTCCCCCGGGCGGCGTCGGCCAGCACCCGCACCTCGGCGGCGAGGCCGGCGTACGCCTCGGGGCGGTCGTCGTAGAGGCGGATGAACAGCAGATAGGGGACGTGCTGGGAGCCGAGCCGGTACGGGCCGACCCGCAGCGGGCGCCGGGTGGCGGCCTGGTCGACACGCTCCACGGTGGCCAGGACCTCGGCCTCGGTCGTGCCCAGGCCGTACTCGGCGTCGCGCGCGGCGGCCCACGACGCCCAGTTCCGCAGCGCGGCGGCGATCGCCGGGCCGTTCTCCGACAGCAGGTCGGGGCCGTAGACGTCCGGTCCGACCGCGCTGTCCAGCACGACCCGGTCGGCGCGGGCGCCGAACATCTGCGTGTAGACGGCGCCCAGGTAGGTGCCGTAGGAGTAGCCGAGGTAGGACAGTTTGGGCTCGCCGAGGACCTCGCGGACGACGTCCATGTCGCGGGCGGTGTTGCGGGTCGTGGCGTGGGGCAGCAGGTCACGGTCGCCCTGGGCGCACTCGTCCGCCAGCTCCTTCATGAGGGTCACGCTCTCGTCGAAGGTGCGGCGGGTCGGACCGGCGGACCGGGTCGGGGTGTCGGTCGTCCACCGGCAGCGGATCTGCCTGTTGCGGCCGACGAAGCGCGGGTCCATCCCGATCAGGTCGTAACGGGCCGCGACGGTGGGCATGTACCCGGCCAGGAGCACCTGGGGCACCCCGCTCCCGCCGGGACCACCGGGGTTGATCAGCAGGGCGCCTCTGCGCCTGGCCGGGTCGGTCGCCCTGATCCGGGAGATCGCCACCGAGATGGTCCGCCCCCGGGGATTGCGGTAGTCCAGCGGGACGGTGACCTCGGCGCACTGGGCGCCCGCCGCGTCCAGCTTCTCGCCGGTCTCGTCGTCCGGCCCGGTCCTGCAGCCGTGCCAGGTGAGTGTCTGGCGATGGAACGTTCCTGTGGCCCCTGTGAGGTCCGCGGCGTCCGCTGACGCCTGGCCGGTGACCGCCATCCCCGTCATCAGCGTCGCCCCCGCGGCGGCGGCTGTGACGATCTTTCGTGCACGCACGGAAAGCCCCCTGTCGAATGTCGTCACCCCCGAAGCTAGGTTCCGCGCGGTCGATCATGATCGGTCATATGGTCGATGGAACTCGACCATATGGACATTCCTCTCTCGCCCGCCCCACGAAGGCCGGCATGATCGAGATCATGCGGACCCGCGTCCTTTTCGTGCGACACGGAGACTCCCTGCACAAGCACGAGCGGGTGACAGGCGGCCCGAAGGGCTGCCGGGGGCTCACCGAGACCGGCAGGCAGCAGGCGGAACGGCTCGGGAGGCGGCTCGCCGCCGAGATCGGGGAGGCCAGGACCTCGGTCTACTCCTCGATCCTGCCCAGGGCGGTCGAGACGGCCGTCGCGATCTCGGCGGCCTGCGGCCTGCCCTTCTCCCAGGACTTCCAGGACTGCGGGCTGTGCACCTGGCACATCCCGCCGGAGGCGGACGGGCTGCCGAGCGAGGAGTTCCTGCGGCGTTTCCACGCCGACGGCGGCGGCGTCCACCGGCCCTTCCAGGTGGGCAACGAGAGCTGGGCCGAGCTGGTGACGCGCGTCAGCCGTACCGTCGCCGACCTCGCCTACCGCCATCGCGGTGAGACCGTCATCGTCGTCGGCCATGCGGAGACGGTCGAGGTCTCCTTCAACGTGTTCGGGCTGCTGCCCGCCTACCGGCCCTTCGACCTGGAGGTCTCCCCGGCCTCCGTGACGGAGTGGGTCACCGACGAGGACCCGGGCCGGTGGCCGCCGCCCCGGTGGACGCTCACCCGCTTCAACGACACCTGATCCGGGGCGTACCATGGGGCCGCACACGAAAACGCGGTCCGGTTGGTAGCCCGGGCATGTCGCTCTCGTAACCGCCCTCTCCAGGGATGTCCGGTGTGCCGGAAACGGTCTCGTCAGACCGTTCGTCGGCATACACCTGGGAGGGCGTTGTGATCTCACTGGCCGTTTACTACGAGGGCCCCTTCTGGGTCGGTGTCCTGGAGATGGTCGAGGGCGACGAACTGCGGGTGACGCGGTTCGTCCTCGGCTCTGAGCCGACCGACCCGGAGCTGTACGAGTTCCTGATGCGGCACGGTAGCGCGCTGCTCGCGCGGACCGCGGAGTCGCGCGCCGTACCGGCGGGGGAGCGCGCCGAGCGGCGGGTCAACCCCAAACGCGCCGCCAAGCTCGCCGCCCGCCAGGCCGCCCGGGTCTCCACCAGGAGTACGGCCTCGCAGGAGGCGATGCGGATCGAGCTGGAGGGCCGCAAGCGTGAGGCGGCCACCGACCAGCGGGAGAGGAGGCGGGAACTGGCCGAGTACAAGCGCGAGGTCGCCAGGCGCAAGCGCGTCGAACGGCACCGGGACACCTGACCGGCGGGCCGGTTTCGGCCGCGTCACCGGTTCACCGCCCGCCCCGGGAGCCGCCTGCCCTGGTTCACCGCCTGCCAGGAGAGCCGCCTTTCCGGTTCGCCGCCCGTCCGAGGAACCGGCGTCCCCGGCGGGTTCGGGTGTCGCCGCCGGGGACGGGCGGGTCAGACGCCGCCGGTGACGGAGATGGTCTGGCCGGTGATGCCGGTGTTGGCGGCCGAACCGAGGTAGACGACCGCGTTGGCCACCTCACGGGCGTCGAGCAGCCGGCCGACGGCCGACAGGTTGATGTAGCGCTGACTGAACGGCTCGATCCGCTCCTCGTTGCGCGCGGTCGCGGTGAGGCCGGGCAGTACGACGTTGGACAGGATGTCGCCGTCCCGGCCGAGGCTGAAGGCCGCGGACCGGCTGAACCCGTGGACCGCGGCCTTGGCCGTCGTGTAGTACTCCGCACCGGCCATGCCCTCGTCGACGAGACCGCTGGAGATGTGCACGAGGCGTCCGAAACGGCGTTCGCGCATCCCGGGGGTGACCAGCCTGCTCAGCTCCAGGTAGCCCTCGATGTTGCGCCGCACCATCTCACGCCAGGCGTCCTCCTCGACCTTGTCGAACGACTCGCCGGGTTCCCATCCCCAGGTGAAGAGGGCGTTGTTGACCAGCACGTCGATCCGGCCGGTCCAGTCGAGCGCGGCGGAGACCACGGCGCGGGCCGAATCGAGGTCGCCGAGCTCGTAGGGGACGACCAGGGCGTGTTCCCCGATCTCCTTGGCCACCCGCCCGGCTTCCTCGGGTGAGCTGCGATAGGTGAGCACCACGTCGGCACCCTCGGCGGCGAAACCCCGCGCGACCTCCCGGCCGATGCCGCCCGACGCTCCGGTCACGATCACGGTACGGCCGTCAAGTCCCAGGTCCATGAAAACCCCTTAACCGATTGGTTTGCTTCGCAACATCGAAGCATCGGGGCAGGGGAGGAATGTCGCCAGGGTGGGTACCCCGGGTGTCCGGCATTGGTGCGGGCGGCGCCTGACCCCGCCCCTCCATACTCCGCTCCCCTCGGGCACTGTCAACGGTTGTTCGAATTAGGCTTGTAACGGACGCCCCATATATGTAATTTGCGTTTCGCACAAAGGGGCGGCGGGCATCTGGACCCCGCGGGCTCTCCCCTCCTGCCGGGGAGGGCCCGCGGACTTCCCTCGACTACGGTGTGCCGTATGTGGCGGTTCACTCCTTTCGAAGAGCGGCTCCACGCGGCGCAGACGGGAGGGAACCTCGCCCGGTGCCTGGGCCTGCTGGCCGCGGCCGACTTCGCGATGCCGATCTCCAGAGCCGCGGCGGCGGGGGACGAGCCCGTGGCCTGGCCGACCTGGACGGACGGCGAACGGACCTGGCTGATCGCCTACACCTCACAGGAGGCGCTGCTGACGGGCACCGGCGGAGCCGTCGGCGACCACCGGATCGTCCTGATGGCCGAACTCGCCGCGGGATGGCCCGACCCCCACTGGGGACTGGCGGTCAACCCGGGGCTTGAGCCCTCCTTCCTCCTTGAGTCGGGTACGGTGGCCCGGCTCGCGGCGCCCACCCTCGCGCAGGACAACGCGGTCGATCCGGGGATCCCGATCGTGCAGAAACTGGTCGGGCCGGAGGAGATCCGGGCGCTGCTCGACGACGGCGCGCCGAGTGTGTCCGGATACTGTCACCACGCCCTCGACGTGGCGCACATCGCGACGCCGGCCGTGCTCGCCGAGGCCCTGCTGCAGGAGGAGATGATCACCGATCGCGGATCGGTGAACGTGCTGCGCTGGCCCGCGATCGGGTTCGACCTCTACCGGACGCCCTACGGCGGGGTGGACGAGGAGACGATGCGCGCCGTGGGCGGGTGGGTGGTCGAGGAGCCGCCCTTCGTCGGGCTGGGGCTGGTGCCGAACGTCGACCAGACGATCAGGGAGTACAAGGTGGCCGGGGTCGCGTTGCCGTACGGGGCGGAGATCGTGGAACTGGGCGACGACGGGGTGACCCGGCGGCGCGCGGTCTACGACGGGGACCTCGGAGGATGGATTCTCCTTGAGGTGGCGCGGTGACCGGCTCCTTCTACCGGGCCCACTGGCGCGGGAGCCCCTACCGGGCCTCTCCCGAACTCCGCGGGGACGGACTGTGGCTGCGTCTGTGGAGTCCGTACGCCGTCGAGGGGGCCGAGGAGGTGGTCGCCGGGCGGTGGATCGTGGTGGTGCCCGCCGAGGAGTGCGAGCGGATCGACCTCGTGACGACGGTCTGCGAATGGCGCGGCGAACCCTTCCTGGTGGTCGGCGAGAGGGAGGACGAGGTGCTGCTGGAGTATCCCGGCGGTCTGGCGCCGGTGGCTCTCTCGCTGGGGTTCGAAAGGGTCGAGCGGGGAGTTTATCGCCGCTGGACCCCCCGCGTGGAAACGGGGAATGCGAGGGAAGAGGCGCGTTCTGTCATGATTTCGTGACTTATGTACGGCTTCTGTAGCTGTTCTGTGATTTAAATAACAGAAGCGAACTTTGTGGTGGACGTTAGGTAGCTTGATCGTGTTGTTCGAGTGAACACAGTGACAGCGTTTACCACGGGGGAGAACGTGCAGCCGGTCGAGAGAGCGGACGCGACAGGTATGCAGGCTTACGCCGACGAACTGCGTCGGACCTTCATGAGCCTGCAGGACGAGGGACTCGACCTGCTGCGGAACGCGAAGGCCGTACAGGTGACCGAGAGGTCCAAGGACGGCCTGATCACGGTCACGGTGAACTCGCGCGGCGAACTCGTCCGGCTCGACATCGACCCGAGGATCTACCGCCACCCCGACGCCAGGGCCCTGGCCGACACCATCACCGACACCGTCCACCGCGCGGGCGAGAAGGCGCAGCAGAAGGTCGTCGAGGTGTTCGAGCCGCTGGTCCCCGCCGACCAGATGCGGGCCTACATCGAAGGCGACGTGGAGAAGATGATGGACCAGCTGGCCGGCATGATGGCGGGGAGGACCAGTGGCGACCTCTGAGCCCGTCCTCTACCTGGGCGCGGTCATCGAGAACGGGATCTCCCAGTGGGACACCATGGCCTCCGACCTCAGCGAGGCGTTGTCGCCGGTGTCCGCCGAGCTGAAGGCGCTCAACGCGACGGCGCCGTGGGGGAACGGCCCCGAGGGGCGGGCGTTCGCCGCCCAGTACCTCAAGGGGGACGGCCCCAACCGGCTGGTCGAGACGGGAGCCGAACTGGTCGGCCACATCACGGACGCCGGGACGCTGCTGCGCAAGACCATCGCCAACTCCCGGGCGGCCGACGCCAGGAACGTCGAGGACATGACCCGCCACGCGAAGGCAGTGGCCCAGGGACGTGTGACGGCCTGAGATGGCCGGTAGGGGGGACGTCAACTCACAGACGCCGGGCGGCCTGCCGTCGGAGGACGACTTCGGCGGCGTGTCCGCGACGGACGTGCGGCCGGTGTGGGAGACGGAACAGCTGCCGGACTGGGTGGTCCACTGGCTGATCCCGATGCTCATGTCGGGACAGGCCTGGCCCGAGGCCAGCGAGAGCGGGCTGTGGAAGCTGCGGGAGGTGCACCGGCGGGCCGTCGAGGTCTACGCGGCCTCCTTCGAGCCCACGAGTACGGCGGTGCGGACGATCGCGGCGGACTGGGAGGCTCCCGTCAAGCCCGTCACGTTCTCCCGAATCGGGCAGATGTACGACGAGAAGACCGGCGTGCTGTCCAAGATGGCCGGTCACCACCGGTACGCCCAGCAGACGGACGCCTTCGCACTGGAGACGCAGTACTCCAAGATCTCCATCAACGTGGCCTTCTGGGTGGCCGTCATCGCGATCGCCATCGCACTGCTCGCGGCCTTCTTCTCCGCGGGGACGACCACCCCGATGGTCGGCTCGACCGCGACGGCCCTGCGGGAGGTGATCAGGAAGATCCTCACCCGCCTCGGCATCATGGCGGCACGCCCGGCCGGGGTCGCCGCGGCGAGCAAGCTGACCACCCTGGCGGGCGGCGCGGGGGGCAAGCTGCTGTCCGGCGCGCTGGCCCGCGAACTGTTCGAGGAGATCGGTGAAGAGACCTTCATCGACGCCTACACCCAGTACAAGCAGATCCAGCTGGGCACCAGGAAGAGCTGGGACTGGAACAAGACCATGGCCGCCGTCATCGGCGCGGGCGCGGGCGCGGTCGTCGGAACCAAGATAGGCGGTTCGGTCTCCGGGCTCACCAACAGCCTGCCGGGCATCCGCCAGTTGAACCGGAGCGCGGGCGACCTGCCGGGGTGGGGCAACGCCTTCAAGCGCTTCCCCGGCCGGGCGTTGAACACCGGCCTGAACAACGTGGTGGCCTCGCCCGCGGGCAGTTTCGTCGCCAACGGCCTGGTGTACGGGCAGTGGGCGCCCCCGACGGCCGACTCGCTTGTCGGCGGCTTCATGGGCGGAGCCGGCCGGACGAACACGGTCAGCCCGTTCAACGCCGACGTGGTCGGGGCGTTCGTGAACCCGGCGGGCGCGTTGAACTCCGCCATCGACGCCGCCGCGGCCACCGACCTGGCGAGCGTCGGGACGGACCCGTCATCCGGGGGCGCTCCCGGGAACGACTCAGGGGGCGGCCCGGGGACCGGCCCCGGAACGGGGCCCGGGAGCGGGCCTGGGAACGGACCCGGGAGCGGGTCGCACTCCTCGCAGGGGCCGGTGCAGGGGCCGGTCTCCCCCACCACGCCGAAGTCCTCCTCCACTCCCACGACCCCGCCGGGTACACACGCCTCCCCCGGTACGGCCCCGCACGTCTCCCCGGGGACGAAGACCTCCTCGACCACGCACGTCTCCCCGACCACGCACACTGCCCCGGACACCGCCCCGGACGCTGCCCCGGACACCGCCCCGGACGCTGCCCCGGACACCGCTCCGGACACGCAGGTTCCCCCGGGCGCGCAGGTTTCCCCGGACACGCAGCAGACGGGCGCGCAGCCGACGGGCGGTGTTCCGCAGGCCGGGGGGACACAGGGGAACGGCGCCACCACGACGGAACAGCAGGGACGCCCCGACCAGGCGGCCGCACCGGACGTCACCGACCCCGCCTCGACCACCCAGTCCCCCACCCCGCAGAACCCGGCGAACCCGCAGAGCCAGCAGAGCCAGCAGAGCCCGGCGAACACCGGTCACCAGGGGACCGCCGCCGCGAACCCGGCCGACACGACGGCCCCGGCGACCTCGACGGCACCGGAGGGCCCGGCGGGTCCGGCCTCCGGTGGGCAGGGGAACACGGCGCTCGCCGGGCCGACCCCGTCCGCCTCCGCACCCGAGGTCGGCCGGCAGGGCGACCCGGTGCCGGGCGGGACACCCGCGCGTACGGCCCCGGACGGCACGCCGGGGGCCGCCGTACCGCTCGTGGGTTCCAGGGGCGGAATCCGGCCCGCGGGGAGCATCGACGCCCTCATCAACAGGGGACGGCCCGCACCGCCCGAGGAGATCGACCACGGGGTCCGGGTACCGAAGCTCAACGTGGAGCCCGCCTCGGGGCCGGAGCAGGCGCTGGCCAACGCCCATGACCCCCGCGAGGTGCCGTCGGCCAGGGACTGGGAGGGGCTGCGCGGATCGGTCGATCCGGAACCGGTCACCGTCCCGCACGCCTCGGGGGCGGTCCGCCTGGAGGCGCGCAGACTGTCCGTCCCGTGGCGGGGACAGCGGCGTCCCGTCACCGAGATCACCGTCCGGGTGAGCGTCCGCGCCGATCCCCGGATGAGTCCCGAGGAGATCGCCGCCGCCTACGCCAGGGTGCTCGAAGGGGTGGACCTCTACTGCAACCACCAGCACCGGCTGCCTGACGGTTCACAACTGCACGTGCGGATGGAGTTCGTGGTCGCGCCTGACTCGGCTCCGGCCGGCGAGGTCGTCCACCTGCACCCCGGGACCGGGGTCCGCGCCTTCGACTTCGCGGACCTCCAGAGCTGGTCGGGCGAGGGCGAAGTGATCACCGCACCGCTGGACCAGCTGGCGGACTACCGCTCCCGCGCCCCCATCGACCACACGAGCTGGTACGCGGAGATGCCGCCCGTGGTCTTCGCGCACGAGACGATGCACCTGCTCGGCATGCTCGACGAGTACGTCGACGCGCGTGACGGGAACCGGGCCGACCTCGGCGCGGCGGGCGTCCGGGGCGACGCCAACCTGCTGGGGCACACGGTCCTCCTCTGGTCGGGGGGCAACCCGGTGCTCGACCGGGACGGTCACCCGGTGCCGGAGGCCGTCGGGCTCCGCGACCGTCACCTGGAGCACGTCTACGGCCTGCTGCCGGAGAGCGGAGCCTTCACCGCCCGCCCCGAGACCGCGCCCGCGTCCTCCACGGCTGAGAACTCCGAGCCCGAGGCCTCCACGTCAGAGAACCTCGCTCCTGAGAACTCCACGACCGACAACCCCGAGACCCGGCCCGGTCCCGAGGCTGAAACGCGAAACGAGACCCGGCCTGAGACCCGGCCCGGTCCCGAGGCTGAAACGCGAAACGAGACCCGGCCCGAGACTCAGGACGAGACCCGGCCCGAGGAGTGGTCGCGGCCCGACTACGAGCCCGGCCGGTTGCCGGGGAACCTGCGGACGCTCCTTGAGGAGTTCCCCGCCGGAGACCGTCCGCTGCTTGAGCACCTCAGGCTCCTGGAGCGCGCCGAGGCCCTCTTCGCCGACGAGGGGCCGCTGACGCCGTACCACCTGGCCTACACCGACGCGCTGGTCCGGATGGCGCAGGAGGTCTACGACACCGGACCGGAGTACTCCTTCTCCACCACCGAACTGGCCCGGCTGCGGGGCCTGTCCGAGCTGCTGCTCGGCGACGCCCCGCCACGGCTGGACGCGCTGGCCGAACAGGTCAACGAACTGCTCGGCCGGGACCGGGACACCACGGTGGAGAACCGGAAGATCCACACCCTGGCCGGCATCGTGGCCGACGTGACGCCCAGGCCGGGGGAGACGGGCAGGCAGACCGCGCGCAGGGCCGTTCTCGAACGCCGGGGCTCGCTGAGCGGTGTCCTCGAACTCCGCCGCGCCGGGATCAGGATCCCCCAGGTCGCGACGGACCCGGCCCTCGCCATGCGGTCCGCCCTCAGCCCGGACGACTCCCGTGGCTCGGACAGTGGCTCCGACAGTGATCCCAGGGTTTTCCAGAGGTTCTGGAACACCCTGATGAACCAGGTGCGGGCCGAGGCGCACCGCCGTGGGACGGGGGTGCTCGACGAGCTCCAGCAGTTCACCCTCCAGCGCGCGCTCGGCAGGATCTTCACCGCCAACCCCGACGACTGGATGCTCAAGGGCGGCCAGGCGATGCTCTCCAGGAACCCCGGGGGGCGCGCGAGCAGCGACATCGACCTCGTCAGGATCTCGGGGGACACCGACCCCGAGGTGATGGCCGCCGAGTACGAGGCCGCGCTGGCCCGTGACCACGGCGACATGCTGCGGTTCGAACGGGTGTCGAAGGTCCCCATCCTGCACGGCAAGGCCGTCAGGATGGTGCACAGGGTCTACTGCGGCGACATGGAGATCATGCAGCTCAGCGTCGACATCGCCCCGCCGCGCACCAGGCCCGTGTGGAAGGAGCCGGACCTCATCGCCTTCCCCCCGCAGATCATGTCGACCGGCCACCCGGACGAGGCCCCCGCCATCAGGGTCATCGCCTACGAGGACACCCTGGCGCACAAGGTCTCCGGCATCTACACGCACGGCATCAGGACGCTGGAGACGCGCTGCCTCGACTGCACCGCCCGTGGGGGCGGCCTGTTCAGCTGCAAGTCGGGTGACCTGCCGTACCGGTGCCAGGACCTGGTCGACGTCCTGATGATCATCCTGAGCTCGTCGTGGGACGGGCCCGCGACGCACGCCATGCTGCACGCGGAGTTCGCCTGGCGGCTCGAACAGGGCGAGAACATGAAGGTGCCCGAGTCCTTCGAGATCCCCAACCCCGACTGGTTCAGGAAGTTCGACCAGTACGCCAGGACGACACCCGGCCTGCCGTACGGCGGGCTGGCCGAGGCCATCCCGGTCGCGCAGGCGTTCCTCGACCCCCTCCTGCGGCCGGAGGCGCCGCCGGCCAGCCGCTGGGACCCGCAGACCCGCCAGTGGGTCGAGACCGACGGGACGACCCCCGCTCCCATGACCGACGCCGGGGAGTCGACCGCCCCCACGGGAACGCCGAGGGTCCGGCAGCTGGAGGGCCCCAGCGTCGCGCCGGCGTCCACGGTCCACGCCGACCCCGACATGGTCGAGCGGTGGGACCACCTGACCCGGGGAGGCCTCGACGAGGAACTGCGGCTGCTCAAGGAACGGACCGACCTCTCCCCCGAGGAGAAGGCGGAGTTCGTCAAGGGCCGGCTGATGTACGACAACGGCTACACGGAACTGACCCGTGTCCCCGGCCCGGAGAACGAGAACTACAAGCACCTGCGCTTCTACGCGCACCAGCGTGGCGAGCTGTACAGCCACGCGGCGGCGCTGATGGCGGACCCGGAGACGACGGTCGAGATCGCCTTCGAACCCGACCGGGGCTTCAAGACCTACCAGTGGGACTCCCACCAGACCCACCTGGCCTTCCTCGGCGACCTCCCGGCGGGCCTCACCGCCGACCAGGCCAACGCCGCCTTCCTGCGCGCCCTGCTCAAGACCCCGGACGTCACGGACCTCGACCCCGCCACGCTGGCCGACCACTTCGTCGACCTGCACGCCCAGCCGCTCAAGGACGCCCTGGAGCTGCGGCGGCGTCTGATCGAGGACTACGGCATCGAGCCGCACCGGGTCCGGCTGGCCTTCGCCAACACCAGTCAGAAGAGCCACTACGCCGAGACCCAGTGGATGCGGGCCCAGCTCCTCACGCTGCAGGCGATCCAGACCGACGCCGAGCAGGCCAGGCGGCGCATGGTGGACAGGATGCTCGGACCGGACGAGGAGAGCGCCGCCCGCCGTACGGCCCGCGCGCAGGCGGTGGTCGACCGGCTCGGCGCGGCCAACGGGAATCCCGAGGAGTACGCCCTGCTCTGGGTGCGCGACACCAGGGGACAGCCGGTCGGCGGCAGGCACGGCCCGCACCTGGACACCCGGCCCGAGATCCTGCGTCAGACGATCGAGACGCTGCGCGAACGGCACCCGGGGCGGCGTGTCGTCCTGCTCGGTGACGACGTCTTCGCCGGTCGTCCCGGGCTTGAGGAGGCCTGGCGGCGCGAGGGCGTGCTGGACGGCGTCGACATCCGGACGCTGGTGGAGTTCTGGAAGCCGGAGCACAACGAGGGGGTGGCCCTGAACTACGCGGAACAGGGCCTGTTCTTCGCCCGGCTGGCGGCCCAGCACGACGTGGTCCAGATCGGCATGGAGAGCGGTGCGCTGGAGATCCCCGCGATGCTCGGCGTGCCCACGGTCTACTTCGAGGCCCTGGAACACGACGGGAACAAGGGCAACCGCTGGCTGCTCTACTGGCAGGACTGGACGTTCGGCAGGCCGGAGCAGGTCCTCGACGACCAGGGCAACCCGCTCTTCGACCGGATGGGACGCCCCGTCACGAGGTTCGTCGTCGAGGAGACGAGTCCCGCCCCGCTGACCGGGATGCGGAGGGTGTCGTTCGGTCCCGACCTGTCCGACCCCACCAACCGGAGAGGACAGCCGGTCGCCGTCTACCACTCGGCGCGGCTCGCGGTCACCGTTGACCGGATCGCCCGGCTGGTGAGCAGCGGCCAGCTCGACCAGTGGCCGCTGCGGCTCGGCCGGAGCTCCTCACTCGACGGCAAGGAGTGGATCGACTGGACCGCCGAGGACTGGAGGCGCAGCGCCTACTACGCCGACCAGCTCCGGCTGTGGCTGGGCACCGACGCCACGACGCCCGACGAGGTCGGCAGGAAGTGGCACGGCGTACGGCTCGCCCTGCTCGGCGTGCTGGAACCGCAGTTCATCGCCGACCAGGAGTACGAGGGCCTGTCCCTCGCGCACCCCTACGCGGTCCTGAGCCTGGAGACCTCCCCGGCGAACACGTCGGCGAACACTGAGATCGACCCCGCCGCCGCCCGGATCGCCCAGGCCTACGACACCGCCCAGGAGGAGCGCGGCGTCGCCGTCACCGAGGCGCTCAGGCCGCTGCTCGCCTCGCCCGACCTGGCCCGGCGGGCGCTGGAGGAGCTACGGCTGTTCCAGCTCACCCCGGCGGAACTCCTCACCCTGGGGGAGGAGATCGACAGGGCGACCGGCAACGCCGTCCGGCCGTACGCGGAACGGCTGGAGATCCCCATCGCCGAGGGGCAGCCGACGCCACGGGAGGTGCTCGAACGCTTCGACCCGACCGTCGCGGGACTTCCCGAGGTCACGCCGGAGGAGGCCGCGCGGTACATCGCCGACAACGTCGCCACCCGGCCGTGGCTCGCCGGCGTCGCGGACCTGGACCCGGCCGTCCAGCGTGTCCTGGTCGCCGTCGACCAGGGGCAGGGACACCACCTCGCCCGGCACGAGGGCTTCGCCGCGGACGGCAGGCTGGAACGCCGCGTCACCTGGCTGGAGGACCCCGCGCAGCTCGACGAGGGGGAGCGGGCGCGCTCGACCGACGCGTTCAAGCCGGGGGACAGGGAGCACGGCTGCGCCGACGCGGCCACGGCGATCAGCGACCCCGTCGCGTTCGCCGTCGCCGTCGCGCGGAGCATCGAGCACCCGGCCGTGCGGAACGCCCTGACGACGCCGTTCGACCCCGACAGGCGTCCGGACCGGGTCACCGTGCCGATCGAGGAACTGCTCGGCCCCGACGGCCACCTGTACTTCTCCGGATACAGGATCGTGCCCCTCAACGGTAGCCTTGAGGCCGCGATCGCGAACCGGGCGTCCTGGGTCATGGAGCGCCGCGACCCCGCGAACCTGCCGGAGGACCGCAGGCCGACCGGCCCCGGGCCGCAGGCCGTGCCCATCGCGAGCATGGAGGGGGGAAGCATGCAGTACTTCTTCCAGCCGAACCGCCAAGGTGACGGCTACGAGATCACCACCATGTTCGCGGACCCGGCATGACGGACTCCGTGCTGCTGCGGGTGTGCGCCACCTACTGTCACCCCGAGGCCGACCAGGACGCCTACGACAGCCTGAGACGGCTGGCCGTACGGCCCGGCGACCGGGAGATGGCGCTGTTCAAGGCGGAACTGTGCCGTGCTCTCACCGACCCGGACCAGGTGCCGCCGTCGCTGTACACGGCTGTCCGGTACGACGACGGCAGCGCCGAACGCTTCCTGCGGCGACTGTGGGGGGACCTGTATCCGGACGAGCCGGTGCCTAACCCACCCGGGAGATGATCTCCGCGGCGATGTCCCGGCTCAGGGTCTCGTCGGGTACGGCCCCGGCCTCCGTGAGCATGTGGGCCACCCTCGGTTCGACGGCGGCGATCCGCTCCGGGTGGACCAGGGCGGCGTGACCCCGCCGGTTCCGTGGGGAGAGGGCCGCCGGGTCGAGGTCCGGGATGAAGTACTCGACGAACCGCGCGCCGTCGCCGGGGAACTCGTGCCGCTCCGCCAGGGGGGCCAGGTCGGCGTGGAGCGCGCGCAGGTCGACGAGGTCCTTCAGCACGGCGTCCATGAGGACCCTGCGCAGGTCGCCGTGGTCGGTCCAGTCGGCCACCAGGTCGACGACGGTGCGGTGCGCCGTCGTCACCGGGATTCCCTCGACCACGGTCACCTCCTCCGGCGTGAGACGCGCGAGGTGGATCTTCACCGCCCGCGGCGCCTCAAGCGCCTCGGGGGAGGTGAAGATCATCAGAGGACTCGCGACCGAGCCGAGTCCCAGCAGGCGGCAGGCCGACTCGTGGGAGAGCACGGCGTCCTCGTCGGCCGAACGCGGCCGCTCCCAGCGGTAGAGCTCGGGCAGCAGCGCCAGCCAGGCGGCGTAGGGGTAGGCGTAGCGCGGCCCCGTCGACGACCACGCGAGCTGGTACACCGACCAGTCAAGCTCGACGAGCAGCCCCGAGGCGGCGAAGTGGGCGAGCCCCCGGTCGTCGACGCCGACCCTGGCCGCCTGCGCCGCGGTGACCATCCCGTTCTGGCGCGCGGCGACGGCCGACAGCTCGGCGAACCGCTCTTCCCACATCATTCCTCCACCGTCTCCCGCCCGTCTTCGTGGCCTTCACGATGTCCACGCGGTGAACCGTCGATGGCCAACCTAACGCGCGATCCGCCGTGCGGGGCCTCGCGGAGGCGGGAGAGCGATACGTCACACGGCCCCTCCGCGCCGGTTCAGGAACGGTGGACGCGCGGGTCGGCCCTCAGCGGGCGCGGCAGCCGTACGGTGATGAACTCGTCGTTGTCGGGTTCGCCCGGAGTACGGCCCGCGGAGAACGGGAAGTTGTTGTCGTTCAGCACCCCCAGGGTCCGGTCGTCGAGGATCACCACGTCCTCGATGGTCTGGAACGGGAAGCGGAAGGTCTCCCCGAACCCGCCGAGCCCGGCCGGGTTGGCCAGGTCGAGCAGGTCGGCGACCAGGGTCTTGCGCCCGTCGCGCAGGTCCACCTGGTAGATCCGCTTGAACGCCGCCGCGTCCCCCTGGAGGTTGTCCCGCTCGATGACCAGGAAACGGCTCCCGTCCACCGCGATCATGTCGCCGATCGCGTTGCCCGGACTCTCCAGCCGGTAGGTCCACCGCCTGCCGGTGTAGGAGCGCGAGCGCAGGTCGAACTCGTTGATCCGCAGTGTCCCCGCGGGGTCGCCCGCCACGGTCCCCTCAAGCAGCGGGTAGAGGGTGCGCCCGTCGACCGAACGGGCCATGCCCTCGAAGCCCTTGCTTGAGGCGAGGTTCGGCTGCTCGCCGTTCAGGGACGGGTTCTCCGGCGCCCTGACACCGGGCAGCGGGACCGGCGTCTCAAGCAGCCTGCCGGTGGCCGAGAAGTGCAGCAGGAACGGGCCGAACTCGTCACCGATCCAGTAGGTCCCGTCGGAGGTCCGCACGATCGACTCGACGTCGAAGTCGGCGCCGGTCAGCTTCCGGTCGGGGCGGGTCAGCGGCCAGGTCACGCGGCCGTCGGGGTCGCTCAGGTCGAACCCGCCGAGCACCCTGACCGTCCCCCGCCGGAGGTCCGGCCTGATCCGGTGGACCCGGAGCAGGAAGTCGGCGCTGTTGGCCTTGGCGCCGTAGCCGTTGTCCGACAGCACGTCGAAGGTGCCGTCGCCACGCCGTACGACCCCGCTGAAGCCCTGCACCGGCTGCCCGGGGAAGGGCGGGGTCACCCCGTTGACCGGCGCCGTGCCGAGCTGGGCGCCCGAGGGCTCGCTGCCGGGCACGAACGTCCGGGCAGGCAGCGAGGCGAACCCCGTCAGCACGGCCCTGCCGCGATCGGGCCGGTGGTCGGCCACCGCGGGGGTGGACATCGTCAGCGCCAGTACGGCGGCGCCGACCGTGATCGCCATGCGTCGTCTCATGGCGGCACGCTAGGCATCGCGGATGAACGGGCGGTGGTGCGCCGCGGGCCGTACGGAGAAGAAATCCGGGGTGCAACAGATGGGCGGGGTCATACGTCCCTGGAGCGTGGAATTCGCCGATTTCGTCGCCGCGCGCGGAGACGCGTTGTACCGGTACGGATACGTCCTGACCGGCAACGCCGAGGACGCGGCCGACCTGACCCAGGAGGCGTTGATGCGCTTGGGGAACGCGTGGCCCCGGATCAAGAAAAAAGATGATCCGGAGGGATATGTCCGTACGACCATGGCACGGCTGCACATCAGCATCTGGCGCAGGCTGCGCAGGGAACGGCTGGTCGCGGCCGTTCCCGAGGGAGCCCACGCCGACGTCCACCCGGACGAGACCGGCCTGTGGAACGAACTGCGGGGCCTGCCGCCGAAACAACGGGCCGTGCTGGTCCTGCGGTACTACGAGGACCTCTCCGACCAGGAGATCGCCGACCTGCTCGGCATCTCCCGCGGCACGGTGCGCAGCCAGGCGTTCCGCGCCCTCGAAAAGCTCAGGGTCCGGATGACCCCCGTGAAGGCGGAGGCGTTGTGACGAACGACAGGAACGAGGCGGACCTGATTCGCGTACTGGCCGACGCAGCCGACCACGCGCCCGCCCTCACCCGGGACCTGGCCGGGGCGGTCCGGGTAAGGACCCAGGCCAGACGGCGCACCCACAGGGCGCGGGTGGCGCTCGTCTGTGCGGCCGTGGTGGCGATCGCGACAAGCCCTTGGGCGATCAGAGGCGTCCTTCCCGGCGGGAGCGGACCGGAAGGCGGTGTGTTCGCGGGCGCCTCCGAGGCCCCCGGCACGGTCGAGGTCTCCAGGAGGCCCATCCCGCGTCCCGTCTCCGAGGTCTGGCCCAAGGCGGTGTCCAGGATCCCGACGAAAGCGGCGGACGGTCTGACGTACCAGCCCGCGGCGGCACTGAGCCCGACGACGCTGCTGCTGATCGCCGAGTCCTCCTTCGAGAGGGCGGCCAGGCTGGACACCTACGACACGACGACGGGCCACAGCGAGCCACTCGTCCGGCTACCCTCGCCCGAGGGCAGGCGGAACTACTACGTCCAGAGGATCGAGGTGGGGACCGACACCATCGCCTGGTGGGGCGACGTCCAGGACGACGACACGTGGGCCGACTTCTGGGTGGCCCCCAGAACAGGCGGTACGGCCAGGCAGGTCGGCGAGGTCACGGGGGCGCTCGCCAAGGTGGAGGGGTTCGGCGTCACGCGGGACTCCCTGGTGTGGTCGGTACGCGGCGGCGGGGTGTATCGCATGCCACTGGAGGGCGGCGCCCCCCAGCCGGTTCCGAGGGCGGAGGGACTCACGCTGATCTCATGGCCCTGGGCGTCCGACGTCTCCCTGCACGACGACAGGAACCAGACGAAACTGGTCAACCTCTCCACAGGGCAGACGCTCCCCGTCAACCCGCCGGAGGGAGCCGAGCAGTTCCGGTGCGGTCCCGTCTGGTGCTCCGGCCTGACGAAGGAGGGAAACATCGTGCAACGTGTCGACGGAAGCGACCGCAGGATCCCATCCGCCTTCTCCGGTCCGTCGGCGGCTCCTCTGCGCATGCTCACGACGGGTTTCCTGGGCCCCGCCCAGGGTCCGAGCCCCCGCCTGTCGGTCCTCTACGACCCGGAGACCGACAAGGCTGCGGGATTCGGTGAGCGAACCACGAAGGACCAGGGCTGGTACGGCGTCGGCAGGTCCTCCACGCTCCCTTCGGTCCTCTACACGACCCCCAAGGGGATCATCCCGAAGGGGCCGGACGCCTCGGAGCCGACGTGCGAGGAGAAGTGCACGACGGAGAAATACCTCGTCGTCAACCTCCTGGCCATCCTCACCCCCTGACTCGTCACCACGCTCTTTCCGGCCACCGACAAGACGCCGACGACCGAAGGAACCAGGCCAGACACCCCCGATGCCTCCCGCAGCCGTCCCCGACCCTCTCGGGGTTCGTCCGCACGGAGGCCAGGACACAGGTTCCGGCATCGTCCGGTGCCCCGGCGTTTCGCCCACGCTGAGGCCGGGGGCCGTCAGGACCGGGCGCTTCGCGTCGCCCGGTCCCCCCGCCGCCGGG
This sequence comes from Streptosporangium sp. NPDC020145, assembly GCF_040631275.1. NCBI lineage: Bacteria > Bacillati > Actinomycetota > Actinomycetes > Streptosporangiales > Streptosporangiaceae > Streptosporangium > Streptosporangium sp. NPDC020145. Next base: position 58,961 of record NZ_JBEXZT010000031.1, on the reverse strand, counting down.
GCCGGGTGGTCGTGGATGGGGGCCGGGTGGTCACCACAAGGGGCCGGGTGGTCGTCAGGGCCGGGTTCTCCGTGTCACCCGGCCCTCCCCATCGGGGCCGGGCGGTCGCTCTGGCGGGCAGGGCGGTCGTGGTGAGGACCGGGTGGTCACCACAAGGAGCCGGGCGGTCACTCTGGCGGGCTGGACGGTCGTGATGAGGGGAATGGGCGGTCACCATCGCGGGCCGGGTGGTTGTCACGGGTGGGGCGGGCGCGGGAGAGAGGTCAACCGGCCTGACGGGAGTATGAGGACGCGGATGGGGAGGGGCGAAGCCGTACTGAAAGGGGCGCACCGTATTGAAAGTGGGCGGCCCCGTACGGGAGCCGTACGGGGAGGGGCGGGGCTGTACTGGGAGGGGCGAGGTCGTAAATATCAGGAGATGTCGGGGGACAGTTCCTGGGCGAGGATCGCGGCCTGGACGCGGCTGCGCAGGCCCAGTTTGTTCAGCAGCCTGCTGACGTGGGTCTTCGTGGTCGCCTCCGCCATGTCCAGTTCGACGGCGATCTCCGCGTTGGACAGGCCCCGGCCGATGCACGCCAGCACCTCGCGTTCGCGCGGCGTCAGGCCGCCGACCTCCGGGACCGGCCCGCGCGTCGGAACCGCCCCCCTGAAGGCCGCGATCAGCCGCCGGGTCACCGTCGGGGAGATCAGCCCGTCCCCCCGCGCGACCACCCGCACCGCCTCGACCAGCCCGTCGGCGTCGGTGTTCTTGAGCAGGAACCCGGCCGCCCCGGCCCGCAGCGCGCCGAAGACGTACTCGTCGAGGTCGAACGTGGTCAGGATCAGCACGTCCGTGATCCCGCTCAGCGCGCGGGTCGCGGAGATCCCGTCGAGCCTGGGCATCCTGATGTCCATCAGCACCACGTCGGGCCGCAGGTCACGGGCCATCGCCACAGCCCGCTCGCCGTCCTCGGCCTGACCGACCACCTCGATGTCGTCGTGCCCGTCGAGGATCAGCACGATCCCACTACGCACCGCCGCATGGTCGTCGGCCACCAGAACCCTGACCGTCACAACACCCTCCCCCCGGGCCCAGTACACACCCTCCGACGCTCGCACACCCCGGCCCCAAAGACCGCCACGGCACTCTTTCTCCGGGCGACATCGCCGATGGTCCGGCGTGACCCTGTGTCCTTGTCCGGGCTGGTCGTGGGGGTCGTCCTGGTGTTTTCCCGCCGAGCGGTTCGGCGTGGGCCCGCGTTTTTGTCCGGTTCGGCCTTGGAGGTTGTCACGGAGCTTTCCCGCCGGACGGGTCGGCGTGGTCCGGTGCCCTTGTCAGGCTTGGCCTCGATGGTCGTCATGGTGCTTTTTCTTCGAACGGTATCGATGGTTCGGTGCGCTTCGTATGGCCTGGTCGTGGGGGTCGTCCGGTGCTTTCCCGCCGGTTGGGCCGATGTGGCACCGCGCCCTTGTCCGGCCTGGTCCTGAAGGTTTCTTCGGGTGGCATGGTCGCCGGTTCGGTGCGCTCTGTTCGGCCTGGCCTCGGAGGCCGTCACGGCGCTTTGCCGCCGGGCGGTGTGGTCGCCGGTTCGGTGTGGGCTCGTTCCCCTGCCCGACTTGGTCCTGGAGGTCGTCACAACACCATCCCTCCAGGCAGTACCGAGGACTCCTCGGTCGGCAGTTCGGCGTGGACCCGCCAGCCCTCCTCGTACGGCCCGGCCTCGAAGGAGCCGCCGACCAGGCTCGCGCGCTCCCGCATCCCGACGATCCCGGCCCCGGCGCTGGGCAGGTCGGGGGAACCGTACCGCCTGGAGGCCCTCCTGGCCGCTCCCACCGGGTTGTCGGCGACCAGGGTGATCGTCCCGGCGCCGTACTCGACCACCAGATCGACCTTCTCCTCGCCGTGTTTGAGGGCGTTCGTCAGGGACTCCTGAATGATCCGGTATCCGGCGAGATCGACGGCGGCGGGCAGTTCCCTGGGCTCGCCCTCGACGCGCAGCCGTACGTCCAGGCCCGCCTCCCGGGCCCGCGTCGCCAGCTCGTCCACTTCCGCCACCCGGCGCCGGATCGCCTCGGCCTTCTCCCCGTCCCCGCTCTGCCTGAGCAGCCCGATCATGGAACGCATCTCGGCCATGCCCTGGACACTGTTCTCCCGGACCGACTCAAGGATGCCCCGGACGGTCGCCATGTCGAGATCCTTGCGGGAGAGCACCGCCGTGGACTGGATGGCGATCGCGCTGAAGTGGTTGGCGATCATGTCGTGCAGCTCACGGGCCATCCTGGCTCGTTCGGCCTCCACCGCCTCCCGCCGGTCGAGCTCGGCCAGCCGCGCGACCTGCTCGGCTCTGGCCCGCTCAAGCTCGGCCTGGGTCCTGAACTGCCTGACGATGAGCGCGCTGACGACCGGCGCGGTGCCGAGCAGGCCGAACTGCGCCGCGGCGATCGCGAAGACCCTCACGTCATGGGAGAGGATCGCGATCACGCAGCCGATGAGGATCGCCAGGGCCGAGATCGTGCCGAACATCCACCTGCCCAGCCTGGCCGGGCCGTACAGGGCGGCGGAGTAGAGGTTGTCGGTGAAGACGACGATCGTGCCCAGGGAGTAGCCGAAGATCAGATCCAGCGTCATCCCCGTCGTGCCCAGCGCGAGGGCGCTCACCGGGTGGCTGCGCCGTACCACGACGCCGAGACAGGTGAGCAGCAGCGGGACGGCAAGCAACTGGACGGGCACGGTCGAGGGCAGGAAGGGCACGAGGTCCGCCAGGGCGGCCGACAACGGCTGGCGGTTGTAGGCTCCGGCGGCGAGCAGGATCAGCCCCATCACCAGGGCGATCACGGCCCACAGGGCGTCCCGTCTCATGGGTTCCATCCCATCATCCCGAGGCCGGCGACTCATCCGGCGGCGGGCGGGTTCGTCGTACACACAAGGATGTAGGCGGGGCCACGGACTTCGTCAGCGCAGACGATGCCCGAACCGGGGGCACGCGCCGATCCTTGAACCATGGTTCTGGCGGTGATCATCGGTTGCGAGATCGGCTTCTGGGTTCTTCTCGGACTCGGTCTCGTCACGCGTTACCTGCTGCGCATGCGACGTCTCAGTACGGCCCTGCTGCTCGCGGTGCCGTTGCTCGACGTGATCCTGTTGGCCGCCTCGGTGGTCGACATCCGCGGCGGCGCCGAGGCGGACTGGCGCCACGGTCTGGCCGCGGGCTACCTCGCCTACTCGATCGTCTTCGGTCATCGGACCCTCAAGTGGGCCGACCAGCGCTTCGCCCACCGCTTCGCCGGAGGGCCGCCGCCCTGGAAGCCCCCACCCGGCGGCAAGGCCAGGGCCCGCTACGAATGGATGATGTGGCTGCGCACCGTCCTGGCCTGCGCCATCGCCGCCGCCGTGCTGTACGGCCTGGGCTGGCTGGTCGGCGACTGGTCGAAGGCGAGCGGTCTGCTGGAGTTCGGAAGCGTCCTCCCAAGGATCGTCCTCATCTCCCTCCTGTGGCCCCTCAGCTACACCCTCTTCCCCAAGAAGGAAGCCCCTGTGGAGAACTCCGTTCCCTCGGACCACTCCGTTCGGTAAGGACCCGGGGCCGCTCCCATGGGGGCTGTTCTTTCGGGGGCGTTCTCAACGGGTGACGGGGAGTCGTTCTCTTGGCGGGTGCCGCTGCCCGGGGTCCGGGTCGTTCTCTCGAAGGGCTCCGTTCGCTGGTGGGGTGCCTGGGGGTTTCCGGACAGGCGGCTTTGCGGGTGTTGATCCAGTGGCGGTTCATGCCGAACTCCCGGGCCACCGCGGCGATGGAGCGAGGGCCGTCCAGCACCATGCGGACGGCTTCCTCTCCGAACTCGGGCGAGAACTGCCTGCGACGTCGCGTCACGTGTTTACCTCTTCCAGGCTCTCGGTCAGGACTGTCCGGAAATCGTTGAGCACCCCAGTACTCGCTGAGCACTACTCGTGTCCACAAGCCGCACAGGCCCACATGTCCGGAGAAACCCAGGCGCCCCACTGAGCCACTGGTGCATTCATACGCGTCAAAACGGCACCATGCTCGCCAAGGCCCCGCTGCGTACCATGCGGGATATGCGTCCCCTCCAGCACCCGGATGTCTCGACGATCACACTGCCCATGATGCTGAGCGCCCTGGCCGACGAGGTCCGCCTGACGGTCGTCCGTCGGCTCGCCGAGGCCGGGGGTGTGGTCTGCGGCCAGTTCGACGTCCCCGTGAGCATGTCCACGCTCTCCCATCACCTGAAGGTCCTGCGCGAGGCCGGGCTCCTACGCGTCACGCCCGAGGGGAGTTTCCGTCGTCACGAACTCCGCCTCCCCGAGATGGAGGCCCGCTTCCCCGGCGTCCTGTCCTCGATCCTCAAGACCGCCCCCTGAGGACTTTGGGGACCTCCGGTGCCACAGCCGATAATTTGGCTGAGCACCCACCCACGCCTGGTAGAGTTATCCCCGTCGCCAAGGCCACCAGGCCAAAACGACAGGCAAGCGGCCGTAGCTCAATGGATAGAGCATCTGACTACGGATCAGAAGGTTAGGGGTTCGAGTCCTCTCGGCCGCGCATAGTGTGACCAGGGCGTTCCTTGATCAATCAAGGGGCGCCTTCGTCATTTTGTAGCAACGGGTGTAGCAACGCGCTCAGGACGCCGTTTTCCGCTGTCCGCCCGACAGGCCGACCAGGCTTCCCAGAACGCTGTCCATGCTGTCGGCGGCACTGCGCTTCACCTCCTCCAACAGATGGACGTAGATGTCGGTGGTCGTCGCCTGCCGGGTGTGCCGCAGAACGCCCTGAATCGTCTTGGGGTCAGCTCCCTCGGCGAACAGGAACGTCGCGCAGGCGTGCCGCAGGTCGTGCAGGCGCACCTTACGCCCGATCCCGGCCCGCGCGACCAGAGAGTCCCACTCCCGGTTGACGTTGCGAGGCTCCAGCGCCGTGCCGATCGTCGTAGTGAACACCAGGTCCGGATCGGCCCACATCTTCGCCGCCAGCCGCTCGGCCGCCTGAATCCGGCGGTGCTCGCGCAGCGCCTCGACCGCCACCTTCGGTAGCGCCAACGTCGCCTTCGACGCGCTGGTCTTCAGCTTCTTCTCCACGAGTTGGCCCTTGCGCTTGCCCGTCTTCTCATCCTTCTCACCACGGAGCCGCTGGACGGTCTTGGCCACCCGAGCCGTCCCGGTGTCGAGATCGGTGAGCGACCAGCGCATGCCCAGCCCCTCACCACGGCGCAGGCCGATGGACAAGAGCATGAGCCAGTAGGCCCACAGTCGATCGCCTGCGGCCTCGCCGAGGAGCTGGGCGGCCTCCTCGCGGGTGAGTGGTTCCTTCTCCTCATCCTCCGAGGCGGGCGCATCGACCAGAAGGCAGACGTTGCGCCCGAGGGTCTCGTCGTCCACGGCGTCGGCCAACGCCTTGCGCAGGACGGCGTGCGCGTAGGCGATCGTGCGGGGCGAGAGTTTGACCGGCGGCGGCAACTCGGTCTCTCCCGGCCGTAGCTTGCGACGCTGACGGCCCGAGAGCTTTTCGCCCAGCTCCAGTAGCCAGCGCCGGATGTCGCCGGTGGACAGCTCCACCAGCTTGAGGTGACCGAGGTGGGGGACGATGTGCTTCTCGACCATGTCGCGGTAGGAGTCGAGGGTGGACGCCGAGATCTTGCCCGCTGCCACGCGCTGCGGCAGTGTCTCCGTCACCCACACCTTGAGCAGGTAGTGCGCGAGCGTGTCGGTCCGGCCGACCGTCACCGGCATACCGGCGGCGATTTCGTTCTCGGCTTTCTTCTTCTTGTCGGCGGCCTCCTTGCGGGTCTTGCCGTAGACCGGCTTTCGCTTGCCGTTCGGCAGATACACCGTGGCGACCCACAGGCCGTCGGAGGCTCGCTGGAACGGGCGCCCGTCGCGATTGCCGCGCGTGCGTTCCTTTCGGGGGGACTTCTCTGTCATCCTGCCTTTCCCTTTTTCCCGGGGGGAAGGAGTCCGCGGCGTCGTGCCTCACGGACCCATCGGTGGACAGTCGTCACAGGGACACTGGCCTCCTCGGCCAGCACCGCGGCGGGACGCGAACTCTCGGCGGCGGCCGAGGCGTACGCGGTGGCCACCTCCCGATAGAAGGCGTCCGGGTCCGTGCCGTCCGGCCGACGTAGAGGCGGGCGACGCACCGTGGGGACGGGTGCGGCACTGGCCAAGCTCCGCAGGTCGTCCAGGGTGAGGCCGCCATCGGACGGCGGTGCCCCGGCCTGCTCCAGCGTCAGCGCCAGGGAAGCGAGGTCGGTGTTGGCCAGCGCCTCCAGGCGGCCGAGGGGGATCTTCCGCAAGGTGTCGGAGGCGATCGCCTCGCCCTCGATGAACATCCCGGTGACCACCCACCGGCCTTCGGCGTCGCGGTTGAACCGGACGTTCACCCTGACGCCGTCGGGGCCGGCCACCGTGGTCCACCCGTACCGCCGTGGGTTCGTTGTCTCTGATCGACTGCCCATGGCCGACACCGTACAGCGAAACCCATCGTCCGTCTAGGTTCGCCGACATACGCGCATATCTAGGCGAGCTTGCGCATCGGTGCGTGCCGTGCAAACCTCGGCGTGCGGGTATCTGTGCTCAGCGCCCGCACGAAGCAAGGAGGTGGATCGCGTGGACGATCAGCTCGCCTACCGGCCAGAACAAGCCCTGAAGGTCTTTCCCATCGGCCGGACCATCTTGTTCTCGCTGCTCAAGTCCGGAGAAATCGAGAGTTTCCGAGTGGGCCGGGCACGGTTCATCCCCCGCGACGCCCTGGAGGCGTACATGAGCCGCCTTCGAGCAGAAGCGAAGCGGCGTACAACCGAATAGGCCAAATTCTAATCCTGGGCCTTTGAAATTCCGCTAGCTTCAGAGCGCTGTTGCAGATTGTCATTAACAAGCGGCAGTTGGCGATGATCAATGCCAACTGCCGCTCACCCGAGGGGAATTCATGGCGGAGGCCATCCCAGCCCGGCGACCGGCTCGTCCGCGTGACGATCAGCTCATGCTGTTGCCGGAGATCGCCAAGTACGTACGGCGCAGCGAGAACACACTCCGGTGGCTCCGGCACCAGGGCGGCCCCGACGCTCCGCCCCTGTGGAAGCAGGGGCGTCGCCTGGTCGCCTGGAAGAGCGAGCTGGACGACTGGCTTGACGAGCAGAGGCAGGCTGACAGCAAGGCCGGGGAACGCGCATGCTCCGATATGGAGGCTGTCCGCGTTAAGGACTACGTCCGGCACCTGGTGGAAACCGCGCCACCTCTAAAGCCAGAAGTCATCGAACAGCTACGCGCGCTTCTCTTCTCATCATGACGGCAGGTCAGCCCTGGGAAGACACGCCTGGTGTTGTTTGACGTAGAGAAAGGTCAATGGTGGCTGTAGCCCGGCCCGGGGATCACCCGGGCCGGGCTGTTCTTCATCGGGAGCGCTCCCAGGGCGTGAGCGTCGGGTGAACGCTGATGTCCTGAACCGTCACGAGGGGCGGGGTGATCGGCGGTGTGTAGGCGACTGTGCCGCTGCACAGGGTCGCAGCGGCGAGCGGTCCGGCCAGGAAATCGCGGAGCCCGGCGCACCCGACCACGGCCAAGAGCGGGGTGGCTCCGTAGTTGCGGGCCGCGCGCAACGCCGAGGCGACGGCCGCGCGCCGTTCCGCAGGGGAGAGCGACGAGTTCACGACGATGACGAGCTGGTCGTCTTCGCGGTAGGTCTCCACGGCGACGCCCTCGGGCAGGTCCTCGTATCGGATGACATGCGTCGTCACGCCGCCCCCCGCACCTCGGCGGCCACCTCCCGCCATATCTGTCGGACCCGGCACCAGTCGTAAGCCTCGCGCACCATGTCGGCCTCGCGTGCTGGCCCGTGCACGATGAGTGTGACGGTCGCGTCGTCGATCAACACCTGGACCGGTGTGTATCCCAGACTGCCCGCACGCCAGGCCGCCACAAGCTGGGGCGGAGGCGTGTCGGTGAGGTCGATCCCGATGATGCCCTGCTGAATGGTGACCAACTCGCGCGTCCGCGCCAGGTCCGCCTGGACCTGGAGAAGTTGCCGGTGCAGTTCAGTGGCGGACGACGTAACACGCTCGTGCCAGGCGGTCATGGTGGTGATCTGTCGAGCACGAGCCTGAACGCGCTGTAGGGCGTCGGCTACCTCGTCGGGGGGTTGGGGCATGGTTACACACCTTTGTGCAGTTGCGGCATTCCCAGGCGCCAGAGGGCGGGTATTCCCCCTCTGGTGAAAATTCATACGGTCCGAGATCTGATCGTTATATAGCTAGCGACTATGGTCACCCGGCGCGGTTGGCGCGCTGGTCTCCCCAGCCTCTTCCTTGAGCCTGGGGAGCTTGGGAGACGGACCGCATCGCCTCGATGAGCGTGATGGCCGCCTGTCGTTCAGTCTCGGTCAGGCCGGGTGCTTCCCAGATCGCCTGGAGACCGGGGTCGGAGTAGCGGGGGGCCTCCTCGGCGTGTTCGGCCGATGTCTCGTCGGCGGCCAAGATGCGGGCCACTTCCCCTTGTGGCCACTCCAGTGCTTTCTCCAGCCCTCGCGCGGCCCAGTCGGTGATGAGGCCGGGGCCGCTGCGGATGCGCTTGAGGGTGGGCACGGAGATGTTGGCTTTCGCGGCCACGTCCTGCCATTTCAGCCGCAGGTCCTGGCGGCGGTCGTCCATCGCTTCCGCCAGGCGCTGCCGGGCGTCGTCCTCGGGCTCCATGTCCTCGCCTTTCGTCATGTGTCCGAGAGCTGTCATTAGCCAACATTAGCGCTGATGAACTGTCCAGTTCGCGAACAAGGCTCTAACCTTTTGGTTAGCCATGACGACTAGCCGTGAGCCTTAATGAGCCGTAACCTTGGTCCATGGGTCAGGTTCTCTCTCTTCCCTTCTCCGGCAAGCGGCTCCGAGAACTGCGTGAGCGGCGTGGGTGGTCGCAGACCGAGTTCGCTCGGATCGTCGATGTGCATCAGTCGCGGATCTCCCAGCTGGAGAACGCACGCACTCGGCCGATGCCGGGCCTGCTCAAGGCCATGGCTTTGGCGCTGGAAGTGGAGATCGACGACCTTCTCGCGCCGCAGGACGGCGAGTCCTAGATCACTCCTCGAAGGAGACCCCCGTGCAAGGCTTCAAGATCACCGATGACAGTGGAACCGTCATCACGACCGAACCCCCCGCAGCGCCCGAGCGCCCGACGCAGCCTCCGGCCCCTGGCGTCCAGATCGAATCCCTGCTGACCCCGGCCGAGGTCGCGACCATGTTCCGGGTTGACCCCAAGACCGTCACCCGGTGGGCGAAGGCGGGCAAGTTGTCGTCCATCCGCACGCTGGGCGGTCACCGCCGTTACCGCGAGTCCGAGGTCCGGCTGCTGCTGGAGATCGGCGCGCAGGACGCGGGCCAGTAGCGATGGGCCGCCTCGACGACCTCCGCCTGATCTGGCCGGAACGCACCGCCGTACGGCACCGGGACTCCGGCGCGACCGGTGAGATCACCGCCTGTCCGCTGGGCGACCCGATCGCCCGCGACCGCCGCGCCCGCCCGACGGCTCACCTGCTGCTCAACGGGTCCGACCCCGGCGTGGTCTGGGTCCGCTGGGACGACCGGCCCGGCTGCTGGGTGCGGCCCCGCTGGCTCCAGAAGATCCGCATCCGAGAGTTCCACAGCCGGGGACGGGGGCGGTGATGGGAACCCTCTCCATCCTCCCCTCCTCGGCGCCGACGACCTCGGCCGCCGGACCGGTCATCACGGCCGCGACGCCCGGTGGGCTGATCTTCCTGGAGATCCCTTCCGCCGGGTTCGCGACCGTGGACCCCGACGCACTCCCGCCTGGCCTGTCGCAGGCCGCGATCGACGAGCTGTGCGCCATCGCGCAGCGCACCCGCGAGGCCCTGACCGCGTGGGCCGCCCGGCACATCACGACCCCACGCCTGGAGGTCCTGCCGTGATCCTCCTGCCCGCCTGCCGGACCGTGCTCGGTGAGTACGCCGCCTACCAGCTCGCTCATATCGGCCACCTGATGACCGGCCGAGCCGAGGCGGTTGCGCTGGTCACGCCGTACGACCACGCACACCGGCCGACCTACCTGTCTTTCCGCCACGACCCCGGTCAGCCCTGGCAAGCCCTCGCCGGGGAGCGCGCGGTCCTGGCCGACGCGATCCACGCCGCCGGGTGGGAGACCCGCGTCGTCGGGATGAGCAGCGCCGAGCTGGCCGCCCTACTGGACATGGCGGAGGCGACGCGATGACCGAGACCCCGCCGGAGACCCAGATCCCGGACGACCCGCTGGAGATAGCGAACAACCTCGTGGCCGCCGTCCGGGGCCTGGCTCAGCAGACCACCCGCGACCCGATGGAGGCGGCGATTCGCGGCTTCCCCGCTCGTGTGGTCGCTGCCGCCGAGCAGGCTCGGCGGCTGGCCACCGTCTCCATCGCCCGGGACCTGCGGCGCATCGCCGATCACCTCACCGGTACGGCCGTGCGCGTCGAGCCGGAGCCCGACGTTCTCACCGAGGCCCTGCTGGTCGAGGCCCGGCGCCACAGCACCGACTACCTCCGTGACACCTACGCCCGGGGCGAGCGGTTCGGCCACCCCTGGCCGCCGCTCAAGGCCGCGATCGAGCAGGTCCTTGCCGAGCGCGGCGAGCCGATCCCCACCACCACGACCCCCGAGGAGGGGTGATGAACCTCCCCCTGACCGGCCATATCTATGTCCAGGTCGCGCCGGAGCAGATCCGCAAGACCTTGAGTGACGACGGCTGGAGCAGCTTCGACTTCGGTCCCCTGCGGGTGCAGATCCCGAGCGGCGACCTCACCCGCATCCGGGGCGCGCGGGTCCTCGCCCGGACGATCGCCGCTCAGGCCGACTTCTGGGACAAGGACCTCGCGGCACTGGAGGAGGTGCTGACGGCGGCCGAGCAGACCGCGACCGCCCAGCCGACCCCGGCCGCCGAGCCCGCGCCCAGTGAGGATGCGGAGTTGGACGCCAAGGTGGCCGCCTTCATGCAGACCCCGGAGACGCACCGCCGGGGTCACAGGGGCGGTCAGTGATGGGCCGTCATACGCGCGATGATCTCGCCGAGTGGGCCGAGGTCTGGCAGGAGAAGGACCCGGCCGCCTGGGTGGCGCCGCTGCGGACCGGCGGTGCCCGGACCGAGCGGCGCATCCGGCAGACGCTCGCCGAGCGCGGGCTGCTGCTGGCCCGCCGGGTCGGCCGCCGCGCCCGCCGCCTGCGTCGCGCCCTGGCGAAGGGCGGCCGGTGATGAGCTACAGCCCGCTGTGGCCCGGCTGGGCCGACCAGACTCGGGAAGCGCTGGACCTCTTCCAGGAGCTGCCCGAGGAGAGCCGTACCGCGTTGCAGGACCTCGCCGCGTACATCGGTGAGGAACTGCGCGCTGAGTTTCCCGACGTCGAGCCGGGCTTGGTCGGCTGGATCACCCTCCGGGCGGCCTCCCACCTCGGCGGCCTCATCCGTATGGAGTCCGCCCCGGTCGAGCCGGGCACGTACGTCGCCATTGGCCTGCTGGCCGGGGATCACCTGGTGAGCACATCGTGAGCGATCTGATCACGCCTACCGCGCGCCTGCTCGCTCCCGCTGGCCTGTCTCGTGAGGAGTGGCTGGAGGTCCGCCGGGCTGGCGTCGGTGGGAGCGACGTGGCGGCGATCCTCGGCATGGACCGTGATCGAGGACCGCTGCATGTCTACCTGGACAAGCGCGGGGAGTTGGCCGAGCGCCGTGTCCCGCGCCTGGACAGGGCCGCTCGGCGCGGTCACCGGCTGGAAGGGCTCGTGGCCGAGCTGTTCGAGGAGGAGTCCGGCCACGGGGTTCTCCAGTCGCCGGGAACGCTCCAGCACGCCGACCGGCCGTGGATGCTCGCCAACTGCGACCGCCTGGTGGTCGAGTCCACCACCCTGGCCACCTGGTTGGAGCCGCACACGGACATCCCGCTCGGCCCCGGATACCCCGACGCCACGGCCGTCCTGGAGTGCAAGAGCCGCACCTGGCGCTCGGCCCGCCGGGAGGACTGGCGCGGCGAGGAGCCGCCGGACGGCCCGGCTCTCCAGGCGTATTGGTACCTGGCCGTCACCGGCTACCCGCGCGCTTACGTCGCGGGCCTGATCGACGACGACCTGACGTGGTTCCGGCTGGAGCGCGACGAGGAGCTGATCGGCCACCTCGTCACGCTGGTCACCGAGTTCTGGGAGCGGCACGTGCTCGCCGGAGTCGAACCGGACCCCGGCGACCTGGAGAGCACGGACGAACTGCTCGGTCACCTGTGGGACGTGAAGCCCGACGCGGTGAAGTTCTTCGCAGGGGCCGAGGCCGCCGAGATCGACGTCCTCCTTGCCGAGCGTGAGGCGATCAAGGAGCAGCGCAAGGAGCTGAAGCGCGACCTCGGCCGGATCGAGAACCGGCTGAAGGCCAAGCTCGGCCCCAACGAGGTCGCCGAGGTCGCGCTGGCCCCGGGGCGGGAGCTGTACTCCTGGCGCCGCAACGGCAACTTCGCCTCCGCCCGCTTCCGCGAGGCCGAGCCGGAGCTGGCCGCTGAGTACGTCCACCGCGTCGAGGCCATCGACCGCGAGCGCCTGGCCGCCGAGAAGCCCGACGTCTACGCGCGGCATCGCGCCCGCGTGTTTCGTACCCCCGGGGGATCATCATGACCACCAACCTCAGAGGCCGGGTCGCCCAGCGCGCGACCGGCAACCGGCAGGCGAACAAGGAACTGGTCGTCAAGGCGAAGGTCCGCGACGTCCGCCAGCTCTTCGAGAAGATGAAGCCGCAGTTCGAGATGGCGCTGCCCCGTCACGTCACCGTGGACCGCTTCCTGCGCGTGGCGCTGACGGCCGTGCAGAAGACGCCGAAGCTGCTGGACTGCACACCGGAGAGCCTGCTGGCCGCGCTGCTGGAGTCGGCGCGGCTGGGGCTGGAGCCCGGCACCAAGCAGGCCGCCATCGTGCCCTACGGCAAGCAGGCCACGTTCATCGCCCAGTGGCAGGGCCTGGTGGAGCTGATGTATCGCTCCGGCCAGGTCACGAACGTGACGGCGGAGTTCATCCATGAGAACGACGAGTGGAGCTACCGGATCGGTGACGGCGGCGGGTTCTGGCATGAGCCCGACCTGTTGGCCCCGGCCGAGGAGCGCGGCCCGATCCTGCTGGTCTACGCCTACGCGGAGATCAAGGGCGGCGGCCGGTCGAAGATCGTGACGCTGAACCGCTGGCAGGCCGTGGAGATCCGCGACCGCTACAGCAAGGCGTACGCCCTGGCCGAGCAGCACCGCCGCGAGGACCCCGAGGACTTCGCCCTCAACCCCGCCAAGGGGTGGTTCAACTCCACCTGGCATACCGAGTTCGACGCGATGTGGCGCAAGTCGGCAGTTCGGAGGCTGGCCGACTGGGTGCCGCAGAGCCCGGAGCTGGTCGAGCTGCTGTCCCGGGAGAACGAGGCGGGCGAGAGCGAGCTGCCCGACTTCGATTTCGAGGGTGAGGTCGTCGGAGAGAGCGAGGAGCCCGAGACACCGGCCGACGTACCGCCCGGCCAGACGGCCGAGGAGCCCGCCAGGCCCGCGCCGGACTATGTGTGCGAGCGGTGCCAGGCCGTCGGTCAGCACTTCGAGGACGAGTGCCCGGGGGCTGCGTCGTGAGCGTCATCGGCCAGGCCGAGGGCATCGAGCACGGCACCGTCAGGGGTTACAAGCAGCACCGCTACCGGCAGATCCCGGCGTGCGACGCCTGCAAGAAGGCGTTGCGCGATGACCGGGCCGCCGCACGCCGAGGAGAGCGTCCCGAACGGGCCAAGCCGCAGCGGACCTCCCGCAGGAAAGCGGCCGAGGAACTCGACGCGGCTACGGCGGCCACTCCGGTGCTGCTTCCGGTGCCACCCCCGCCTCAACTCCCTGACCGGCCGGAGATCGGCGTCCCCATCGAGGGGGCCGACCTGGAGATCGGTGACGTGATCGTGTTCCTCGGCGACCACCACCGGATCGACCGCTTCGAGCCCTACACCGGCAGCCTCCGGGCGGAGTTGGGCGAGGGCACCCGTGTGGCGTGCGCAGGCACCTGGGGGATGACCGTCGGCCCGACCAGCACGGTGCGGATTCTGCCGCGCCCGACAGGAGATGCGGCATGAAGTACGCCCTGATCACCACCGATGGCGAGCTGCACATCAAGGACGCGGAGTGGCCCGCCGTTCGGGCCGACGTCGGCCCCGAGGGACCGGCCCGGGTGAACATCTCGCCGATCGTGACGCCCAAGCTGTTCTGCGGCTGGGTCAACGACTGCGGCCTGTCTCTGCCCGACCGCTACCCGCGTAACCTCGTCGGCTCGCTCGTGCTCATGACGCTCGGTGCTGCTGAGCAGCCATACGCCGGGCCGGTCGTCCTCACTGGCTGGGACCCACCTCCCGGCATCGAGATGTGCGACCTCGTCGACCACCAGGTCCAGGGCCTGCTCGGCATCCACCGAGACATCCATGCCGCTCTCGCCGGGCAGGCGGGAGAGGTAGCCGACGACATCCGCGCCGCCATCGAGTGGATCCGCACCTGTCCAGTGCCCGCCCTGACCATCCACTCCTTCCCGGAGGGAGGCGGACGCTATGAACCGACGTAGCCTCGCCGCTCAACTGCGGATGCTCGCCCGGGAGCGACCGACCGACATCACGTTGAAGCTGCTGCACCTGGCCGCCGACCTGGAGCCGGATCGCTACTGGCCGAGAGGCGAGACGAGGCCGGTCACGGAGCAGCCCGTACGGCCAGCGCCTGAACCGCCAGCCGTGACGCTGCCCGTGGAACAGCCCGCGCAGGTCCCCAAGACCGAGAGCGTCGCGCCCATACGGCGTGGCCTGTTCGGCATCTTCGGGCGGCGGTCGTCATGACTTCCAGACTCGCCACGCTGCCGTCTGAGCCCAGCTCCGGCCGTGGCGAGGCCCGGCGGTGGACGCGCCACCACCGCCGGGCCATGCCCGTTCCGCCCCCTCTGGGGGGTGGGGGCGGAACGGGCACCCGTCCAGGCCCGGGGTTGGGGAGCCCCGGGCCTGGACCTAAGCCCCGGCCGGACGGCGTGCGCGACGCCGTCCGGCCGGGCCGGAGAGCCGCCGTGGAACGCGGGGGCCGCGGCGGCTCTCCCTCTCGACGCCGAGGAGGACGTGATGAGGCTGCGTGACCGGTACGGCGCGTGGGGGATCGACACCCCGCGCGTCGAGAACTGGCGAGACCGGGCTGACTGCCAGTCGGTCGATCCCGAGATCTTCTTCCCCAGCACTGATACGCGGGGCGGAGAAGGGGCCGAGACCAGGGCCTACGCCGCCGCCCGGCAGGTGTGTGCCCGCTGCCCGGTCTGGCCGGAGTGCCGTGCCTACGCGCTCGACAGAGACGAGCGATACGGCATGTGGGGCGGTCTCACCCCCGGCCAGCGCCGCAGGCTGCTCAACCGGCAGGCCAAGGCGGCGGGATGACCGACCCATACAAGCTGGTCGCGCGCCTGAGCGCGATGGAGTTCCCAGATGAGCGATCCGAGCTGGTGACGGACGCGGCCGGCCTGCTCGCGGCCCTGGTTCACGGAGCCGACAACCATGGTCGGTACTTCGCCGACGAATATCTCCTCAAGCGGCTGTTCTGGTGGCAGTGGGGAGAGGTTCCCGCGAGCACCGTGGCGCTCTGGCGGGATGAGTTGGTCCGCCTTGGTGAGATCACCGTCGAGCCGCTGGGCCGTTCCTGTTACGGCGGTGGTCCGGTGCTGATCGCCTCAATCGTCGATCGCACTCGCTTTACCCGTTTCGCCGCGCGACCGCACATCCCGGACTCCGTGCGAGCCCTGGTCTATGAGCGCGACGGGCACGCCTGCCTGCGCTGCGGAGCGACGACCGATCTGTCTCTTGACCACGTTCACCCGTACTCGCGCGGAGGCAGCGACGAGCCGGACAACCTCCAGACGCTCTGCCGCTCCTGCAACAGCGCCAAGGGCGCTCGGGTGGAAGGCGAACGACGTGGGGCTTGAGGTGCTGGGAGTACGGGGGAACGTTCATGATCTTGTGTTCGTGGGCTGCCACAGGTACGGCGGCCTGCACATGACGTGGTTCGCAGTAGACGACGGGTTCCACTCCCATCCCAAGGTGATGGCGGCGGATCCGGCTGCCCTCGGGCTGTGGGTCATCGCTGGGGCCTGGTCTTGCGCAAACCTCACGGATGGGTTTGTGCCCGACCATGCCTTGCCGCGCTTGGCCGAAGGCGCGAGGGAACTGGCTCCCAAGCTGGTCGCCGTCGGGTTGTGGAGACGAGCCCGGGGCGGATACCGCTTCCACGACTGGGCCACGTATCAGGAGTCGCGCGAGGCCCGGTTGAAGAAGCGCGAAGAGTGGCGGACCAAGAAGGCCAAGCAACGCACCAGAAAGGAGAGCGCCGGAGAAGACCCGCAGGTAGAGGGGCAGATGTCCCCCGGGGACACTCAGGGGGAATCCCCCGGGGAGTCTCACGGGAGTCCCGCTCCTCCCATTCCCAGTCCCATTCCCAGTGAAGAAGTACTTCGTACTTCTTCTTCGTCGGCGACGGAGTCGCACGACGGCGGCGATGAGGTTCGTGCTGACGTCGAGCGGATCTGCGCCTACCTCGCCGACCGCATCGAGGCCAACGGCAGCAAGCGGCCGTCCGTCACCAGACGATGGCGAGACGCCGCCCGGCTGCTGCTCGACAAGGATGGTCGCACCGTTGACCAGGTCATCGCCTGCATCGACTGGTGCCAGGCCGATGAGTTCTGGCGCGGCAACGTCCTGTCGATGCCCAAGCTCCGTGAGCGCTACGACCAGCTCCGCCTGGCCGCCCGGCGCCCTCACCCGCGTACCTCACTGCGCTCGACCACCGATGAGCGTGTCGCCCAGGCCCAAGCCCTGAAAGCCGACCTGGGCAGGCAAAACCCGATCACCCGAGGAGAGATCCTCCATGACTCCTGAAGAGACCATCGACCTGCTCAGTCTGGCCGCCAGCTTCGATCGGCGCACCGTGGGCCGAGCCGATGTCATGGCCTGGCATGCCGCCGTCGGCGATCTGGACTTCGCCGACGCCCGGGACGCCGTCGTGGCGCACTACCGCGACAACCGCGAGTGGATCATGCCCGCTGATGTGCGCAAGCGCGTCAAGGCGGTCCGTGAGGAGCGGCTCGCCCGCCAGCCCGTCCCCGCACCACCAGCGGAGAATTACCGCGCCGGACTGCGTGCGGCCATCGACCAGATCGCCGGGGGGCGGAGCGTTCAGCATGCCCTCGGACGATCCGCTCCGACCCCACCGAACGCCGAATACTTGGCCGAACGCGCGGATCCACACCGCGAACTGCGCGTCGCTGTCGCCCCGATGGCCTGCCCGCGCTGCGGCGCCGTACCGGGCGCCCGGTGCGTGGACGCCTTCGGCGGACCGCTCACCACCGTGCCCGCGCACGACGCCCGCCTCGTCGCCGCCGGGCTGGCGGAGTGGACCGAGGTGAACGGCCAGAGGCAGGCCGTGCTCATCGACGGGAGCAAGCCGTGAGCAGCGACCCCTTCGAGACCGACACCCGCCGCCTGGTCCGCGTCTTCACCCGGCGTCTGCGTGAGGCCGCGGGCACCGCCCCGGAGTCACTGGCCGTTGACCTGGTAGCCATCGTCCGGGGTCACGGCTGGCGCCGGGTTCAGGCGCTCCAGACGCCCGAGCGAGCCGCCGACAACGGAGACGGCTCCGGCCGCGCCGAGTACGCCGCGCGCCGGGCCGCCCTCGATGGCCGCCCGCCGTGTGTGTGCGGAGCTGCCGTCATCGCCCACCAGCTCGACGCCGGACGCCGCACGGGATGCGCGGACACCGGCTGTACCCGCTACGTCCCCAAAACCACCGCTCCCGGAAGGAGTGCCTGATGTTCTGCGTGATCGTCGCCGTCGAGCTGGTGGTCGGTGGCTGGGCTCAAGCCGTATGCCGGACCGAAGACTGCACCGCTCTGCACGGCAAGCGCTGGAAAGGCGAGCCGCGCGTTCACAAGGCCGACGCCACTGAGGACGCTCGCCTGCACCGGCTGTGGCATCGCCGTCAGCAGCACGTCCCGACCGAGGCCGTGGAGGCGGGAGCATGAGCGAAGCTCTCGACGCGCTGCGCATCCATCTGGAGGCCCTGCTGCCTCTGGCCGTGGCGGAGCTGCGCCAGCACGACCACACCCCGGAGCAACTCGCCGCGATGGCGGCCCGCTGCGGCAAGGAGGCTGGCCACCTCGGCGACGCTGTGCAGTGGCCCGGCCGCCACAGCGGCGAGGCCCTGGCTGCGCTGCTGACCGGCATCGCGGCGGCCGAACTGGTCACCCCCGGTACGGCCGCTGCGATGCTGGCCCGGCTGGGATCGGCGACGTCATGACGGCCCCGCTGCTGATCCTCACCGTGAAGGGCACCCCGGCCGGGCAGGGCAACCTGCGCACCGGCAAGCACGGCAAGAGCTACCACGCCAACGGCTCCGAGCTGCGCGACTGGCGCGAGCGAGTCCGCAGGGCCGCCCTCGACGCCCTCGGCCGTCACGAATGGGTCGCCACCGGCAAGCAGCCGTGCATCTTCTGCTCCGTCGGGCCGAAGGAGCACGCCGAGCTGCTCGGTCCGGTCCGCCTGGAGACCGTCGTCACCGTGACCAAGCCGAAGACCGTGACCGGCACCTGGCCGATCACCCGGTCCTCCTCGGACTGGGACCACTACGCCCGCGCGATCGGCGACGCCCTGACCGGAGTCGTCTACCTCGACGACTCCCAGGTGATCGACGGCCGCCTGATCAAGACCTTCCCGTACGTCCACGAGCACGCGCTGGGCGAGCCCGGCGCCGTCATCCGCATCTGGGGGAACGCATGACCACCTCGCTCAAGTTCGACTCCAAGGTCGGATCGGCCGCTGCCGCGGCGATCGAGCCGCACGTCAGGCCGATCTACGACCGGCCCGGCTGCCGGGTGATGGCCATCGTCGAGCTGGTGCACGTCGAGCGCGTACAGCCTGCGCCCGAGGCGGACAAGGAGCCCTCGGTGAAGGTCCGGATCGCGCACATGGAGGTTCCGAACCGCGATCAGGAGGGTTTCGTAAGAGAAGCCCAGCGGGCGCTGTTCCTCCAGCGCACCGCCGCCGGGACGCTCGACGACGACGGCCAGCTCGTTCTCACCGAGTCCACGATGAAGCACATCGGCGGGCTGCTGCACGAGGTCGAGGTGGCCCGGCTCCGCGCGGGCCTGCGCCACTGGGTGGCCTACGCCGCCCGGGTCAATTCCTTGACCGGTCTCACGGTCTCGGAGATGCAGCACGAGCTGGACACCGTCGCCCAGGGCCTGGCCGCGCTGCTGAACAACGCCCCCGAGGAGGAGTCGTGATCGACCCGTCCGTGTTCGCCGCCGAGGTCGCCCGTCAGGTCGCTGAGCACACCGAGTGGGATGCCTTGCACGAGTTCAGAACGCTGCACTGGGACGGCGAGCAGCTCACCATCGGCACCCTGGCCGCGATCGTCCCGAGCGTGCCGCCGAACGCCTACCCCGGCTTGATGACCGATGTCGTCGAGGGCGAGACCCGCAAACAGCAGGAGAAGGGCGAGAGCACCTTGTGCGCTTTCAGCCTGCGGTTCGAGGCGCACGCCGTCATGCACGACCCGGACAAGGCCACGGCTGAGGAGAACGCGCGGTATCTGCGGGACCGGGTGGAGCGCTGCTTCCACCAGCGACCCGACGCCGTCGAGATCCTGGGCGTCTACCTCGTGGACATCCACGGCCGTCTGTGGGCAGGGAGCAAGCGGCGCGACACCGGGAAGGTTGAGCAGCACTACTACCCGGACCCGGCTCGCACGCCCATCGGAGGCAGCTTCATCCATGGGCTACGCGAGGTGGCCGCGACCACCAGGGCCACGCTGCACGGCTTGCCGATGCCGAGGCTGCCGTGAGCGGCCACGGCCACCACGGGACCGCGTCCCTGACGATCGCGATCCGGCAGGCCGACGGCAGCATGGTCTCCCGCCTCTGGCTGACATGCGAGCACTGCGCCGAACACCTGGCCGCGCAGCTTGGCCCGCCGTTTGACGAGGTTCTGGCCACGGCCGACGCCCGTCAAACGCTCCAGCAGGTAGCCGAGACCATGCCCGGCTACGTCCAGACCGACCTGCGGAACGGGCCGTGAACACCGCCGAGGCGCGCGACCTGCTCCGGCTGCTGTCTTGGCTCCTCGGCGCTCCGGTGCTCGACGAGGAGCCGGTGAACGACGCCGAGGCGATGGAGGCCGCCGCGCTGCTCGCCGACCAGGCCCACCAGGCGCTCGGCAGTGGCCCGGACGGTCAGGGCGTGCGGGCGTTGTGGTGCCAGGTGCAGCCGATCGTCACGGTAGACCGGGTGCCGTATGACTCCGGCGGGGAACCGTCCGGCCTGCGCCTGGTCGGCCGCGATGGCTGAGGGCCTGGTGCTGTTCGGCGCACCCGACCCTCCCGAGCCCGAGCAACCGCCGGAGTCACAGACAGTACGCCGGACCCGGAGGCAGGCCGCCATGCTCGCCGCAGGCATCCACCCACTGTCGGCCGTGGCGGGCAAGCTGCGCGTCCACCCCGAGGCCGCGCCGTACGGCGACCTCCAGGCGCCCGGTCGCCGCTGCGGCAACTGCACCTTCCGCCAGGTGTTCAGCCACCACAACGACCGCCACCCGAAGTGCACCGTCGCCGATGGCGCCCGGGTGAGCCACAGCGCCGCGACCGACTGCCGCGCCTGGTGGCCCGGATGCGTGAACCACGAACAGAAGAAAGAGGAGACGGATGACTGACCTGCGTATCGACCCGTACGCCCGCCGGGCCTGGCAGGGCGACAGGGAACTCCACCTGACGGCCAAGGAGTTCGACCTGCTGCGCGTCCTGATCCGCGACGCCGGGAAGGTGGTCACCCGCGACCGGATCATGCACGAGGTGTGGGGAGTCGAGTGGTGGGGGTCGAGCAAGACCCTGGACATGCACATCTCGTGGCTGCGCCGCAAGCTGGGCGACGACCCCGCCCGGCCGTACTACATCACGACCGTGCGAGGCGTCGGATTCCGCTTCGACGGGACGGCATCGGCCGTCGGCCAGCCGTCGCCGGCCGACGCGGGCGACGCCCTGGACCTGGCCCGCGCCGTCATCGCCGACCTGCGCACGGTGGCCGACCAGGCGGAGAAGCGCCTCGCCGAGCTGGAGCACGCCGTCGAGGAGGTGGCCTCCGGTGGCTGACCTGCTCGGCTACGTCGTCGTGGAGTACCCGCCCGACTCGACGTGGCCCGACTGCAACCCGCACGGTGAGATCCACAGTGATCTCGTCGGCGCCCGGTACGAGCGGCACAACCTGGAGATGACCGCCCGCGCGCACGCTCTCCGTGAGACCTACCGGATCGCCGAGGTCCACCTGGTGGAGGACGCCGATGACCGATGAACCGACCTCCTACAGCGAGCTGGCCGAGGTGCTGACCGAGCTGCCGCTGCTGGTGCGTGAGACCCGTCGCGCCCGCCGTCTGAACCAGAGTCGAGCGGCTGAACAGATCGGTGTCTCCATCGCCACGATCTCCCGGATCGAGGCTGGCGAGGGCCTCCACGTCGCGAGCGTCCTGCCCATCCTGCGATGGCTGGACACAGGTGGCGGCCATGGCTGACGAGATGCCTCCGGTCGTGGTGATCGATGTCCGCGACTGGCAGCCCTGGCCGCCAGAGGGGTGGGTGGAGGCGCTGCGAGAGTGGGCCGAGCAGCACGGGATCAAGGCCCGGGACACGTACCAGATCGAGGTCCGCCTGATCGACACCCTGTTCGCCCGGGTCTTCCAGTACGACCATGACGAGAAGGGCTCCGTTACTGCCCGCGTCATCACGACCACCAGCTCGACGCCGATGGTTGCAGGGTCGCCCGGCGTGAGCCGTACACCGTGCTTCTCAATTCGATGCCTCCGGAGGGGCCGTGAATGCTGGCCCCGCTGCGGAGGTCACACTTCTGGTCGCCGAGCTGGCCAAGTTGCTGGAGCGCCTCGCCGAGCTGCTCGCCGAGCCGGTCGCCGACCCGACCACGGGCACGATGAGCCATCACAAGGTGACCGGCTCGCCCGCACCTTGGCACGCCGAGGCCGGACCGATCCTGATGGACATCCATGAGGGCGTCCGCCGTCTGGAGGCGAGCCTGCGCCGCGAGGTCGCCGGGCACCTCGGGGAGCGCCGTGGCGGGTCCGACGCCAACACCGCGGCGGCCCTCGCCTCGATCGCCCGCCTCGTTCACGCCGTGCCTGAGGAGGCCGCCCGTCATACGGCTCGCATCCTCGGCGGCTGGATTCGCCGGGCCGAGGAGGTGCGCGACATCGGCGAGGCCGAGCGATGGGAACCGCTGCGTGCCCCGGCCGGGGAGCTTCCGCCCGCCTGTCCGTACTGCAAGACGTACAGCTTGCGGATCGGCCGTCGGGAAGGGCGGGTCAGGTGCGCGAACCGGCGGTGCTTGGACAGCAACGGATGGCCGCCGGTCGCGACGATCGACAAGAACCGGTTGAACGGGGACGCCATGCTCGCCTGGGCGGACGGCCGGGTCATCTATTACGGAGAGGTTTCTTAATCTGCGATCTATGCATTCGAAATTAAGTGAAACCCTCCAACGGGGATGGCGGTAGCCTTCTTAAGCCATAATCTTATGGCTGAGTGAACCAGCCCGCCGTCTCACACTTTCGATCTGTGACGTACTGGGCGGCGCTGTTGCCGAAGCGGAACGCAATCGTTGTCACGGAGCACCACAACTGGTTTCCCGACTGGTTATTTCCACTGGTGGACACTTCGGTGCAGTTTCCGTTGGGTACGCAGATGGCTGGGGAGGTTTGCCTTACGACCGTGCCGTCTCTGGTTAGCTTGACGATGATGTTCGCCTGGGTTACGCCGCTGCACCTGCCGGTTCCCTCGGCCCAAACCTTGGGCTGAGAGTAGGTCGGGGTTTTTGAAATCGCGGTGCAGCCAGCCAGGAGAGCGGGCGAGGGCGTGGCGTCGGCGGACGCAGGAGTTCCGATTGTGCCTACGGCGGTCAGTATGAGGAGCGCCGCGATGGAGAACTTTGTCTTCATAGAGCATGATCCTTTCTTGCCGTTTGAGATGGGCGCTGGATCTGCACTTCCTTCGCTTCGTTGAAGCTGGCATATTGGCGATCTTGTTTCCCGATTTTACCGATACCTCCCTTGGATGTCATGGCAATTTATGCGCAGTCGTTAGTGATCTCTGCTCCCTTTATTCGGAAGCGGTGATGGGAGGCGAGGGATAGCCCTCGGGCGGTGTGAAGCATGGTCGAGGTGGCCGGGCCGCTAGGTGGGCGCATCTTCGCCGACTGTTCCAAATGGGATACGGCCATAACGCGTAGCCGAGCCCGATTGGTGCTCTGACCTGGGAAATCTCCTCTCAAATTTGTCGCACTCATATTGACAAAGTGTGGGACGAAGCGCACCATTGTAGTAGTGAGTTAGACAAAAAGGAGGGTGAGATGTACGCGATCGGAACCCAGGTCACCTACCACGGCAGCATCGAGGCTCTGCACGGCGTGACCTTCACCGTCATCCGTCATGACGGGGACCGATACACCCTCGACGGCATCCGCGTCCTCCACCACGTCCGGCACGCGAGCATCAGCCCCGCCGAGGACGGCGCCCGCTTCCACACCGAGCTGGAGCGGGCCATCGCCGACACGACCCCGATCATGCTCACCTACGTCGCCGGGGACGGCACGTGGACCACCCGCACCATCGAGCCGTACGAACTGGCCTGGACCCACGCCGGATACCTCATCGTCCGCGCGATGGACCGCCTTCGCCGCGAGCCGCGCACCTTCCGCGTGGACCGCATCGAGTACCTCGACGTCCTGCCCGGCGGCTTCCACCTCGACCGCCCCGCCGCCGAGCTGGAGCGCATGGCTCTCGCCCGTATCCGCGCCGAGATCGCCGAGATCAGCCCCGGCTACTTCGGCGACCAGATGCGCTGGACCCCCGACAGCCCCGTCCTCGCCCTCTGACCCCCTTGCCGGGCAGCACTCCCGCCGCCCGGCCCAACCCCCGAAGGGAACTGCAATGACCATCACCGACGTCAACGCCGCGTTCGCCACCGAGAAGACCACCCAGCTCGCCGACCGGCGGGCACGGCGCGACGCCGCGATTCAGCGTGAGACGAACAAGGCCGCGTGGATCGCGGGCGAGGTCGCCTCGGGCCGCATGGTCCAGATCGCCCCTGACCGCTACCGCGTCACCTCCGGATGGGACCGGGGCGAGACCTTCACCGTCCGCCGTGACCTGGCGACCGGCCAGATCGCCGAGATCGTGGCCAACCACGGCCTCGACATCGCCGCCGACGGCACCGTTGCCCTGTACTCCGCCGTCCCGGCCTGGCACGGCCTCGGCCAGATCATCCCCGGCGGCATCGACAACATCGACGAGGTGCTTCGCCTCGGCGGGATCGACTGGGAGGTTGCCCGCCGCGAGGTCCGCTACAGCTTCATGCTCGACGGCGAGGAGCGGCCCACGCTGCGCACCGCGCCCGGCCACCACGTCACCGTTCGCGAGGACACCGGCGAGGCCCTCGGCGTGGTCGGCAACAAGTACACCCCGATCCAGAACAGGAAGCTCTTTGAGTTCCTGGAGGACCTCGTGCGGCAGGGTGTGGTCTGGGAGTCAGCCGGATCGCTGCGCGGCGGACGCAGGGTGTTCGTGAGCATGCGCGTCCCGGAGAACATCGTGATCGACGCGGGCGGCATCGCCGACGAGGTCACCCTGTTCATCGCCGCGATGAACAGCCACGACGGCAGCTCACGCGCCGAGACGGTGGTCACCCCGTGGCGGCCGATCTGCGCCAACACCGAGCGGTTCGCCGTGCGGGACGCCGTGACCCGGTGGGGCATCCGGCACACCGCCGGAGCGCTCGACCGGCTAGAGGAGGCCCGGCGCAGTCTCGGCCTCACCCTCCGATACGGCGAGGCATGGGCGGCAGAGGAGACCGCGCTGGCCCACACCGCCCTGGCCATCGACGAGTTCCACCGGGTGATCACGGACCTGTGGCCCATCGAGGAGGACGCCAACGACCGAGTCCGGGGCATCGCCACCCGCCGGACCGAGCGCCTCGACGCGATGTTCCGCAGCGAGGCCGAGCGGCTCGGCCGTACCTCCTACGCCGCCGAGCGGTCCGTGACCGACTACCTCGACCACGTGGCCCCGCGTCGTCCCGGTCGCACCATGACCGAGGAGATCGCCCGCGCCACCGCTCTCCTGGAGGGCAGCGACGACGACCTGAAGAGCAAGGCGCACAAGCGGCTCATGCTGCTGATTCGCCGGTGACTGCCTTTCCGGGGCGGCCCGTTCAGGGGTCGGGCCGCCTCGCTGACTCCTGTGAGAGGTGAGCTATTTGACGGAGCAATTGGCGGTGATCAGATCTTGCGAGCTTCGCGTAGACGAGCGTGAAGTGTTTGGCGTGAGATGCCAGTCAGGCGCGCAAGTGCAGCGATATTAACCTCAACTCCTTGTCGCTCCATCAGTAGAGTCATCCTCACGATCTCTGCCAACGCTTCGGTGCGGACTGCGTTGCCGAACGTCCAGTCGCATGCCTTGTTCAGGATGATGTCAGTGCGACCTTTGGCGTGTTCATCAAGATCGGTACGACTTAGGACTGTTTCGATAGGGTTTCTGTCGAAGCGATTGAGTAGCTTGTGCGCGTCTTCTACGTCGAATGAGAGCAGCTTCATCCTGCTCTGTTTTAGGTTTTCGTACCCAATGAGGCGTTCAAGAAGATCTGCTCTGCGGGTTTGCCGTATGGCTTGTTCTCGTAGCCTCGCGGCCCCTTCTACATCCTCCATAAGGTCTGCCTCGGCGGCGCGCTTATAGGTCTCGCCGACGGAGATGCGAAGTCGTTCGGCCTGCTCTCGCAGGCTCTTGTCGCTGTCGTAAAGATCCACTCTGCAAGTAAAGAGGATGGCAGTGATTTAGTCAAGATGTTTACACTCCTTCTCATGAAATGGTTCGGTGGGTGGTTCGTCCAAGTAACCCAGGCGGGCCGTGTCTAAGAAGAGGAAGGGTGACGGTACTCGCCCGACGGTACGGCCGTAACCTTTGTCTAACTGACTTAGACAAGGAGACGATCGTGGCACCCGACCCGGAAGCCGACTACTGGACAGCAGAGGACGTCGCCGACTACCTCGGCGTCGCGGTGCGGACCGTCTACACCTACCGCCTCCGCGGACAGAAGGGCGAGCCTGGCGGGCTACCCGCGGAAGACCGGATGTTCGGCCGCTCACCGGCTTGGAAGCCAGCGACCATCCTTGGGTGGCAGCGGCCGGACTCCTCGACCGGCCGCGGCCGTCCCCCGCGCCGGCCTACTGCGGAAGGCGCATGATCTGCGCCCTGGTCGAGTATCGGCACTGGCTGGTCATACAAGGAATCGATTTCGGCGCGAGGTCTTCGCCGTTGGAAAGCGGTACTGCTGGCGACGGAATGTAACGATCTCAAGAAGAGCAGGCGTGCGGTGGTGAGGGTCGGCTGGGATGGCGGCATGCGCTTGTCCGCACGATTACGCCGTGTCTCCGCACCTTCCCCTGAGCCCGTTGATCCTGATCTACCTTTGCGCATCCCGGGACCTGTGGTGCCGCCGCCGTTACGTACGCCGCGGGCGGCGGCGTGGTGGATTATCCCGGCCGCTCTACTGGTCGGTGGTGCGGCCTCTGGGATGGCGTGGTGGCTGCTGGGAAGTCTGCCGTCATTACCGACCACGGCAGAGGAAGTCACCGCCCGTCAGGGGGCAATTCAGATCGCCCTCGCGTTGGCCGCCGGGATCGGTGCGGCGATCACGCTGATGCTCGCCTTCCGCCGCCAGCGCCACCAGGAGCACGCCGCGCACGTGACGGCTTACCTTGCCGAACGCAACGCCCAACTGACTGAGCAGATCGCCGAGCGTAATGCCCGCTTGGCCGAGCAGGTCGCCGAACATAACCGCCAGGACGCCACCGAACGCCGGGTCACCGAGCTTTACACCAAGGCTGTCGAGCAGCTCGGACACACCACGGCCGCTGTCAGGTTGGGCGGGCTGTACGCCCTGGAGCGTCTGGCTCAGGACAATCCTGCCCATCGGCAGACCATCGTCAACGTGATCTGCGCTTACTTGCGAATGCCGTACTCCCCACCGGCCCTGCCCAAGCCGATCGACCTCACCCGAGAACGAGCCGAGGCCCTGCGCGCAGCCCACCGCCGTCATCACGCTTCCCGAAATGCCGCCCGAGGTAGGAAGCCCGCAGCCGCCTTGACTGCTTTCACTGAGGACGTGACCCCCTCCAAGGAGGCCGAGGAAGAACGACAGGTTCGTCTCACCGCCCAGCGCATCCTGACCGAGCATTTGCGTAACGATCAGACGGCAGAACGGCTGATGGCAACACTGGCCGGGTCCCGGTTTTGGGAGGGGATGCGTATCGACTTGACTGGTGCCACCCTTATCGACCTCGACTTCACTGGTTGCTGGCTTACAGATGCTCGGTTCGACGGGGCGACTTTCAAAGGTGATACCCGGTTCGACGGAGCAATCTTCACAGGACACGCTCAGTTCATCGAGGCGGTCTTTAAAGGAGATGCCGAGTTTAACGGAGCAACCTTTGAGGGATACGTCTGGTTCGGTGGGGTGGTTTTTAGGGGAAATGCCATGTTTGCTGAGGCATCGTTTAAGAACGAAGCCGGGTTTGTCGAGGCTGCCTTCGAGGGAAACGCTGTGTTTAGCCGGGCAAACTTTGGATTTGACGCTTGGTTTGATGGAGTGGCGTTCGATAATGGCGCTCAGTTTGGCGGAGTGGTTTTCAAGGAAGGGGGTCGATTTAATGGAGCAATCTTCAGGGGAGATGCGCGGTTCAAAGAAGTAATATTTGCGAGCCATGCCAATTTTAACAAAGCCCTTTTTGAAAGAGATGCCCACTTCGATAAGGCGGCTTTTGAAGGGGGTGCCTGGTTTCGTGAGGTAGCTTTTGAAGGAGATGAAAGGTTTGATAGTGCTCGGATAATAAAGCCCGACCCTGAGCACAGCTGGGAACATATCTGGCCAGTTGGGTGGGAGATTGTTCGACAGCAGGATGGCTCCGCATTGCTCCAGCGAGCTGGTACCGAGCCGACACCTCCGATCCTTATAGGGAAGGAGGATGGGCAGGCTGATTCTCATGCGTGATGGAGTGCAGTTCGCCTCAAGGGCCAGTTGCTGGACCATGGCCGAAATCGCCGAGTGCCTCGGCGTAGAGCTGCACAGCGTCCAGATCTACCGCCTTCGTGGCGAGAAGGGCGAGGCCGGCGGCCTGCCCAAGGAGGACAGGATGTCCGGTAGGTCCCCGGCCTGGCGCCCGGCGACCATCACCGGCTGGAAGAGGCCGGACTCCTCGACCGGCCGTGGCCGACCACCGCGTCGGTCTACAACGGATGGGGGATGGCCGCCCTGTGAGCTGGGGCGACATCAAGGAACGGGATGATCAGAAGTTCGCGGTCGCGGCCTGGGGGTGTGTAGGGCGGGTGGGGTTTGCTGGGAGGGCGGGCGCGCCCATGGACGATCACACAGTGTTCCTGATTGGATTCGTATTGTAGTGATCATTGAGCGAGGGGATGCTTCACCCATGTCCATCATCAAGGCCGGTCAGTCCTACCTGATCGGGAACGGGTACAGCCCCTACTACCTCAACGTCACCGGCGCCCGCACGGAGAGCAGGGTATCCCTGGACCAGGAGGCCATAAAGATCCACGGCGCGGAGTGTGACGCGCAGACCTGGCACGTCTTCCCTCTGGACAACGAGTTCCACCTGTTCGCGAACAAGAACAGCGGCCTCGTCATGAAGATCTACGACGACAGCACCGCGCCGGGGGAGGGGGTGTATCAGTTCGAACTGGACTCGCCCGATCGAGCCCCGAGTCAGACCTGGCTCGTTGAGCACGTCTCCGATAACACCTACCGGGTGCGCAATCAGAACAGTCAACTCTTCCTGAGCATCAGGAATTCCTCCGTGATAAAAGGGGCGAACGCCGAACAGTCCTCAGATGACGACCCAGCCAGCGCTAGGTCGCGGCAGTGGGAGTTCAACGTCAGGGACAAGTTCGAGCGCGTGCTGAACCTGCCCACCTTCGAAGGGGTGACTATCGGTGACATCCACCGGCTGACCAGCTTTGAGCACCCGGACAGGGGCACCACCGATCCCGTCGAGGTCGCCAACTTCGCCTACCCGTTCCCCGTCATCACCGACCAGGCCTACGACCGGCGGAGCCAGGCACAGCGGAACCCATACTACATCCTGCGCAGGTACGGCTACTGGAACCGCGTCTTCCAGTACGAGCACGGAGGCGCCTCGGAGCTCACGGAGAAGCAGACGACCCACGTCGGACTTACGAGCCTCAACTCCACACAGGTGGAGGAAACCACCAGTACATCGGTGAGTGCCGAAGCGTCGTTCGGGTTCAAGGGGTTCGCCTCCTCCATCAGCAAGACTTTCGCCAAGCAGATGAAGGTGACCGTCACCAACCAGGAGATCACGGAGACCTGGGCAGAGCGGGAGATCAGCCGCACCTACGCCCAGGGCATCAGAGTCTCCGAGGCGGTCTGGTATCGCGCGGATGATTACGTCCTGGAACGCCTCGACGGGACCATGCTCATCGAGTGGACCGTTAGCGACGAAACCAAGTCCATCTCCGACGCCTGGCCACCGCAGGCCGCGAAGGAACTTGAGCAGTACCGATCACGCCTGACCTGAACGACCAACGACCACGGGCTGAGTCGGCGTGAGGGGGTCCCTCGCGGTCTCAGCCCGGCAGGCCGGGCTTGGTCACTCCGGTTCCGGCGCCGACGCCCCGCTTCCTGGCGGCACTCCGTGACCTCAACCCGCACCGTCCCGCATGATGGGGGCATGGACGCCTGGACTGTGGAGGACGCCGTCGCCCTGCTCCATCCGCCGCTCACCGCAGCGGAGGTGCGGGAGATGATCGACCTCCTCCACCTCCAGCCGTACGGCTCCCGCCGCACCGGCCGCCGTGGACGACCGGCCCCCACGTACGACCCGACCGTCCTGCAACACGCCCATGCCCTGGTCATGCGGGGTCGAGTTGACCTTGCCCGAATTCGGGCCGCATAATTCGAGGCAAGTTCCCCATGTCCTCAGACGGAATGCGGACGCTTCGCCAGCCTCTCGGCCAGCTCCACCGCCACCTCGATCGCCTCAGCTTTGGCCTTCCCTCTCAGCTTCCGGGGGATCGTGAAGAACAGGCGGGAACCGTCCCGCAGCGTGACTTGGATGGCCTGTCTCTCATCGGTGAACATGCGCGGTCACCTACCTAAACATGTGCTGAACTCGCATTAGAACACGAATGCCAGATTTAGCCCAGACCTATTTGCCGCCTTACGGTCTGACCCTCAGAGGTGCGGGTCAGAGCAGGCCCAAGCTTCCGATGATGAGCAGAGACACTGTCACCGCTCCAGCGAAGGCCACGCCGCCCTTGGTGATCGCGGTAGGGGGAGAGTCCCCTACGCTCCGCGCGAGGATGCCCGCCACCAGGGCGACGATGATCCCGATGAGGATGGCTACGAAGACAAGCAGGGCCTTGAGGGGGGTCATGCTCACTCGACTCTCTATCCAAGTCGAGGTCGAGCCAGCACGCGGTAAGCAATCCGACGATGGCTCGACCTCACGCCAATAGCGGTTGGTCTTGCAATGGTCAGAGCCGTGGCTGCGACTGGCCCTCATGCGAGTTGGAGGGCCTCGCGGTAAGTCATCCTCCCATTTGGCTTCATGTCCCGAGGGAAAACACAGATATTCCTCAGCGCGGTGGTGATCTGGGTGGCCAGAAGCAAAGGGCGAACGGGTCGCCCCTACCGCCGCCTCCGTGATCAGGTCCGTGCCATCTCCCGCGTCTGCTGGATCTGCGGGCACGAGATCGACGTCGGACTTCCCCCTCGCCACCCCCTGAGCTGGACCCTCGACCACCTCGTGCCGCTCTCACGCGGCGGTGATCCGCTCGACCCGAGCAACGCGAGGGCCGCCCACTACCGATGCAACAGCTCCCGCGGCAACCGGATCCGCGCACGTCAGCCCATCACCTCGCGACGCTGGTAAGCCTCTGAACTGCGAAAACGTTGCCGTCTAGTTTTTTGATCAAGGCCAGTGGGCGACCCGCGCCCCAGTCTCCCTTTTTCTCCCCCCGGCCCTGGGGGTGCCCGGTCGGAGGTGACCATGCCCCCTCGCCGTCGTCGGCTCGCCGCGGCCCCCGAACAGCCTGCGCGAGAGCGTGCGCCGGACCTGCGCGACGCCGTACGCGCGGCCGTCGAGGCGATGGACTGGCTCACCGACTCCGACCAGGCGATGAAGACGCTGGCGCTGCGGCAGGCAGAGGAGATCGAGAAGGCCATCGACCGGGCCGAGGAGCTGGCCGAGTTGCGCCGGGACCTGGCCGGGGACGAGGGCGCGCTGCGAAGGCTGCGGGCGCTGGAGTCGATGTGCGAGGTCACGAAAACGGTGGGCTGGTTGGGGCCGCAGCTCCAGGGTGTACTGCGTGACCTCGGCGGGACTCCGGCGGCCCGCAAGGCGATGAAGACGGACAAGCCGATCGGAGGCAGGCTTGCTCAGCTCCGCGCCGATGCTGCTGGGGAGCACGGCTCCTAGGATCTGGACGCCTCCGCTGGTGACCGGCCCGCCGGGGCCATGCGGGTGCGGGTGCGCCCTGACGCCGGCGACCTCGCGCGGATTCTCGGCGGTGAACTTCGGCCAGGACGTCATCGGAGTACGGCCGATCCCGTGGCAACGCTGGCTGCTGATCCACGCGCTGGAACTGCGTCCCGACGGCCGGTTCCGGTTCCGTACGGTGCTTGTCCTGGTCGCGCGGCAGAACGGCAAGACCACGATTGTCGAGGTCAAGAACCTGTGGAAGATGTTCGTTCTCTCGGTGCCGCTCGTGGTCGGCACCGCGCAGGACCTGGACACCGCCGAGGAGTCGTGGGACAAGGCCGTTGAGATCGTCGAGGGGACGCCGGAGCTGGCGGCCGAGCTGCTGGCCGTTGACCGGACGAACGGCAAGAAGTCGCTGCGGCTCGCGAACGGCTCCCGGTGGAAGATCAAGGCGGCGTCGCGTCGCGGTGGTCGTGGGCTGTCGGGCGATGACGTGAACTTGGACGAGTTGCGCGAGCATCAGACCTGGGACGCCTGGGGCGCGGTCACCAAGACCACGATGGCCCGGCCGAACCCGCAGGTGTGGGCTTACTCCAACGCGGGTGACGACAAGAGCATCGTCCTGAACGAGCTGCTGACCACCGGCCGCCTGGTCGCCGCGGACCCGGCCCTCGATCCGACGATGGGCCTGTTTGAGTGGTCAGCCCCGGACGAGGTGAAATGCACCTGCGGTCGGCCGGGCAACAAGCACACCGCGACGTGTCGGCTTCGGGATCGTGCCGCGTGGGCGCAGGCCAACCCGAGCCTCGGCTACACGATCAGCGAGGAGGCCATCGCGTCCGCGCTGGCTACGGACCCGGAGGCGATCTTCCGGACCGAGGTGCTGTGCCAGCGGGTCGAGTCGTTGATCCCCGAGTGGGCCGTGATTCCCCAGGACCCTTGGACCTCGATTGCCGACCCGGCCTCAAGGCTGGTCGATCCGGTGGCCTTCGCCCTGGACGCGACCCCGGACCGGAGCATGGGCGCGATCGGTGTGGTTGGGCGGCGGGCTGACGGCCTGGACCATGCCGAGGTCGTGGACCATCGGCCCGGCACAGGGTGGATGGTGGCCCGCATGCTGGAGCTGGTGGAGCGCTGGCGGCCGTGCGCCGTGGTGGTGGACGGCGCCGGTCCGGCAGGTTCGCTCATCGCGCCGCTGGAGGCCGCCGGGGTCGAGGTGGTCAAGCCCTCGGCGCGCGAGTACGCGCAGGCGTGCGTATCTCTCTATGACGCGGTAGTGCCGCCCGCGAACGCCACGGAGGACTGGAGATCAACGTTGCGCCACCTTGACCAGGCGCCGCTGAACGCGGCGCTGGCCGGAGCGACGAAACGCGACTTGGCGGATCTGTGGGCCTGGGCTCGCCGTGGCGCCAGCGTGGACATCTCGCCGCTGGTCGGCATCACGCTCGCCCGGTGGGGGCATGCGACCCGGGCGCACCTGGTGGCGGACTACGACGTGCTGGATTCGGTCTACTGATAGGGGGTCGGGGTGCGCGAGCTGGTGACGACCCTGCTGGACGTGCTGGGCCTGCTGCTGGTCGCGGCCGGTGCCGGGGCGGCCCTGCTGCCGTGGATCGGGTGGGGAGCGCTGACCGCCTCGGGAGCCGTGGTGCTGGCCGGCTCGTGGTGGGCGGCCCGCCAGGCTCGACCGGCGCGGGGTGAGCGGTGAGCCTGTTCTCCAAGCGCGCCTCGGCGGACGAGTCGCAGATTCCGCCTCGGCCCGAGGCGAGACGCGGTACGGCGGTCGTCACCAACGACACGGCGCTGAGGCACTCGGCGGTGTGGGCGTGCCTGCGACTGCGCGCCAACCTCATCAGCACGATGCCGGTGGATGTGTACCGGCGGAGGAACGGCGTCCAGCTCGAAGTCCCCAAGCCTCCGATGCTGGTGAACCCGGGCGGGGAGCGGGTCGGGATGCTGGAGTGGCTGTACTCCACCCAGGTTGACCTGGACCGGGGCGGCAACTGCTTCGGATTGATCACCGCGAAGACCGCGCTGGGGCTGCCCGCGCGAATCGACCTGGTGCCACTGGCCGAAGTGAGCGTGATCATCCGCAAAGGAGAGCTGACCAAGTACCGCATCGCGGGCGTCGAGTACGACCCCTCCGAGGTGTGGCACGAACGTCAGTACACCGTCGCCGGACTACACGTCGGCCTGTCGCCGGTCGCCTACGCCGCCTGGTCCATCGGCGAGTACCTCAGCATTCAGGACTTCGCCCTCGACTGGTTCGCCGGTGGTGCGATTCCGGCCGCGCACCTGAAGAACACAGCAAAGACGTTGACCGCCCCACAGGCCGATGAGACCAAGAGGCGTTTCAAGGCGTCGGTGGCCAACGGGGACGTCTTCGTGACCGGCTCGGACTGGGAGTACAACATGCTCCAGGCCGAGCAGGCGGGCAGCGACTGGATCGAGGGCAAGCAATACGGCATCGCCGACATCGCCCGCTTCTTCGACTGCCCCGGCGACCTGATCGACGCTGCGGTGTCCACCGGCAACATCACCTACGCGAGCATCACCCAGCGCAACCTGGAGTTCCTCGTGCTGCACCTCGGCCCGGCCGTGGTGCGCCGAGAGACCGCGCTCACCCAGCTCACCCCCCGACCGCAGTTCGTGAAGCTGAACGCCGCCTCCCTGCTGCGGATGGACCCGGCGGCACGGGCCACCACCTTCAAGACGCAGATCGAGGCCCGCATGCTCACCCCGAACGAGGCGCGCGAACTGGAGGATCGGCCTCCGCTCACGCCCGAGCAGATCGCCGAGTTCGAGCGGCTCTTCGGGTCCCCGCGTACTTCACCGACCACTGCGACATCGGGAGCGACACCATGACCGGGTTGACCGGGTTGACTCGCGAGGCCGCCGCGGCGGCACGCGCCCAGCAGGTCCGTCAGCGCGCCGACCGGCCATCTCAGCGCCGCAGCGCGGAACAGCCCGGGGCACGGGCCACCGCTCGTGTCCCTGCCACCATCGAACTGCGCGAGGCGCCGGAGACGGGGCTGCTGGAGTTCGTCGGCCACGCCTCGGCGTATGAGAGCGGCTACACCATGTGGGACTGGTACGGCCCGTACACCGAGATCGTCTCGGTCGGTGCGGGTGCGGAGTCTCTGGCTCGCGCAGACCTGGACGTGCCCCTGGTGCTCGGCCACGACCAGCTTCGGCGTCTGGCCCGCACCACCACCGGCAGCCTGATCCTGGCCGAGGACGAGACCGGGCTGTCGGTGCACGCGCCCAGCCTCGACCCGGCCGACTACGACGTGGCCTACATCGCGCCCAAGCTCCGCGCTGGGCTGATCGACGAGATGAGCTTCGCGTTCCGCATCGAGGCCGGCCAATGGTCGCCGGACTACATGGAGTACCGCATCACCCGGTACGACATCCACCGTGGGGACGTCGCGATCGTCGGCTACGGGGCGAACCCCGCGACCGACGCCGGTCTGAGGGCCGAAGCCGGTGTGAAGGCCGCCGAGCCCGCGGGCCAGGCCCGCGCTCGCGCTCTCCTGGAGCTCGCGCTCCACCGTTGAACGTCCGCCCGGCACCGCCGGGCGGTTTGCCCTGCGCTTCGCGCGCACGAGCCCATCCGGCGCCACCGCCTCGGATGGCCGTCTGTCCTGAACGACAGGGCGTCACGATCCGACCGAGAACGGAGGGATCGAGCATGACGCTCGCCCAACTGATCGAGCAGGCCCGAGCCCGTGTGGCCGAGGCCATCACCGCTCGCCAGCAGGCCCAGGACGCCCTCATGGCGCTGCGCTCTGACCCCAACCTGACCGAGGAGCTGGTGAACGAGCGGGCCGCCGCCCGCGACGCCGCCGACGCCGAGGTCACCCGCCGCCAGGAGGAGCTGGCCGAGCTGGAGGCCGAGCAGGTCCGCGAGGAGGAGATCGCCGCCTTGCAGGCCCGCATCACCCCGACCGAGACCCGCCTTCCGGCTTACGACCGGGTCGCCCGAGTCGGCACCGAAGAGCGCACCTACCGGCCCGACGCCGACCCCAATGGGCAGGTGTTCCTGAAGGACGTGGCCAGGGCGTTCGTGATGCGCGACTTCATGGCCACCGACCGGCTCATGAGGCACCTGCGCGAGGAGCAGGTCGAGCGCGGTGAGTACCTCAACCGTGCGACGACCACCGGCAACTTCGACGGCCTGACCGTCCCGCAGTACCTGACCGACATGTTCGCCAAGCACGCCAAGGCGGGCAGGCCCTTCGCCAACGCGATCCGGCCGCACGTCCTGCCGCCGGAGGGCATGAACGTCTACCTGGGGCGTGGCACCACCGGCACCGACACGGGCGTGCAGGCCAACCAGGGTGACGCGGCCACCGAGCAGAACTACGACGACACCTTGCTGACCATCCCGGTGCAGACCAACGCCGGGCAGCAGACCATGTCGCGGCAGGCGGTCGAGCGCACCTCGGGCGCGCTGGACATCACCCTTGAGGACCTGTTCCGTTCCTACGGGACGAAGCTCGACTCCACCTTGATCAACCAGGCCACCAACGGCCTGAGCGCCGTGGCCACCGCCGTCACCTACACCGACGCCTCACCGACGGTGGAGGAGTTCTGGCCGAAGATCCAGGAGGGTCTGGCCGGAGTGGAGACGGCGCTGCTGGACCAGGTGATGCCGGACAGCTTCGTCTCGCTCATGCACCCGCGCCGGTGGCGGTGGATGAACCAGGCCCTCACCACCAAGTGGCCGCTGATCCAGCAGCCCGGAATGGACGCCCGCTCCGGCGGCCTCAACTACGGCGAGGCCTACGGCAACGGCTTCCGCGGCCTGCTACCCGATGGCACACCGGTCATCGTGGACGCCAACGTGCCCACTGGCCTCGGTGTCGGCACCAACGAGGATGAGGTCTACATCCTCAGCCGGGACGAGTGCCACCTGTGGGAGGACCCCGACGCCCCGTTCTTCATCCGGGCCGAGGAGACCAAGGCCGCCAACGTGCAGATCCTGTTCGTGGTCTTCGGCTACTTCGCCTACACCCACGCTCGGTACACCCAGGTCCGGAAGATCGCAGGGACGGGTCTGATCACCCCGACCTTCACCGGCTCCTGATGCGGCCCTCCAGGTCCCCAGCCACCCGGGGGCCTGGAGGTGCTCACCGTCGGCCCTTCACTGTGAGGAGCACCATGACCGTGGAGAACCCTGCCAACGAGAACATGATCGCTGGGCTGTTGCGAGAGCGTGCCGTCTACGTCGCCGCTGGCCATGCCGATCGGGTAGTCCAGGTGGACGAGCAACTCGCCTACTACGGCCACACCGAAGCCGTCGAGGTGCCCAAGGGGCGTACGGCGGGAGGAAAGCAGACCGCCGACGCCTCCAACGCTGACGCGCCGTCACCCCAGCGGGCCGCGCGCCGCCGGGCGTAGGAGGTCGCGATGCCGCTTCGCCTGTCCGGCACCGCCCGCAACGCCGCTGCCAGCGCCATCGCGGTCCTGGCCGACGCCGGATCAGGGCCGGGAGTCGTGGAGATCCGCACCGGAGCGCAGCCTGCGAGCCCGGCCGACGCCGCCACGGGGACGCTGCTGGCCACGGTGCCGCTGGCAGATCCCGCGTTCGACGCGGTGGCCAACGGTACGGCCGCGCTCTCTGGGACGCCGCTGACGGCGACCGCCACAGGGTCCGGTACGGCCGGATGGTGCCGCATCAAGGACTCGGCCGGATCCGCCGTGATGGACGGCAGCGTGAGCGCGACCGGCGGCGGCGGAGACCTGGAGCTGGCCACCACCAGCATCGCCACCGGCCTGACCGTGGAGATCACGGCCGGGTCGATGACGATGCCCGCGAGCTGATGCGCAGCAACCTGTGCGTGAACCCAGCGGTGAGCGTTGACGCCAGCGGATGGGGTGGCGGGACCCTGACCCGGGTCAGCGTCACCGGGTTCGAGCGCTCTACGGCTGCTCAGTACACCGCGGGGTCGTTCGCATCCACGGCGGCTACCGACACGGGCGCCATCGTGGAAGGGCTTCCCTTCACCGTGGCCGTCGCCGTCCGGAGCAACGTCTTCCCCGTGCACAGCGGCACGATCTATATCGAGTGGCTCACCTCTGGTGGTTCGGGCTTCGGATACCCGAGCGCACCCTTCACCCTGACCGCCGGAGTCGTGTCCCGCGTCAGCGTCACCGCGACCGCCCCCTCCGGCGCGGTCGCGTGCAGGGGCATCCTCGACGGCATCAACTTCTCAGTCACCCCGGCCGACATCACGGAGACGTTGATCGAACAGACGTCGAGCCTGCTCGACTACTTCGACGGGGATTCGGCCTCCGCCGTCTGGGACGGCGTGCCAGGTCTGTCCTCCTCGACGCTCGCCGACGTCGTCTCCGGTACGGCCCACCTGACGCTTCCCGCGCTCACTGCGGACCTGGTGGGTACGGCCAAGGACCCCGGCCGCCTCGCCATGACCCTGCCGCACCTGACCGTGGTCGCGACGGGGCGGGCGACTCTACCGGGAGCGCTGGTCGCTCGGCTTCCCGCGCTCACCGCTGACCTGTCCGGGCGGGTCCTGCCCCCGTCCGGAGTGATCGGCCGCCCGCCCGCCCGGCTGGCCTCTGACTCCCGCCCGGTCGCCGACCTGGCGGGCGGCTCGGAGCCGCTGGCCACTCTCCAAGGAGGTGAGGCGTGACCTACACCTTCGGCGCAGCCGCCCGGCTGACCACGACCGTCCGCTCCAGCGGCCAGCTCGTGACGCCCGCCTCGATCAGCCTCACGATCCGGCGGCCGGACGGCACCACCGACGGCCCGCTGACGCCGGTCTTGGACGGCGTCGGCCTCTACCACTACGACTACGCCTCCTCCCAGGCCGGACGGCACATCGCCCGCTGGACCACCACCGACCCGCCCGGCGCGACCGAAGAGCCGTTCGACGTCGCCCCGATGTGGGACGCCGGAATCGTCTCTCTGGCCAAGGCGAAGAACCATCTGAACATCACCTCGACGGCCGATGACGCCGAGCTGGTCGAGGTGATCCGCGCGGTGACGCCGGTCGTCGAGCGGCACGCCGGGGCGGTGGTGCGCAGGACCTACACCGAGGAGCATCCAGGTGGGTACGCCCTCGCGCTCCGGCACTGGCCGGTGCTGGCCGTCACCTCGATGACGGGAGCGCAGCCGGGCGTGCCGGATCAGGCGGTGGGCGAGC
Source organism: Streptosporangium sp. NPDC020145 (assembly GCF_040631275.1). NCBI lineage: Bacteria > Bacillati > Actinomycetota > Actinomycetes > Streptosporangiales > Streptosporangiaceae > Streptosporangium > Streptosporangium sp. NPDC020145. The sequence continues at coordinate 20,221 of NZ_JBEXZT010000031.1, read as the reverse complement.
TGGCGGCCGACATGACCGGCGGTGTGGTCCGCCGGGCCGACGGCCGATGGATCGCCGGGCCGGTCCAGGTCATCTACGCCGCAGGCCGGACCGAGGTGGCGGCGAACGTCCGTCTCGCTGCGCTGATCATCATTGGCCATCTGTGGGAGACCCAGCGCGGAACCGTGGCCCCGCGGCTCGGCGCCGAGGACGAGGTGTGGGACCCGCGGGCCGGGTTCGCCGTCCCTCGCCGGGCGCTGGAACTGCTGGGCGACCAGGTCTCAGGAATCGCGTGAGGTGACATGAAGCTGTCGATCACCGGGATGCCGTATCGGACGGACTACCGGCTGGAGCTGGACGGGCACAACGTGGCCCATGGCCTCCGGCGGGCGGTGCTCGATCTGGACCCGAGCAGGGTGCCCACGTTGGAGCTGGAGATCCGTGTTCACGAGATCGAGCGTCTCGACGTCGAGGAGGTCCAGGTGCTCCTGCCGGAGGCGACCCGGGACCTACTGACCCGGATCGGCTGGACGCCGCCCGGAGGTCAGGTTGAACCTGACCCCGCGACAGGTCAGGTTCAACCTGACCTCGGACCGGCGGCGGGAGCGTAGGCCATGCCGCAGACTATGAGCACCGTCCCGGCTGTTCTGGAGGCTCTGGTGGCCGCCGCCCACCGGGTGCTGCCGGACGTGCAGGTAGTGGACGGCCAGCCCCTCGCGGCCAGCCCGGACATCTTGTGCATCGGCTTCACGGGGGAGCCCGGCGAACCTGCGGTCGAGTCCACCCGGACCCGCGAGCAGGTGACGCTGGACCCTGACCGGGAGTCCTACGAGATCACCTGCCTGGCCGCCGTCCTGCGCGGTGAGACCGACACCGCCACTGTGCGTGCCCTGGTCTACGAGATGGTCAACGTCCTGGCCGACGAGCTGGCCACCGACCCGACCCTCGGCGGAGTGTGCGGGCGCACACAGCTCACCACCGAGGACCTGGCCCAGGAGCAGACCACCAAGGGCGCCCAGGCCGTCGTCCGGTTCGTGATCGCCGTGGACGCCTGGACGTACTGATGGCCAAGCAGCAGAGCGGCACTGACGATCTGCGGCGGCTGGTGCGCGACCTGGGGAAGCTGCCCGCCGAGGTGCGTAAGGAACTGCGGCCCGTGCTGCGCAAGGCCGGGACGCGGGCGCGCACCCGGGCGAAGGCGAACGCCTCCTGGTCGCGGCGCATCCCTGGCGCGATCCGACTGAGCGTCTCCTTCACGAAGCGGCGGCCCGGCGTCGCGCTGAGGGTCGATGGGCGGCGAGCCCCGAACGCTCGGCCGCTGGAGAACCTCGGCAAGCAGGGCACCTTCCGCCACCCGCTGTTCGGCGACCGCGAACGGTGGGTGAGCCAGCGCGCGAGGCCCTTCCTGTTCTCGGCCGCGCAGGCGGAATGGCGGCCGATCAACGCCGAAATCGCGGCGGCCGTGTCCACGGCCGCCCGTAAGCACGGCTTCCGATGAGAGGACGCACACGATGACCCTTGACGCGCGGCTGCTGGTCCAGCTCGCCGCCAACCTGACCAGCTCGCTGGACCTGACCACGGTCAGCGCTCCGCTGAACTGGGCTCGGCAGCTCAACCTGGCCGACGGCGCCGGGGCGGGACAGGCGAACAGGTTGTGGTCCGACACTAGGACGGTCGCGGGCAGCGCGACCGACAGCCTCGACCTCGCGGGCAGCTTGACCGACCCGTTCGGCCAGGCGCTCACCTTCGCCCGGATCAAGGGCCTGATCGTCGCCGCCCGCACGACGAACACCACCGACGTGCGCATCACCCGTCCGGCCAGCAACGCCGTGCCACTGCTGTCGGCGGCGGGATACATCCCGGTCACGCCCGGCGGGCTCTTCGTCTGGTTCGACCCGTCGGCCGCAGGCGTGGTGGTGACGGCAGGAACGGGCGACCTGCTCGACGCGGTCAACTCCGGCGGCACGGCGGCCACCTACGACGTGGTCATCATCGGCGCGGCGTCGTAAGGAGGACGGCAGATGGCAGAGCTGGAGAAGGTCCGTATCCGGCATCCGCGGATCGACGATGGTCAGCGAGTGATCGAGGTCCGGGTTTCGGCGCTGAGCCACTATCAGCGCTCCGGATGGGAGCAGGTCACCGAGGGCGCTGACGGGGTGCCCGTCAAGGACGCGGCCTCGGCCCCGACCGATCCGCCGCCCGACGGCGGACCCACGACCGAGCAGGACACCGAAGCCCCGGCAGAGCCCGGGGCTTCGTCATCGGAAGGCACCGAACAGCCGCCGCGGCGTCGGCGCGCACCCAGGGGGGATGAGTAATGGCCGCCACGCCCATTGCGAAGGTCACGAGGTACTGGCCGAAGGGCACTCTCAAGTGGTACTGGGTGCCGACCATCGCGGACATCACCGCCCCTACGCGGGCGGAGCTGGACGCAGGCGTTGACCTGTCGCGCGAGGTCGCCGCCTACGAGGGGTGGACCACCAGCTCCAACTTCGAGAACGCGCCGGACGTGAACTCGCGGTTCGTCTCCAAGGTGGCGGGCGACATCGAGGCTGAGGACTCCAGCCTCACCATGTATGCCGACCCTTCGGGTGATGACGCGCGCACCCTGATGTCACGCGGCACGGAGGGCAACGTCGTGCGCTTCGGCGGTGGGGACGTGCCTGGCCGGAAGATGGACGTTTTCCCGGTCGAGGTCGGGGCGGTGTCCAAGCCCTTCGAGATGGACGCGGTTCCCGTCTGCCAGTTCCAGTTCGCCATCACGGCTGAGCCCGCTGAGGACGTCACCGTTCCCGCCTGAGTGCGCGGGCTGCTGCGGCTCATCTGGGCCAACCTGCGGCATCTGGGCCGATTCCTTGAAGACCTACGAGAGCGAGAGATCATGGCACTTCTGGGCCGCGAGCAGATCCTCCAGGCCGACGACCTGCCCGTGGAGGACGTCCCCGTTCCCGAGTGGAGGGGAGAGGTCCGGCTGCGTGGCCTGACCGGCGCGGAGCTGGACGAGTACCAGGCGTCCCTGGTCGTGCAGACCAGGGACGGCACGCAGAAGGCGAACCTGCGCAACGCCACCGCCAAGCTCGTTTCCCGGTGCGCGATCGACGAGGACGGCGCTCCGCTGTTCGAGCCGAAGGACCTGCTCAAGCTCAGCAGCAAGAGCGCCGTCGCCCTCCAGCGCCTGTTCGCCGTCGCTCAGAAGCTGAACGGCCTGACCGATGACGACATGCGGGAGCTGGTCGAGGATTTCAGCGACGACCCGAGCGGGTCTTTGCCTTCCGACTAGCGCTCGCCCTCGGCTGCACCGCCGCCGAGCTGCTCGCGCGCATCTCGGCGCGGGAGCTACGCCAGTGGATGGCCTTCGAGCGGGTCACCGGCCCGATCGACCCGCGTGAGCGCCTGGACGGCGCCGCGGCGTTGATCGCCGAGCGCATCACCAACAGCCTCACCGAGACCAAGGGCAAAGCCCCCGAGGTCGCCGACTTCATGCCGCGCTGGGACGCCCCCGCACCGATCGAGTGGGAGCCGGAAGGAGACGACGATGGCGACGTTCCGTAATCTCCTTGTCCGGCTCGGGATCGACTTCAGCGAGAAGGGGTTGAAGAAGGCCGAGCGGGCGATCGGCCGCTTCGAGAAGCGGCTCGTCGGGGTGAGCGGGGTCGCGGCCAAGGGCGCCGGTCTGGCGTCCCTGGCCGGTGGGGTGACCGCCCTGGGCGCCGCGCTGGCTCCGGCGTCGGCCGCCCTGGTGGCCATGCCCGCGGTGCTGGGCACCATCAAGATCGCTACTGGCGTGGTCAAGGTCGGCGTGTACGGCATGGGTGACGCCATGTCGGCCGTGGCCGAAGGAGACGCCAAGGCCCTGAACGAGGCCCTGGAGAAGCTTTCCCCGAATGCCCGCGCCGTGGTCCGCGAGACCAGCAAGATCAAATTCCAGTCGGTTCGGACAGCCGTCCAGGACAAGCTGTTCGACGGCCTGGCCAAGCAGATCGGCCCGGTCTCACGCAACCTCCTGCCGAGCGTCAGCCGAGGCATGAAAGACGTGGCCGGTGGCTTCAACGCGGGCGCCCGGGAAGCGACGACCTTCGCCCAGACACCCATGGCCAAGGGCCTGGTCAACAAGGTCTTCAGTACGACCGCGCGTGTCATGGGGAACGTGTCCACGGCCGTGCAGCCCGCGCTGCGCGGCGTCACGACCCTGACGGTCAAGAGCCTGCCCCTGGCTGAGCGTATGGCCGGGTGGGCGATCAACGGGGTCAAGGCCGCAGGTGCTTTCCTGTCGTCGGAGCGGGGCGCGGCCAAGCTGGCGGACTGGGCGCAACGCGCGGGCGACACCCTTGCCCAGCTCGGCCGCATCGCCGCCAACCTCGGCAGGTTCCTCGGCGGCGTGTTTCGGTCCACCCAAGGAGTCGGTGACGGCGTCCTCGTCACGATCGAGCAGATCACCGCTCGCATGGCGACCTTCTCCCAGTCGGCGGGCGGTCAGGCCCGGATGGCGGAGGGTTTCCGGCTGCTGCTGGACATCCTGCGCGCCGTGGCCGGTGTCCTGCCGATCTTCCTCGGGCCGCTGGGCGCCACCCTGAAGATCGTGACGGCGCTGCCGGAGCCGGTGCGCGGCGTGGCCGTCCAACTCCTGGCCTTCTCCGTCGTCGCCGTCGTACTGGGCGGCAAACTGTCGTTCCTGTTCCGGGTGGTCACGAGCGTCGGCGGCGCGATGATCAGCGCGGGCGGTGCGGCGATCCAGTTCGGCGCCGGTCTGCTCAAGGGCGGGGCAGCCCTGGGCGAGAACGCCTCGGCCGCAGCCCGTGCCGGGGCCGCCGTCCGCTCCTTCGGCATGTTCCTCTGGCAGGGCATCACGGCCACGGCGCAGATGGTGGCCCACCTGTCGCAGATGGTCGGCCAGTACATCCTGACCGGCCTCCAGGCTGCGGGAGCCGCCATCAAGACGGCGGCCTTCACCGTGGCGCAGAAGGCGGCGGCGGTCGGCTCCAAGGCACTGGCCGCCGCGACGTGGCTGGTCAACGCCGCCATGAGAGCCAACCCCATCGGCATCGTCATCACCCTGCTGATCGCGATCGGCGCGGCCCTCGTCCTGGCCTATAAGAAGAGCGCCACCTTCCGCGCGATCGTGGATGGCGCGCTGCGCGGCGTCGCGGCGGCCGGAAAGTGGATGTGGAACAACGTGCTGAAGCCGGTGTTCGACTTCCTCGTCAAGACGATCACCCAGACCGTGCCGAACGCCTTCAAGTCCGGAGTCGCGGCCATCGGCCGGTTCTGGGACAAGGTGCAGGACGTCGCCAAGAAGCCCGTCTCCTTCGTCGTCAACACCATCTACAACGGCGGGATCAGGCGCGTCTGGAACTGGGTGGCCGACAAGGTCGGGCTCGGCCAACTCCCGGAGATCAAAGGCTTCGCACGAGGAGGCATCCTGCCCGGCTACTCCCGCCGCGACGACCAGCTCATCATGGCCCGCTCCGGCGAGGGAATCCTCGTCCCTGAGGCCGTCCGCTCCCTTGGCGAGGGCTTCGTCCATCGCGCCAACCGGCTCAAGGGCCGCGCCGCGCAGCTCCTCGGCATCGCCGGAGACCCCGGCGCCCTCGGTATCCCTGGCTTCGAACAGGGCGGCATCGTTGGCTGGGTCAGCGGTTTCATCAAGAAGGGCAAGGACTTCTTCCTCCAGGGCCTGCAGAAGGCCGCCCGCGTCGCCCTGAACCCGATGATCGACCTGGCGGATCGGACGGTCGGCCAGACCGGGTTCGGCAAGCTCGCCGTCGGCGTCGTCCGGAACACGGTCGAGGGCGTCCTGCGGAAGTTCCTGCCATTGGAGAACGAGGTCGGCGGGCCAGGTCGTCGCGCCGTGCAGCTCGCCCGCACGCAGCTCGGCGTGCCGTACGTGTGGGGCGGCACCGCCTGGGGCAGCGGACTGGACTGCTCGGGCCTGACCCAGGGCGCGTGGCAGCGAGCGGTGGGCCACGGTGGGATGCCGCGCACCACCTACACGCAGCGGCCGTGGCTGACCAGGATCTCCTCGCCAGTGCCCGGCGCGATCGGCCAGCCGCACCCGGGCCACACCTACCTGTACGCCGGGAACGGCCGGATCATCGAGGCGCCCTACACCGGCGCGCGGGTCCGCGAGGTGCCGATGCGGCCCACGCCGTTCTGGGGGATGCCGCCCAAGAGCTGGGTCGGCTACGACTCCGGCGGCGTGCTGCCGCCCGGGGTGACTCCCGTCTACAACGGCACCCGGCGGCCCGAGTACGTGTTCACCCAGCGGCAGATGGCCAGCATGGGCGGCACCGTCGTGATCGAGAAGCTGGAACTGCGCTTCGCCGACGACCGCAACATGTACGAGAAGGGCCGCGAGTTCGCCGAGGGCCTGCGCGAGTACAAGAAGCGCGGCGGGAAGCTGCCCACGCCATGACCCAGGCACCGGACATGCCGCGGATCATCGTCGAGGTGGCGTTCACCTTGGGCGCGAACCTGGGGACCGCGTTTCACCTGGACGACGCGAGCCGGGGACGGCTGGACACCGGCACCTTGGCCGCCGCCGACACCTGGGTGGAGGTCTCGGCCGGCATCCGGATTCCTTCCGTCACGACCCGGCGCGGCTCCACCCGCGTGGAGTCCCCGCTGGTCCGCTACGAAGCGGGCACCGCCACGGTGGTGCTGGACGACCCTGACCGGAGGTTCGACCCGACCAACACCAGCGGGCCGTACGTCTCCGGCGGCCGGAGTCAGGTCACCCCGATGCGGGCGGTCCGCGTCCGGGCCGTCTGGGACGGCGTGGCCTACCCGCTGTTCCGGGGCTTCGCCGACTCCTGGGATCTGGACTGGGGACCGACGACGGCCACGGTGTCCGTGCCGTGTACGGACGCCTTCAAGGCACTGGCCGCCAAACGGCGCGGCGAAGGCGTTCCCGTCGGAGCGGGGGAAACGGTCGAAGACCGCATCCACCGCATCCTCGACTCGGCGAGCTGGCCGGCCGAGGACCGGCTGATCGGCTCGGGCAGCACCACATTGCAGGCCACCACCCTGGAGGGGGACCCGCTGTCCGAGGCGCAGCTCGCCGCGGACACCGAGATCGGCGAGCTGTACGCCGACGCCGAGGGGCGGGTGCGCTTCCGGGGGCGCATGGCCCTACTGACCGACGCCCGTTCGGCGACCAGTCAGGCCACGTTCGGTTCCACGCCCGGCGTGATCGAGCTGCCCATCAGCACCGACGACGCCCAGCTCTACAACGAAGTGAAGATCACGCGGGTGGACGGCGTCGAACAGATCGCGACCGACCCCGGCAGCATGGACGAGTTCCTGCCGCACACCTTCGAGCGCTCAGACCTGCTCATGGCCACCGACGCCGAAGCGGCCGACTACGCCGCCTGGATTCTCTACATCTCGGCCGAGCCCGAAGCCCGCTTCGACAAGATCGTGATCTATCCGCGGCGCGACCCGGCCGCGTTGTGGCCGCAGGTCCTTGGCCGGGAGATCGGCGACCGCATCACCTGCGTGCGCGTCCCGCCGACCGGCGGACCCTCGGTGATCCGCGACAGCTTCATCCGCGGCATCGAGCACGAGGTGGACGGCCAGCGCTGGAAGACCACGTGGTATCTCCAGTCCGCAACCAAGATCAGCTCCTTCCTGACGCTCGACAACGCGACCACCGGCCGCCTGGACTTCAACGCCCTGGCCTACTGAGGGGGGAACGTGGTCTTCAAGACCTTCAACGCCGGAGACGTCCTGACGTCGGCCGACGTCAACAACTACCTGATGGCCCAAGCCGTCATCGTCTGCACCTCGGGCACCCGGCCCGCGTCCCCGGTCGAGGGTATGACGGTCTACGAGACCGACACCGACCGGTACGTCAGCTACACCAACGGCGCCTGGTCGGAGATGATGACCATGGGCTCCTGGGCCAGCTACGCCCCCGGCTGGAACGGCGCGATCGGCAACGGCACAATCTCGGCCCGGTACACGCGCCTGGCGGGCCGCCTGATCGTCTTCCAGATCCTCCTCACCTGGGGTAGCACCACCACGGCGCCGGGCTCACAGTGGCAGTTCTCCATCCCGGTGGCCGCAGCCCGGAACTTCGTCGGCTCAGCGTCGGTGTTCGACAGCTCCGCCGGACGCCTGTGGACCGGCTCGTTCCGCGCGCTTAGCTCCTCTGGTCAGATCGACCGGATCTTTGTGGACTCCGCTGACGGAGACGCGAGCAACACCAACCGCTCCTGGGTCCTGAACAGCAACACCACCCCGTTCACCTGGGCGTCCCCGGATGAGTTGTCCATCTCCGGGTTCTACGAGGCGTCGTGACGATCCGAGCCCTCGGTGACCTCGTCGTCTACCTCGGTGCCGTGGCCGCTGCCCTGGCCGCGATCGGTGTGGTTGTCCGCTGGGCTGTTGTCCGCCCGCTGAAGAAGTGGGTGGCCGAGCAGGTCGGCACGGTGCGGGAAAGCACCGCCGCCGTTCAGGAGACCGCCGACAAGGTGCACGCCGAGGTCAGTCCGAACCACGGACAGTCGCTCAAGGACACGGTCAATCGCACCGAATTAAAGATCGACATGTTGACGCAGCGGTTCGACGATCACCTTCGCAACCACCCTGGAGGCTGACATGGCCATCGATCTTGTTACCCGCCGAGAGTGGGGTGCCCGGGAGCCGCGCGGTTCCTACGGCAAGCTCACCTCGACCCGGGGCGTGAAGGTCCATTACACCGGGGGCCGGGTCGATCCGGAGACCCTGACCGATCACAGCCGATGCGTGGCTGCGGTGCGGGGAATTCAGCGTGGCCACATGGACGGCAACGGCTGGATCGACATCGGATACTCGCTGGTCGTCTGCTCGCATCGGAAGGTCTTCGTCGGTCGCGGCCTGCATCACCTGCCCGCCGCCAACGGCGCGGGTCTCAACAGCGGCCACTATGCCGTCCTCGGCCTCGTCGGCACCTCCGGCGTGGTCACGCCGCCGGACGCGATGCTGCACGGCATCCGCGACGCGATCGAGTACCTGCGCGCCGAGGGCGACGCCGGAATCGAGATCAAGGGCCACCGCGACGGCTACTCGACCGACTGCCCGGGAGAGGCGCTGTACGCCTGGGTCCAGGCCGGAGCACCCCGTCCGACGACGACCGTCCCGCCTGCTGTCCCGCCCACCGAGGAGGAAGAAGTGCCAGAGATCGTCTCGCTCGGCCTGACCGCCGAGGCTACCGTCAAGCCGAACATCACCCATCAGCCCTGGTGGACCGAGGAGTACCGGGACACCGCGGGCTGGCACCCAGCCGGAGGGCAGAGCATCGCGCCGGACGCCGACGTGTGGGCCGACCTGGTGGCGTTCATCGCGCTGCGCGGTCTGACCCCCGGCGAGAAGGTCGAGGTCGGGTTCACCCGGCACCTGGCTGACGGCTCCCTGGTGGACGTGGCCTGGCCGAACGGCCAGCTCATGGCCGTCCGAGCCGACGCCGACGGCCGCGTGGAGGTCAACATCGGCGGCCACTTCAAGCTGTCGGCGGCCAATCGCGGCCGGGTCACGGTCCGGCACGCCAGCTCGGGCACGGTGACCATGGAGACGACCTCCGCCTTCAAGGCCATCTTGCACCGCTACGTCTGATCCTCGAAGGAGGGGTCATGTCCAACGTGCTCACCTCGATCGCCCGGACCATCGCATCCAAGCTCGTCGGCGGCCTGATCGGCGCCGGGGCCGCGGTCGGCGTCGCCGTCCCCGCGGACTTGTCCGAGCCCGCCACGGTGGCGGTCTCCGGCGCCGTGGTGATACTCGCCCAGATCGTCTACTACGTTGTAGCCCGATGGGCGGAGCGTCGATATCCGTGGCTCGGCCAGCTCCTGCTGTGGAGCAAGTTCCAGCCGGTCTACCAGAACGCACGAACCGTCCGCGCGGTTGATGCTGCGCAACCTTTGTCGTAGGCCAGCAGACTGAACGATGCAGCCCCGATTCTTTTCGGAGAACCGAGGCTGCATCGTTCAGCTTCTGCTGCAAAGAGAGCTCCCGTCCTCCTACGGACGACAAGAGCCTTGATGCTCAGGTCGGCAGATGACCTCCGAAGGTGTCCTATGAGGACCAAGATTCCCAGGCGGCTTTCAATACGTTTGCCGCCCCCTCGGCGATCCAGTATCCGTCGTCTACTTTCTGGATGAGGGGCGCCCGGCCATAGGCATCGATTGCTCGGTCAACAAGTCGGATCGCTTCCGAGATCCCGTCCGTATCGGTTTCAGCTTCGCGCGCAAGTTGGGGCAGCGAATATATCTGATCAGGGTGGTCCGCAAGGATGTGTAGGATTACCTGGGCGTAAGGGATGCGCCCACAGTGCTTGAATAGAAGTGCTGCGTCGCCGATTGAATCTTCGTTTAATGTCCATGGCTTAGAAAGCCCTGCCTGGTTTGACATATTTTCTCCGGAAGGGGCGTCTACTCAGTCCTGATACAGTCTAGTCTAAGTAGACACCCCTTCTTGCTAACCAGCTACCAGGTGCAAGTGTCGGAGCCCTTGACGTTGGACAGACCGTAATTGACTGTTACATTGATTTTAGCTGTTCCGGATCCACTACCTGCGGATTCGGGGCCGTAGGTCGGAGTGCTCCAGGAGCCAGAACCAGTTGCATAGAGAGCGTTGTCGCCTGAGAAGAGGAAAACTGTGCCGTTGCTATGCTGCTCAGTGATCTTCCAGTCAATCTCGACTTTCCCTCCGTGAGGGAAGTCCACTCCCCAGATCTTGTACTTGTACGTGTTGGCGTTCTTGTCGCAACTAATATCCACGAACAGCTCAGGGTCTACGTTCTGAGGGCTAGCCGCGTTGGCAGAAGGGACGCCGGCCGTGAGGACGATCCCTAGTGCCGCGACAAGACCGACGCCGAAGCGTCGAACTGTGCGCAGACGTGAGCTGCGCTGATGTGTTTCCCCTTGTGCCCCTTTGGGCGCAGAAGATGGAGCGGATCGAGCGTGCATGCAGTATACTCCTTTTGCATCGAAACGGTGCTCTGCGGGCGGATGAGCCTGCCAGGGATTTCTCCGTCCGCAGATAAATCATGGCAATGCCCAATGATTCAACTCAAGACTTGTATGGATTAGGGTCTTATGATACGTGACCCGAGTAAGTCGAATGGTATCCGTATTTGGCCGTCGAACGAATCGATGGCCATTTTTTATTTGTGGCCGTCTGACCTGCGAAATTTTACGGACTGCTACGCCCTGGGTACTGATTGCTCTATGTCGCTTATGGCATAGGACGTAAGGGTGTTGCCTGGAAATTGGGGACCGAATTTCTTTAAAGGGGGCGTTGCCCCCTACCTTTCGTGCCCCTTTGGTGACCGGTTGCAGTGTTAGGTGGTCACTTAATTTACATTCAATGCGCCACTAAATTTATTTTTCGGTTTCGATTTAAATCGAATTATGGTTATTCGTTTCTCGGGCTGCACTCAATGGTTCGGACAGCAGAGCGCCCCGTCGCATCGTGCGGCGGGGCGCTCTCGCGTTTGGGAAGATGGGCTAACCGTTCAGCAGGGCGCGGATGGTGGACTCTAGGTAGCGGCGCTGCCCGCTGGGGGTGCGGACGGACGAGATCCTTCCGGTCAACGCCCATCGGTTGACGGTCTTGGGGTCCACGCCGAAGATCCGGGCGACCTCGCCGGGGGTGAGAAGGCGGTCGGTGACGCCGGTCTCGGTGGTGAACGCGCCGTTGGGGCCGATGATGCTGGTCATGAGGGTCCCTGCGGCTAGTTGCGGATGGTGTCGGTGATCTCGTCCTGGAGGCCGAGGGCTTCGGCCAGGCGGTAGACGCTGGTCCGGGCGACGACGTCGCGCGCTCCCGCTGCGTGCTGGGCGGGGGTGACCGGTTGGTAACGGTGCGCCCACCACCGAGGCAGGCCGGGCACATCGCGGGCCTCATACCTCCAGCCGCGATGGATCGACCCCAGCAGTTCGATGAGCTGCTGCTCACGCTCGTACCCGGGATATGTCATGGGCGGACCCTTCGTAGCTGGTCGGCCCCCACCAGGGCGGCGGTCACCGGCCAGACGGCGGAGCACCCGATCACGGCCAGGGCGACGAGTACGCCAGGGCGCACGCCGAACTCCTGCGGGACGAACCGGTTGACGTCAGGGGTGGTGGCCACGTACATGCCGCACGTGGCCAGGCAGGCGAGCAGGCCCGCGCCGTACAGGCAGGCGAAGGTGAGCAACTCGTCGAGCGCGGTCATCTCCACCTCCGTGAGAGGAGGATCAGGCCCGGCGCCAGCGGCCACAGCAGGATGCATCCGACGATGACGGCGACCGTGGCGCGAGGCCCGATGTCGGGGGTGAGCGCGATGGCCCGGGTCACGGTGATCGGCGCCAGGTCCGCGCCGACGAGGGCGTATATGCAGAGGGTGGCCACGTCAGGAGTCCCTCCGCCTGCGCTTCTCGGGTGACCACCATCTTTCAGTGGAAAAGACGAGCACCACGATTGGCCACAGCAGGCTAATCATGGATAAACCGATGAGATACCGGACCCAGGGCGGAAACTTGTCCTTTATCTCGTGCTTGAAGTAATGGAGATTGGCACTCGGATTGACGGCGGACGCTAGCAGGAACGAGCCCCCGCCGAGGGCCGCAATGAAGACGTACACCGCGAAGATCGTGGAGAACAGATCAGACACGGTCCCGCTCCTCCGGCGCCACGTGCGAAGGTTCCGCCAGGGGCGGTTCGATCCCGGAGCCTGGCGGGTCGGTCTGCACCTGCTCGGACTGCGCCCGCTCCTTCCGTAGCCGCTCCTTCCGTATCTGTTCTTCCAGCTTGGGAACCCACCATTTCCTGGTGGCCATGATCGGCAGCCCGAGCGGCCACAGCAGGCTGATCATCATCAGCTCGATGAAGAACTTGGTCCAGGGCTGTACGCCGGTGCCCTGCGTCGTGGACTCGAAGTAGTGCTTGGCCACTTGCGGAGTAGCGGCGACTTTCACCAGGAACGAGCCCCCGCCGAGGGCCGCAATGAAGACGTATACCGCGAAGAGCGTGGAGAGTAGGTCAGACATGGTCCTGCTCCGGCGACGTCGCGTGCGGAGGTTTCGCCGGGGACGGTTCGATCTCGGAGCCCGGCGGGTCAGTCCGCATCTGCTCTGATTGCACCAGCCTGGCCCGCCGCCATATTCGAGCGGCAATGATCACCAGGTGGAGGGGCCACAGGATGCTCATCCAGGAAAGCTCCCTGAAGAACCTGCTCCAGGGCGTGCCCGGGGCGTTTCGTGTCACGTGCTCGAAGTAGTGCTTGGCGACCTGAGGGGCGGCGGCAGCCTTGAGCAGGAACGCACCGCCGCCGAGGGCCGCAATGAAGACGTACACCGCGAAGAGTACGGAGAGGAAGTCGGACACGATCACTTCTCCGGCGACGTCGCGTGCGGGGGCTCCGTAGGCCGCAATGGCTCCCTCGGAGGTGGTGGTTCCACAGAGCCGGAGCCCGGCAGGCCCGGCAGGAACGTGGAGAGCAGATCGAGCAGAGTGCTCAACGGGTTCACATGGCTCCTGTCAGTGACGGATGACGCGGATGGCATGGAGGGCGCCCGGCCAGCGGGGATGCCTGGTCGGGCGCCTGAAGGGGGCCGGTCACTCCGTTGTGACCGGCGCAGACGGGCTCCCCTTCCCCGATCGCGCGGGAGCCGTCGTGGGTGTGCGGCTCAGGCCCCTCCTTCCTGAGCCGCACGTTCATGAGGTACGGCGGGCGGGGGCGGGATGAGTTCCCCGCCCGCCGTACCGGCTCATCGGGCCGTGTCCCGGCGGTGGTGCCGGGGCAGGGCGCCCGAGGCCCGCGACCGGGTCTTGGTCCGGTCGCAGTCCTGGGCGGTCAGCTTGCGGTCCAGCTCCTCGATCGAGATGGCCCGCACCAGCGCCGTGTCTCCGCACGGGAGGGAACGGCGGTAGGCGCTCCACAGGCCGGTCCGCGAGCAGAACACCAACCAATCGGGATGGTCCTGCTGGACGGCGTCCGGACCGGGCGACGGAGCAGAAGGCGGTGGGGTCATGCCGCCCTCCTTCTTCTCCCGGGCCGGTGAGGGGAGTAGGACGGCGCGGCGGCTGACACCTGGGAGTGGCTTCCGCCGCGCCTGTTCGTGGCGAGGCTCTCGGCCTCGGTGCGGATCCGGATCATCCGGGTCGTCTCCGCCTCGTGCATCCGCTGCTCCAGCCCGTCGGCGGTGGCGTCCTCGACCATCACCGGCCGGGGGCCGTCCCAGGCGGCGACGGCGTAGAAGGAGCGTCGTCCCAGGCTGTAGAGGACGGTCCAGTTCGCCCACGTCTGGTCGAGGCGCTCGGCCTCGGCGCGGGCGGGGCCGTCCCAGACGCGCCGGTACACCGGGGTGTACGGCTGGCCGTCGCGGTGGCGTCCGCACCGGCGGGGCAGCCCGATCACGACGCCGCTCCTCGGTCGGCAGCCTGGCGGGCGATCTCCTCCTGGCGCTCAGTGAGGGCCTGGATCTCGTCGAAGGTGTCGGCGACCACGTCCGGCTCGGCACCGGCCCGCTTCGCCTCGTCGGGGAAGGCTTCCTTGCGGAAGGCCCAGAACCGGCCCCTGTCACTGATGAGCAGGCGCCAGCCCGGGATGGTCGGGGAAGGCTCGGTGGCCTTACCATCGTTCACGATCGCACCTCTTTTGCGATCAAGGACCTGTTCCGGCGCCGTGAACGTCGGGCAGGTCCGCCCTATGTGGTGGGAGAGAAGACTCTGGAGCGCGCCAACCGGCGGGCGCGCAGGTCGCGGAGCCGTACGGCCGGCGCCGCGGACTCCACCAGGTGCGGGACGGTCACCGTCTCGGCGCCGCGGCGGCCTGGTGGCGGCAGGCGGCAGCAGGGGACGCCGGGTTCTCCGGGGAAGCGGCGGACGGGCGGGCCGGATGGCGGGCTGCTGCTCGGGCTCGACAGCGGGCTCGTCCTCGACGGGCGGTTCGGCAGGAACCGGTTCCGGGAAGGGCACGACCGGAGCGCTCACGGGCAGCTCGACCTCGACGCCGGGACGACGCTGGGCGGGCACCAGCGGGATGACCTCGATGGGCGCGACCTCCGCCGGGGGTCGGGGCGCGGGCAGCCGGACCGGGCCGCCGTGACGGCGGGCCTCCAGGCGGGCGTTCATCAACGCGCCGTCCGGCTGGACGTACTCGTGATCCGCGTTCTGGCCGGGGCAGCCGTGGGCGTAGGGGGAGTGGCCGCAGAGGGCGCATCCCATCGGGAGGGGCGCGGCGTCGGCGAAACAACCGCAGTTGAGCGGTGTGTTCCGGTCAAGGGCCGGAGCACTACGCTTATTCATGTCAGGAGGAACCTTCCTGATCAAGGACCCGTCATCGGCACGCGGTATCCGGTGCATTGGTGTGCGAACCAATGCGTTGGTGCGACCGATGGCGGGTTCAATTTCTGTTGGCGTACTGGCCTGCTGCGTTGCTGGCCAGTAGGGAGACTGGCGTATTGGCCTAGTGGCATGGTGCGGTGCCCATAGACCCTGACTCTTACGAGCCCCTGTATCGACAGGTTGCGGGTGACCTGCGTGAACGGATAACGAGCGGTGCTCTGGCTCCTGGCCAGAGACTTTCGTCAGAGCCTGACCTGGCGCATGAGTACGGCGTGGGGATTGACGCGCTGCGTGATGCTCTTGCAGTGCTCCGGAGCGAGGGCCTCGTCCGGACTGTGAGCCGTGAAGGTTCTTATGTCCGAGAAGAGGTGGAGCCGGTTGTGGTCCGTGTTGAAGGGCCGGCGCGTATCCGGGTACGGCTCCCGACCTTGTCGGAACGGAAGCGCCTACGGCTGGCGGAGGGGATGCCTGTCTTGGTCGTGGACGACGGAGAAACACGTGTCCTGTCGGGATACGACACGGAGATCGAGATCCCATAGCAAGGCATGGCACCCCCTTTCAGGGCTGCATCATTCGGATCTCCTATGATGTCGTGAGAATCTCACGCTGACAATCCCATCTCGCGAATGGCCGATAAGTCCAGATCTTAGGGGGAGCTGTGCGGCACACTGTCCACATGAAGCACTCGACAGTTCGGCTCCGCCGTCTGGCTCGTGAGCTGCGGACGTTGCGAGCGGCTACTGGCCTGACGACGGAGGCCGCCGCTGAACAACTCGGCTGGAGCAGATCCAAACTCAACCGCTTCGAGACCGGCAAGGGCGCGCCGACGACTACCGATGTGGCGGCGATCTGTCACCTGTACTGCGTGACAGAGTCAACGACCGAGGCCATGGTCCAGCTCACGCGGGAAGTAGCTCGGCGCGGCTGGTGGACGGCCTACTCGGATATCTTCACCGGTTCGTACGTCGAATTCGAGGCAGCGGCCAAGGAGATCTACGTCTGGGAACCGCTGCTGGTGCCGGGCCTTCTCCAAACCGAGGACTACGCTCGCACGGTCATCCGGGCAGGCCACCCTGATCGGGCAGAGGTTGAGTTGACGCGGCGCGTCGATGCGCGCATGCAGCGCAAGACGAGCCTGCTTGGTGCCCAGGCGCCGACGTTGCACGTCATCATCGCCGAGGCCGTCCTGCGGCATCCCGTGGGATCACCGAGCATCATGGCCCAGCAGCTCGACGACATCCTTCGTGCCGTGGCGCAATCGAACATCACGGTCCAGGTCCTTCCGCTGACCGTCGGAGCGCATGGCGGTATGGAGGGCGCCTTCTCAGTGTTGCTCTTCGACGGTGACGATCCGGACCTGGGATACGCCGAGTGCCCGGCCGGGGAGGTGTACGTGGAGGACGAGGAGCAGATCCAGCGACTTATGCTGACCTTCGAGCGCCTCGTCGGCGCGTGCCTGTCCCCCGAGGAGTCCGCGGCGCTTATCGCTGCGGCGAGGAGCGAGTATGTCCCCTGACCTGAATCGTGCCGAGTTTCGCAAGTCGAGCCTGAGCGGGGCGAACAACAACTGCGTCGAGGTCGCCACCAACCTCTCCGGCGTCGTCGCCGTCCGCGACAGCAAGGACCAGTCCGGCCCGGTGCTGGCGTTCACCCCCGCCCAGTGGCGTTCGTTCGTCGGCCGAGTGAGCACGGGCGTCTTCGACGCCTGACGACGAGTCCGTGGCCGGGGCACCTGGGCATGTCCGGCCGCGGCTCGTACGTCCTCGCCAAGAAAACCGTAGGGCGATGAGCGAATTACGACATCGGTAATTCTGCCTATATAGGACGGACAAAAACCCGATCCAATATAGCCAAAAGTGGACTGGATACGTCACAGCCCCGCGTCCCAAGCTGGGACGCGGGGCTGCGGCGTTCAGGGGTCAGCTCGCGCGGCGCTCGGCCGGGCGCTCCGGCACACCCGCCTCGACCAGACGAGCCCGACGCCGCTCCCGAAGGACGATGACGCCGAGCCGAGCGCGCTGGGCGTCGAGGAGCGCCTGGCCCTTGCGCATCAGCTCGTGCAGTGACTGCTTCCGGATGCCGAGGATTCCGGCGATGTGGTTGATCGAGTAGTCGCCGCCCTCCTTGGCGGCCGAGGCCGCGCGGGCGATGGCCCTCAGCTTCGTCTGGCGGAGCGCCTCGGTCAGCTCGTCGATGAGGACCAAGTTCGCCGGGTCGTCGGCGGCGTGGTTCTCCATCGTCTTGAAGAAGCGGGCGAGGCTGGCTGCCAGCTCGGCGGGCTCGGTGACACGTCCAGCGTGTCGGGGAGCGGTCATTGGAGACCTCTTTCAAGGGAATCTTCTGGGTCTGATCGACGCGCCGATCGCCTTCAGGAAGCGTGACGTTTCCCCAGTACAGGGCGCGGTTTCGTGTAGCAACGCGTGTAGCAACGCGGCGAGGTTCACCGTTATCCACCGACGTTCACCGAAGTCCGTGAGCTGGGAAAACGTACTCCGGTGAGCGTCGGCGACCCCTGTGCCTAGGTCTACGGATCAGAAGGTTAGGGGTTCGAGTCCTCTGGGCCGCGCAGTAGATCAGAGGCCCTCCGGGATCGTCCCGGAGGGCCTCTTTCATGTCCGTACAGCTACGGGTTCAGCCGTCACCGTCCAGTTGCTGTTCAGTCGGTTGAGCGCCTTCGCGTCTTGGGCGATGGGATCCGCGTGGTCTTGCCGCAAGGCGTTGCACTGGTTCATTGAGCGGAAGACGCGCGAGGTCATCCAGCACAACGTCGTGAGGCGGACGACGTTCTCCGAGCATCTCTGGTGTGGTGACAGGGAAGGGTCATCGGGTCGCTGCTCGCGGTCGCTGAGCCTGAGCGGATTGGATGTTAGTCGTCAGCTCCGGCTCGGCGCAGGGAGCGCAGCGGCAGAACCACAAGCTGACCGACCAGGAAGGGTGGAAGCTCCAGCAGGTCGTGCGCCGGGGCAGTACCAGCTCGGTGCGCTACCGGTGGGCGATGATGCTGCCAGCCTCGGCCGGCGGCAACACCGTCTCGGTCATCGCCCGCCTGGTGGCCGCCGATGACGACACTGTCCGCGATGTGATTCACCGCTTCAACGGGATCGGGCCGACCTGTCTGGAACCCCATGAAGAGCCTCCAGCTGTTGCCTGTCCGCTCCGACCTGCTTCGACGGAATGCCCGCGTTGAGCCATGCGGAGAGGCAGGCAGTGAGGCGTGGTCCTCGGTACCCCGAGTCGTCTCGCTGACCTTCGCCGGATCCGCAGGGACTGGCTCAGCCATGGATGAGGAGGCTCAGTGCCTCTCCGAAGGGGGCGCCGCTCAGATGGGAAGGACGTACACGGGTTCGCCTGGCGACGTCGGCTCCTTCTTGGCGTAGGTCAGAAGGGGCCGTCCTCCGGGTAGCCGGCCTTTGTGACGGCCTTGCGGGTCTTCGCGTTGAGTTTCTTTTCGCTGATGACCTTGCCGGCTGCCGGTGCGGAGATCTTCACCTTGGCGCCCCAGCCCGAATACCTGGTGTCGGTGTGGAAGGCCATCTGGTCATAGGCCGAGCTGCCGCTGTCCGGGTAGGCCGTCGTGTCGACGACCGTGCGGGTGAGCAGGTTGTGTTCGTCGAAGTACAGGTGGAACTCGACGTCGCCTTCCCCGGCGGACTTGTCGTGCCGGAAGTCGGTGAGTTTGGCGGTGCCCTGATATTCGCCGGTCGCCACTTCTGATGCGTTGTCCAGCATGAACTTCAATTCCGCTGGGGTGACGCCCAAATTAAGGATGGTGTTCTCGCGCTCACTGGTCTTCGACTGGATCCAGGAACGACCGGAGGGCAGTGCCTTGGCGATGTCGGCGTTGGTCACGTAGGCGTTTCTGCCTTCGGTGATGACGCGGTAGGGAGGTTTGGACCCTTTCAGGCGTGAGGACGTGCGGACACGGAGGTCGGCAGCGGCTATGTTGCCTTTGCCGAAAGCCACGGTGCCGGTCGAGCTGGTGTTCACCTGTACTTGCATGGCCTGGTCGTCGACGGTGAAATCGAGGGTGATGCCACCTGATTCGGTGATCTTTACGCCCTTGCCCGGGACCAGTTGGGCCTTCAGGGCTTTCACCGGGTCCACCGGAGCGGCCTGCACGGTTGTGGCGGATGCCGCCTGAGCGGGTACGGCCACCGTGCCCACGGCCGCGGCTGTCGCCACGAGGCCTGCGAAGAAGAGTTTCATCAACGTCCTTGCTTAGGGGGATACAGCAGGGAAAAGAGTAGAGGGTGGTGCAGATGAGACAAGGGATATGATGTAACAATCTTTGCAGGACGGTGATCACCAAGCGGTGACGGCCCTCGATGAAGGCGGTCGGGGTGGTTCTTGCGTCCGCTCTCGTGTTTTCGGTTAACCCAATCTCTCCCACGGGCTGACCTTGCCTTCCTCAGTAGATGAAGGGGCATTTCGCATCGTTGGCGGTGCTTATCGTGCGCGCGCAGTCCGATGTCTCGCGTTTGTCGGCCGAGTTCCACCGCCCGCGCCCTCAGTCGGAGCATGCGCGCCACGATGACGGCCGCTCCCGCCGGCGCGGTTGCCAACGACGGGCCTGGACACTGATGGACGTTCGTAGAACGTGATTGCGGCGAAGGCATCAATGAGCAGGCGTTTCTGACACTGGTAGACGCGGGCGGACGTTCTCGGACCGGCTACGGATCAGAAGGCGTTTTCTCGGCCGCGCAGCAGGTCGGAGCCCTCTGCACCCTCCGGAAAGCCTCTTTCCTGTCCGTGCGGCAGCGGGACACGGCAACGCGGTCTCACACAGAGAACCATCCGTGGGTATCACGTGTTGAGGCTGGGGCTTTTCAGGGCTGAGGATGTTGTCGACGACGGGTGAAAACTGACCCTGTGGCGACGGCCGAAAACTGACCCCCCTTCAGTCACTCTGGAGGGTGATCAAGGTGGAGGACTGGGCG
>NZ_JBEXZT010000030.1:0-82036 GCF_040631275.1 Streptosporangium sp. NPDC020145 | reverse complement strand
GCGACGGCAACGGCCTGAATGCTCGGCGGCACCACCGGAACCACCTGAGCGGCCAACTTACGGTCCAACTCCTCGGCCGACCCGGCCCGCACCAGGAGCACCTCCCCGGCGTACGGCCTGCCGAACAGGGCGCTCCGGTAGGCGCTCCACAACCCGGTCGTCGAGCTGTGGAAGACCAGCCATCCGGGATGAGCCGTCTGCAGGGAGGCACAGGTTCGATCAGAAAACTCAGAAATTTGACGGGCCGTCCAGGCCGGAAGCGTCATGCCGCCCTCCCGCCCAGCGAACGCCGATCCCCGGCGGAAACCGTTTCCCCACCCGGCGAAGACCGTCTCTCACCGGACATCATTCCCTCACCTGACGAAGGCCGTCCCCCGACGAGCGCCGTTCCCCCACCCGACGAACCCCGCTCCCCACTGGGCTCCTTGGTGATCACCTCGGTTCGCGTCCCACCGAACTCCTCGACGACCGCCCCTCCGGAGGGCCCTCCCCGCCTGCGGGAAGCCCTCCTGCGAACCGGCGCCGGGGAAGGCTTCGGCACGGGAGCCGTGAGCCGGATGGCCCGGATCATCTCCGCCTCCCGCATCCGCTCCTCCAACCCGTCAGCCGTGGGGTCCTCGACGATCACCGGCCGGGGGCCGTCCCAGGCGGCCACGGCGTAGAAGGAGCGTCGTCCCAGGCTGTAGAGCACCGTCCAGTCCACCCAGGCCTGGTCGATCCGCTCGGCTTCGGCGCGTGCCGGGCCGTCCCACACCCGCCGGTACACCGGGGCGTACGGCTGGCCGTCGCGGTGTCGTCCGGTCACGAGGTCACCCCCGCAACGGCGTCGCGGGCGGTCTTCTCCTGCTCGGCGATGACGGCCTGGACCTCCTCAAAGGTGTCGGCGTCCACTGCCGACTGCGCCCCGGCCCGTACGGCGATGCGGGGAAAGAGGTGGTTGCGGAAGGCCCAGAACCGGCCCGCGTCACTGATGATCAACCGCCAACCCGGGATCACCGGACGGCCGGGGGTGTCGTGCATGATCTGGACCTCCACGATCCGACCAGAGGCATGCCTGGCACGGGTGATCGCCAGACGGGCCTGCCCTGCGGGACAAGAAAGAAGCCGCGCGCCGTACGGCACAGCCGAAGACCGAGGACCACGAGCACCAGGCCGACAGACCGCCTGAGCACGGGGAACGTGACATCGGTCTCCGCGTCGAGGCGGCCCGCCGCTCGCGGGCCGTACACCGTAGTGGCCGGGCGGACGGACCCTCGTCCAGATGATCCCCGGCCGAGGAACCGTGAGGAACGGACGCCGAACCCGCCTGGACACCGGAGCCTGGGCAGGCCGTACCGGCGCGACAGGCGTGGACTCCGGAACCATGACCGGGCCGTCCACAGGAACCGGCTCCGCAGAACCGTCCGGTACGGCCTTCGCGGCCGGGACCATCGCGGGCGCCTCCGGCCCGGGAACAGGACAACCCTGACCAGGCCCCAGCACCAGATCTGACCCAGCCACCCCCACAGGACCATCCGGTACAGCGCTCGCGGCCGGGACCATCGCGGGCGCCTCCGGCTCAGGATCGGGCTCGGGACGCCGCTGAGCAGGCACCAACGGAATCACCTCGGCGGGAGCGACCTCCACCGGAGGCCGAGGCGCGGGAAGGAGCTGCGGGCCGTGCTCGCGGCGGGCCTGGAGGCGGGCGTTCATCAACAGTCCGGACGGCTGCACGTACTCGTGCCCGTCCTGCTGTGGGCAGCCGTGGGCATAGGGGGCATGCCCACACCGAGCACACCCCATCGGCAGGGGCACGGCACCGGCGAAGCAGCCACAGCCGTCCCGGATCGACGTGTCCGGGCTGGAGCCCGGAGCACTACTCTTGCTCACGTCAGGAGATACCTTCCTGATCAAGGCCCCGGCCGGTGCTGTTATCACCGCGTCCGGGGCCGCTGTCGTTTCAGGGCTTTGACAGTGAACCCCAGCGAAAGCACCGTCCGTAACGGAAAATGGCGGAGACATGGGCGGAGACTTTCTCCCCGCCCTTTCTCCGATGGGCGGGTGATATGGGGACATCTCTGCCAGAACGTCCGGCATGGGCATCACGCTTGCAGTCCGAGCGTGAAAAGCGCCGGTGGAACAAAAGTGAGATGGCCCGCCGCCTGATCACCAAGGCCGGGCACGACCCTTCGACGGTCAACTCCCTGGCCCGATCGATCCGTGACTGGGAGAAAGGTAAGCATTACCCCCGCGACTGGGCAGCCGTCTATGCCCAGGTCTTCAATCTCCACGAAGACGTCCTATTCTCCAAGAAAAGGGCGTCACATGAGGATGGTGAGATGGAACGACGCAGGCTCCTGCAAGCACTGGCGGCGCTCGGCGTCGCCTCGCCGCCGGTCTTCGACTCGCTCCAGACGATCCGGGACAGCGTCGGCCTGTCGCTGGGGCGCGACGAGCGTCTCGATGTGGAGATGTGGGAGGAGACCGTCTCCGAGCACGGTTACGGCTATCGGCTGACCCCTCCACAGCAGATGCTCGGTGAGCTGGCAGCCGATCTCGTCGCGGTCAAGCAGGCCATGTCCCGTGCGGGAGAACACAGCCGGATGTTCCGCTCATGGTGCCGGGTGACCGGCGGCCTGTCGCTGCTCATGGCGAAGACGTTGTGCAACCTTGAGCAGTCCCGGCAGGCCCGACAGTGGTGGGCAACCGCCTTGAACGCTGCGGAGCTATCCGGAGACCCCGACCTGAGCTCATGGATCAAAGCGGAGCAACTGATCCACGGACTTTACGACCAGCGCCCCGCACCGGTTCTCCTGCGTCACGCTGACGCCGCGCTCAACGAACACGGCGACTCCGCCTATCGGGGAGTCACCGGGATCTCGGCCGCACGCGCGCAGGTGCTGGCGACCCTCGGCAGGTCCGCCGAAGCGGCGGCCGAAATCCGCCGCTGCGGCGAGATATTCGAACGCCTGCCTGATTCGGTCACAAACACCCGCCAAGGTCGAACCATCGAAAGCTGGGGAGTCGAGAGGCTGAATTACACCCAAGCATGGGTGCATTCGTATCTCGGTAATCGGGGGCGGCTCGACGAAGCCGTGAGCCACACGCACGAGGCGCTGGACCCATCTGACCCCAACCCTCGTTTTCGTGCTCAACTAGCTCTTCTTCAGGCTGCGGGATACGCGCGCTCCGGCGATGTGACCGAGGGAATCCGACACGCTCAGGCTGTCTATCAGGCCTATCCGGCCGAGCAACGAACCATCATGGTGACGCGATTGGCCCACGGGGTTCTTGAAGCGGTGCCCACGGCTGAATGGCGTACACACGCGGTAGCCGACTATCGGGAGTTGGTCGGTGCCTCAGGCCGCAAAGCGATCACGTAAAGGTCGAACGCGTCCGAGGTTTCGCCCTCGACTCCCGGAACCCGGCCTACCAGGCTCCACCCCCAACGTTCATACATACGCTGCGTCTCGCGATTGTCAGGAACGGTGGCCAACGTCGCCCGTTCCTCGGGACGCGACCTGAGAAGCTCATCCATGAGACGCCTGCCAAGCCCCCGGCCACGATGGGACGGCAACACCGCCAAGTCGATCACCGCGAACGTCCGCCGCCCGGTCTCGACGGCGAAACCGTCAGGTTGGAGCGGCCGGAGCCCGTTCCACCACGTCGAACGCGCGGAGAGCGGCAGGCCGTAGGCGAAGCCGACCAACACCCCGTTCTCCCGCACCGTCACCGCCTCGAACCCCGCCGACTCGATCTGCCGAAGAGTCCGCCGCCGATGGTCGCCCAGGTCGTAATTCGGGAACGCTACAGCGTAGACCTGCTGAATCTCATCGAACTGCTCCCGAGCTTCCCCGGGACTGAGACGGCTCATCTCTGCCTGGCCCATGAACACATCCTCACCACATCCCACCGCCCGAGGAAAGCAGAGAGCCCGGACAACTGAAGATGTCCAGGGCGGCAAAGACCCCTCCAACCCAGCCCTGACCTTCATCGCCTCCGAATGGAATGCCTTCATAGACGACGCAAAACTCGGAACATTCGACTTCTCACCCACGAGCCCGCCATCATGGACAGAGCCCCACGTCCCGAGGCCGTACCCTAAAGATGGTCAACGCTCTGACCTGCATATCTGCACTACCGCCGGACTGCTGCAGAAACAGTCCTTCCTGCCCCTCCACGACCCCACCCGACCTGGGACTTTACCCTCGGGTTCCTCATCACCCTGAAGGGTTCGCAACGCGATCTGGTTGGCGTTCACGGGGGCTCCTGAAGGTCAGGTTCCTCATCACCCTGAAGGGTTCGCAACTCGATCCAGGACAGTGAGCCCCGGTCGAGGGTCTGTTTCTCATCACCCTGAAGGGTTCGCAACGTGTAGACGGCGACATGGCTGTACCCGTGATTGCAGGGATTCCTCATCACCCTGAAGGGGTCGAAGCCATCCCCAAGGCCACCAAGGTTCGGCGCCGCGTCGCCGTACCCCCTGACGACCGAGTGACGACCAAGGCCGTGGGAGTTCCTGGCCGTTGGGGGGGCGCCAGTGGGTGAAGGAGCCGCTGTTCAGTCTTCTTGAAAGCCGGGGGCCCAGCGGCGGCGGTAGTCGCCGGGGGTGGTGCCGTACCACTGGCGGAAGGCCAGGTGGAAGCCGACCGTCGAGTGGTAGCCGACGCGTTCGCTGATCCGGCTGTGGGCGAGTGTGGTCTCGCTCAGCAGGCGGGCGGCCTCCTGCATGCGGCGGGCGGTCAGGTGCCGGATCGGCGCCTCGCCGACCAGTTCGCGGAAGGTCGCCGCGAACGCCGAGCGCGACATCCCGGCCTGGGCTGCCAGTGACTCCACCGTCCAGGGTTCGGCGAACCTCGTCTGTACGGCGTGCAGAGCCATCCCGATCGCGGGGTGACGCAGCGCCCGCAGGACCGGCGACCCCTCGGCCAACTCCCCCACCGCGGCCCGCAACGCCAGCACGAAGACCAGCTCGAAGGCGCGCAGGGCGACCAGCGCCGCGCCGGGTTCGGCCAGGTCCCACTCGCCCGCCAGCCGTCCGAGGGTGCCGCCGAGCAGCCCGTGACCGTCCAGTGTGGCCTTGTCGAGCACCAGGACGGACGGCAGCGCCCGGTAGATCGGCGAGATGGCGGACCGGTCGTAGTGGAGCCCGCCGCAGATCAGGACGGTCCGCTCGCCGGGCCCGCCGAGTTCGACGGTGGTCACGCCGCCCGGTGGCCGTTCGGGGAGCAGCGTGGAGAGCGGTACGGCGGGGCGCCCCGGCCGGTCGCCCAGCCGGTGGGCGTTGCCGTGCGGGAAGACGGCCAGGTCTCCGGCGTGCAGCAGGACGGGCTCGGCGCCGGGCAGTTCGACGGCACAGGTTCCCTCCTGCACGTAGTGCAGCAGCGCACAGTCCTCGGCCTCGCCCGCGATGCCCCAGGGTGACCCCGCCTGCCAGCGGCTGTGGAAGACCCCCTCCAGCCGCAGCGGGGCCAGCAGGGCGCTCAGCAGGTCATCATCCACCGGACGATCCTTAAATAACCCGATATTTCACTTAATCGAGCGTATCGCGGATTCGGTCGAGACTTTCCGGCATGACCTTTCTTGTGATCGGCGCATCAGGCGCCCAGGGCGGCACGGTCGCGCGGCGGCTCGTCGCCGAGGGACACACGGTGCGCGGCCTGACCAGGAGCGGCCGGGTGCCGCACGGAGTGGAGCCGGTCGTCGGCGACCTCGGCGACGCCGAGGCGGTGAAGGCGGCCTTCGCCGGGGTGACGTACGCCTCGGTGACGCTGCCCATGGTCTTCGAGCCGGACACGGTCGCCGCCTACGTCCACCATGTGCGCGACGCCGCGCTGGCGGCCGGGGTGCGGCGGCTGGTGTTCAACACCGCCAACCGGCTGCCCGAGGCCACCACGCGGGTGGCCGCCTTCGAGACACGCCGGTGGGCGGTACGGACGCTGCGGTCGGCAGGTCTGCCGGTCGTGGTGCTGTGCCCTCCCCTCTACCTGGACAACCTGGCCGCGCCGTGGGTGACGGGTCCGCTGGCGGCCGAGGGCGTGCTGCGCTACCCGCTGCCCGCCGACCTGCCGGTGGCCTGGCTCTCGCACGACGACCTGGGCGCCGCCACGCACGCCGCGCTCGTCCGTGACGGTCTGGAGGGCGCCGTGCTGAGGCTCGGCGGGGCCGACGTGGTGACCGGCGACGAACTGGCGGCCGCCTTCGGCGCCCGCTACGCCGCGCAGGATCCGGCCGAGTTCGAGTCGGGCCTGGCGACGGCGCTGGGCGCGCCGACGGCCGCCGCGGTGGCCGACACCTACCGCTGGGCCGCCACCGACCGCGACCTGTTCGCGGCCGACCCCACGGTGGCCGACCTGCTGGGCCTGCGGCTGACGCCGCTACGCGCCTGGATCGCCGCCCGGCCGTGGGCGACCCGGTGAACGGCGTCGAGGCGGAGATCGTCCGCCACCACGAGGTCATCGAACGCTGGCTGACCGGCGCCCTCGCGCGGGAGGAGTTCGCCACCTTCGCCGACGCCCACGGCCCCGGCTTCACGCTCAGCACCCCCGACGGCCCGACGCTCTCCCGCGACCAGGTCCTCACCGAGGTCGAGGCGCTCCACGGCAGCGCGCCGGGGGTGACCATCGAGATCCGCAACGTACGGATCGTCGCCTCCGAAGGCGCCTTCGTCGTGGCCACCTACCAGGAGGTCCAGCCGGATCGGACCCGGCAGTCCACGGTGGTCTTCCAGGGCACCACCTGGTTGCACCTCCACGAGACCTGGCTACCGTAACGACGGCCCGCCCCGCCCGGCCCGTGACCTGGAGCGTCCCAGCCCGGGCGGTGGGGACTCGATTCGGTGATGGGATGTGATCAAGCGCCTGGCGATCGACCTGTCAAGGAGTCCCATGAACGTGACCGTGCGTCCCGGCACCCCGACCGACGTCGAGGCGCTCGTCGCCTTCGACCTGGTGGCCCACGACGACCGTGCGCGGGCCGAGAGCATAACGCGGTGGTGCCGTGACGGCTCGGCCCTCGTGGCGGAGCTCGGGGGCACGCCGGTGGGCTACTGCGCCCTGGAGTACACCTTCTTCGAGCAGGGCTTCGTCGGCATGCTGTACGTCGCGGAGTCGGCACGCCGCACGGGGATCGGTACGGCACTGCTCACCGCCGCCCGCGCGGCCTGCACCACGCGGAACAGGAACCCCATGGCCTCTGATGGGGGCGTGGCGAGGTCGTGGGCGGTCAGGCTTCGGCGAGGAGTCGGGGGAGTTCGCGCATGTCGTCGAAGACCGAGGTGTTCGGCCCTTCGAGCCATCGCGCGGGCGTGAGGCCACCGGTGTATCCGAGGGCGCGCATGCCGGCTGCGCGGGCCGCCTGGATCCCGTATCTGCTGTCCTCGACGACGACGCAGGCCGACGGGTGGACGCCCATCCGCCTGGCGGCGTGCAGGAACAGGTCGGGGGCCGGTTTGCCGTGTGCCACCTCGGCGGCGCTGAAGACGCGGCCTTCGAAGTACCGGTGGATCCCGGTGTGGCCCAGGGTGCGGCGCATCGTGTCATGGCTGCTGCCGGAGGCGACGCAGCTGGGGAGCGTGAGGGTGTCGAGGACGTCGAGGATGCCGTCGACCGGGGTGAGTTCGGCGGCGACGGCCGCGTGATGGAGCCGCTCGAACCTCTCCAGCCAGAGTGCGGCCTGGCTCGGGCCCAATCGGGCGGCGATCCGCTCTCCGTTGGAGACGATCGACCGGCCGATGAACTTCTCGATCACCTCGGCCTCGGTCAGCGGCCAGCCCAGCTCGGCGCCCACGGTGACGTGGAGGCGTACGGCCAGGCGTTCGCTGTCGATGAGCACACCGTCGCAGTCGAATATGACGAGCTCGATCGGGTTGATCATCCGGACAGCGTACGCCCGGCGGCACCGCACCAAACGTCATCTGCCTGGGGAAAGGCGGCTTTCCAGGGTCCGCGGCAATGGATACACCCGCTCCGCGGGAAACAGCCGCTGGGCTTTGGCGGCGTGCCCGGTCTGTGTCAGTGCCGCGGCCTTGCGGACCTGGGGGGTGAGGTCGGTGAGGCCGACGGTCCAGTCGTCGGTGAACGTGCGGATCAGATCGCGGCCGACGCCGACCTGGATGCTGTAGTGGTTCAGCGCCGCTCCGCGTGACGAGCGTTCCGGGTCCCACTGGACATGTACGGCCGCCCGCGCCACGGCTGCCGGATCCGCGGTCGTGAGCACGGCCTGGGACAGCGCCTCCTCCCAGCCCCGCCGGGTCATCCGCACCGCGAGGACACGCTCCTGACCGGGTTTGCGGGCCCAGTTGCTGCGGTGCATGAGCCACAGGAACGAGGGCTTGATCCAGGTCATCCTGTGGAACGAGAACGGCGCGACGAAGCGGCCCGCCCGCAGCGCCGCGTCGGCTATGGCGGGCGCGTACGCCTGGTAGACCACGATCGTGTCAGCGTCGTAGTCCGCGCGAACCTGGTACTGGGGTGCCATGCGTCGCACCCTGCCATCCGGTGCCCTCGCATCGCGAAGCCTTTTTCCCGCTCTCGACCACGAGGCCCGGAGCGGCATGTTCCGACGAAACAGGTATGCCGCCGACAAACGGCTACGCGAGGTCGTGAACAGAACGAACGCCGCACGCGACGCCGGTTCAGTGGCGAGTTCACACAATTACCCACTTGACCGGTAGGGATATTTCGGATTCGATGTGGTCATGACATCGACCGCCTGGAGTGGACACGGCTTCCACGCCACTGTGCGGCGTCACATCGACTTGGCGCGTGTGAGCAGCGCCATGTGTCGCCCGGTTCTCTCCCACTGATTCTCCGGCCTCCTTTTCGGGTGCGAATTCCCGTGCCCGCAACCGCTGTCACCCCTGGATTAACTCCACCCTGTTCGAGGCTGGAATGCCTCGGCACGCATTCATCGACGCCAAACGATGGAACAGGTATTCCGAGAAAGGGTGCGGTATGAACGTCCTCAATCCACATCGTCGCCGATCGAAACTCCTGGGGGTCCTGCTCGTCGCGTCCGCGGTCATCGCCTACGCGGGTGTGAAACTCGACAGTGCACCGGCGTCGGCGACGACGACCCGGCCCAACATCGTCTTCATCCTCACCGACGACCTCAACGAGGACGTCTTCGGCAAGGACGCCGGGCTCCAGACGCTCCTGACCAGCCAGGGAACGACGTTCAACAAGCAGTTCGTGGAACTGTCGCTGTGCTGCCCGTCGCGGGTGTCCACGCTGCGCGGGCAGTTCGCGCACAACACGGGCATCTACACCAACGACGCCGCCTCCGGTGGCGGATTCCAGTCCTTCCACAACAAAGGACTGGAGAACTCGACCGTCGCCACCTGGCTGCAGAGCGCCGGATACCGTACCGGATTCTTCGGTAAATACCTCAACGGGTACCCCAACGGAGCGCCGAGCAACACCTACATTCCGCCCGGATGGACGCGCTGGTTCAGCCCCAACGGTGGAAGCCCGTATTCGGAGTACGACTACGACGTCAACGACAACGGCACGACCGTCCATTTCGGCGGCGCGTCTTCGGACTACGGCGTCGACGTGATCTCCCGCAAACTGACCACGTTCATCAGGAACACCACAACCAACTACCCGGACAAGCCTTTCTTCACCTACGTCGCCCCCTACATCCCGCACGGACCGGCGACGCCGCCGCCGCGCTACGACGGCATCTACCCCAATGCGAAGGCGCCGCGCACTCCGTCCTTCAACGAGGACGACGTCAGCGACAAGCCGGCCTGGATCCGCAACAAGCCCAAGCTCACCGCCGCCCAGATCAGCAACATCGACGCCTTCTACGAAAAGCGCAGAGAATCCCTGCGCGCGGTCACCGACCTCGTCCAGGACACGATCGACACCCTGCGGGCGCAGGGCGTGCTCGACAACACCTACATCGTCTTCACCTCGGACAACGGCTTCCACCAGGGTCAGCACCGCCTGAACTCCGGCAAGAACACCGCCTTCGAGGAGGATCTCAACGTTCCGCTGGTCATCCGCGGACCCGGCGTCCCCGCCGGGGCGGTCGTCAACGCCTTCACCCTCAACGTCGACCTCGCGCCGACCTTCGCCGAACTGGCCGGAGCGACCGCTCCCTCCTTCGTCGACGGCCGCTCACTCGTGCCGTTCCTGCGCGGCACCACGCCGTCGCCGTGGCGCCTGGCGTTCCTCAACGAGCACGCCGGGCCCAGCACCCTGAACACCAACACCCTGAACGACCTGCTGGAACCCCAGGATCCCGGTGACGCGCAGGCGCTCGCCTCCGGCGGCGCCCCCGTCTACGTCGGCCTGCGGGCCAAACCCAACACGCTCGGCGTGAACGCGGCGTTGAACTACGTCGCCTACGACACCGGCGAACACGAGCTGTACGACCTGTCGGCCGATCCCCACCAGCTCGACAACTCCTACGGCGGCGCCGACCCCACGCTCAAACGGAGGCTCGACGCCTGGGTCGGCAGACTCAAGGGCGCCTCCGGGCAGGCACTACGAGACGCGGAGGAGAACCCGCCGCAGTAAAGGACCCGTCGCGGTGCGGGCGGGGACTCCCCGCTCGCACCAGAGGATGAGAAGTCCGATGCTTTATCCAGCCGCGCCCCTCACCGCCCTGAAGGGTTCACAACGCGAGCCGTAAGGCCACGCTTTCTCATCGCCCCGAAAGGCGCGCAACGCGGTGACCGGGAGGAGCGCATGATGAACGTTCTCGGCACGACCCTTGAGATCGTCAACCCCGGCCACCGCATCCACCCCGTGACATGTTGCGACACCACCGCGTTCTCGCTCTCCTTCGCCGTGTGATCCGGCCCCCCGCCAGCCTCGCCCGCCCCCTCATCGTGAGTTACGCTGTCCCCCACCTGCTCCGGCTCCGCCGGGAGAGGGCCGCTCCGGGCTTCCGAACGTACGACCGACGGCCCGGCGTGCCACTCATCACCCTTCAAGGGTTCGTGACTTCCAGCTGTCCTTGATCTCGATCGCGATGACGCGGATCGCTCATCACCCTTCAAGGGTTCGTGACTTCCGACTGTCCTTGATCTCGATCGTGACGACCCGGATCGCTCATCACCCTCAAGGGTTCGCGACTTCCAGCTGTCCTTCACGTCGATCCCCACGACCTGGATCGTTCATCACCCTTGAGGGTTCACACCCGTGATCGTTCGGTGGCGCATGGGTCGTTCACCTCTGTGCGGACCCGGCGCCTGCCGGTCCGAAGGCCGCGTGCGCGCCGTACCCGGGTGGAGAGGGTAACGGGGTGGTCTCTCAGAGCGACAGACTGAGGGTAGGCTTCGCGGACCGTGTTCGGCGCCCTGTTCACCGGTTCCGGTGGGCCTTCCCTCGACTCTCGGTCGTTGACTGGTGATAATTCCGTATAACGCTATAGCATTCCATTATTCGGAATAGGCGAGGAGAATCATGGGTGAGGTCCAGTCACCGGTGGGAAGCGTCGATCGCGCCCTGCTGATCCTGCAGGAGATCGGCAGGCACAGCAGAGGGGCGACCCTCGACGAGTTGTCCACCCGGCTCGGGTTGCCGAAGAGTTCGTTGCACCGCCTGCTCAGCGCGCTGAAGCATCGCGGGTTCGCCGCGCAGCCCGAGCCGAGTGGCCCCTACTACCTGGGCACCGAGATGCTGGCCACGGCCTTCAGGTTCTACGAGACCATGGACCTGCGCACTCTCGTGCGTCCGCTGCTGACGCGGCTGAGCGAGGAGTTCACCGAGACCGTGCACATGGCCATGCTCGACGGGGCCGAGGTGGTCTACCTCGACAAGGTCGAGGCCGTGCGCTCGATCACGATGACCTCGGTGATCGGCGGGCGCAACCTCGCGCACTGCACGGGGGTGGGCAAGGCCCTGCTGGCCTGGACGTACCCCGCCGACGAGGCGATCAAGGCGTGGGCCGAGCGGTACGGCCCGCTCGCCTCGCGGACCCGCAACACGATCACCAGCCCGGCGCGGCTGGCCACCAACCTGGCCCAGATCAGGGAGCGCGGTTACGCGCTCGACCTTGAGGAGAACGAGCCCGGGGTGCGGTGCGTGTCGGCTCCGGTCTTCATGGGCAAGTCGGCCCCCGTCGCCGCGGTGAGCGTGACGGCCCTCAAGGACCGCATGTCACAGGCCCGGATGGAAGAGTGCGGCGACTTCCTGCGGCGGGCCGTGGCCGAGCATCTCTGACTCTTGACAGGTCGTTCACCGTGGTGGTCTGCTGAGATCTATTTGGAATACCGTTCTGCTATATGGAATAGGAACGCCTCATGAACCTCACCCCGGTCTCCGAACCGCAGGTCGTCCCCGGGCCCCGCGCGTCACTGGGCGAGGGGCCGCACTGGGACGGGCACACCCAGACCCTGCTGTGGGTGGACATTCCCGCAGGGCAGGTGCACCGCCTCGATCCGGCGGACGGCTCACACGGTGTGATCGACGTGGGCATGCCGGTCGGGGCCGCGGTTCCCAGGGTGGAGGGCGGGCTGGCCCTGGCCGTCAGGGACGGCTTCGCCGTACTCGCGGAAGAGGGGCTGGAGGTGGTCGCGCCGGTCACGGCGGGCGAACGACCGGGGAACCGGATGAACGACGGCGCCTGCGACCGGGCGGGGCGGTTCTTCGCGGGCACCATGTCCGAGGACGACACCCCGGGCGCCGGGGCGCTCTACCGGCTCGGGCCGGGACGGCGTTGTGAGCGCGTGGTCGCCGACGTCTCGATCTCCAACGGCGTGGCCTGGAGCCCGGACGAACGGCTGATGTACTACGTGGACACGCTCACCGGCCGGGTCGACGTCTTCGACTACGACCCGGCCGACGGAGGCATGGCGAACCGCAGGGTGTTCGCGGTGATCTCCAGGGGGATGCCCGACGGTCTCACCGTCGACGCGGCCGGGCACGTGTGGGTCGCGCTGTGGGGCGGCGGGGCCGTACTGCGGCTGCGTCCTGACGGGAGCCTCGACCTGACCGTGGAGATCCCCGCGACCAACGTGACGAGTTGCGCGTTCGGCGGCCCGGACCTGGACGTGCTGTATGTGACCAGCGCCTGGGACGGGAGGACGGGTGGCGAGCTGTTCCGGTGCACGACCTCCTTCACCGGCCTGCCCGCCAACCCCTACCGGGAGAACGGGTGAACGGGCTCTTCCACTCGGGGCAGGGCGCCTTCGGACGCGGGGACGCGCGTCAGGTGGGCCCCGGTGGGACGGCCCCCGCCGTCCCACCGGGGGTCCGGTGAAGGGGGTCAGCCCTTCACCGCGCCGGTCAGCGCCTGGACGAAGCGGCGCTGGCCGAAGAGGAAGACGGCCAGAACGGGGAGCGTGGTGAGTACGGTGCCCGCCATGACGGCCGGCCAGTCGGCCTTGTGCTGGCCCTGGAAGGTGGTCAGCCCGACCTGGACCGTGTAGTTCGCCTCGGAGCTGATCGCCACCAGCGGCCAGAACAGGTCGTTCCAGGCCGTGATGAAGGTGATGACGGCCAGCGCGGCGAGGGCGGGCTTGGCCACCGGCAGCACGACCCTGAAGAACACCGCGAACCGCGAGCATCCGTCGATCCTGGCCGCCTCCTCCAGTTCCTTGGGGAAGGACTGGAAGAACGCGGTCATCAGGTAGATGCCGACCGCCGAACTGAGCTGCGGCACGATGAGCGCGCCCAGCGTGTCGGTCAGCCCGACCTTGTTGAAGATCAGGAACGTCGGGATCACCGTGAGCTGGAAGGGGATCAGCGCCGTGGCGATCACCAGGACCAGGGTGATCCTGGAGCCGATGAACCGCATCCTCGCGAAGGCATAGCCCGCCATGCTGCACAGCGCAAGCTGGGCGACCACGATCGCGCCCGAGACGAGCACGCTGTTGAGGAACCAGCGCGGGAAGTCGGAACCCCCCAGGACCGTACGGTATCCACCCAGGTCGAGGGCCTCCGGCCAGACCGAGGGCGGGAAGCGGTTCAGCTCGCCCTGGGTCATGAACGAGCTGAGCACCATCCAGACGAACGGCAGCACGGTCACCGCGGACATCGGCACGAGCACCAGATGCCACCCGCTGGGCAGACGACGCCTCATCGCATGGCCCCTCTCCTGCGCGCGACCAGCAGGCCCGCGACGATCAGCAGCAGGGTCCCGGCGAACAGCACGTAGGCGACGGCCGCGCCGTACCCGGCGGTGAAGAAGCTGAAGGCGAGCTGCCAGACGTAGTAGACGATCGTCACCGTGGAGTTGGCGGGACCGCCCTTGGTGGTGGTCACGATCAGGTCGAAGAACTGCAGCGCGTCGATCAGTCCCCAGACCCCGAGGAAGATCGTCATGGACCGTACCGAGGGCACGATGATGTGCCAGAACGTGGCCCACCTGCTCGCGCCGTCGATGGCCGCCGCTTCGAGGACCTCCTTGCTGATCTCCTGGATCGCGGCCAGGTAGATCACCACGGAGAACCCGAAGCGGGTCCAGAAGAAGATCAGCGTCAGCACGAACATCGCCTGGGACGGGCTGCTCAGCAGGCCCTGGACCGGGAGCCCGAGCTTGACGAACAGGCCGTTCATCAGCCCGAAGTCACGGTCGAAGATGTAGCCCATGAGCAGACCGGCCGAGGTGGCCGAGGCGATGTAGGGCACCAGGAAGCAGGCCCGGTAGAACCCGATGCCGCGCACCTTCCTGTTCAGCAGCACCGCGACCAGCAGGCCGGCGATCAGCGAGGCCGGGATGTAGAGCACGACCAGCAGCCCGGTGTTCCTGAGCGCCTGGTAGAACACCGGGTCTTGGAACAGCGCCCGGTAGTTGTCGAGCCCGACGTTGCGCCCCGGCGTCATCAGGTCGGAGTCGGTGAAGGAGAGCATGAGCGCCCACGCCATGGGGATCAGCGAGAACCCCAGGATGACCACCGTCGCCGGACCCGCGAACGACCATCCCGTGACGTTGTCGGCCGGCTTCCTGCGGTCGGGTCTCCGCTTCGGGGCCGCGGTCTCCGTCCGGCTGAGCGCCTGCACGTTGCTCATGATCCCGGTACGGCCAGCGCCGCGTCCGCCTTGGTGGCGGCCTCGTCCAGGGCTTCCTTGGCGGTCGTCCTGCCGAGCAGGGTCTTGGCGATGGCGTCGGCCACGAAGGAGGAGACCCGTGGGTACTTCGTCGTCGGCGGCCTGACCCGCTTGGCGTTGGCGAGGTTGGCCGAGATCACGTCGACTCCCGGGTACTTCTTCAGATAGTCCTGGTAGCCGGGCAGCTTGGTGATCGACTCACGGATCGGCAGTGATCCGGTGGCCGTCATCCATTCGAGCTCCTGCTCCGGCGCGGTCAGCCAGCTCAGGAAGGTGGTCGCGGCCTTGACCCGGCGTTCGTCGTGGTTGAACACGACCCAGTTGTCCGGTCCGGAGACCGTCTCGTGGTTGCCGTTGGTCCCGGGCAGCCGCACGACGCCGTAGTCGACCTTGGCCGCCTGGAGGTCGGGAAGCACCCAGGGACCGGACATGAAGAAGCCGAGCCGTCCCGACTCGAAGAGCTTCTGACCCTTCTCGGCCGGGCTTGAGTCCAGGTAGAGGGACTTGTCCTCGACCGCCATGGCCCGCAGCAGGTCGAGGGACTGCTGTCCCGCCGGGGAGTTGAAGGTGGCCTTCTTCTGGTCGGGCGAGAGGATGTCGCCGCCCGCCTGCCAGAGCATCGGCCACAGGCCCCACACGGCCTCCTCGCCGCCGCTGATCGGCCAGGTGGCGCCGAAAACGCCGTCGCCGGGGGCGGTCATCTTCCTGGACATCTCCCGGAAGTCGGCCCACGTCCAGTCGGGCTTGGGGGGCTCGATCCCGGCCTTGTCCAGCAGTTTCTTGTTGTAGAGGACGACCATGTTGTCCACCACGGCGGGGAAGCCGATGACCTTGCCCTGCACGGTGACCGCCTCGCGCTCGTTGGCCCAGAAGTCCTGCCACCTGGCTTCCTGGGTCTTGGTGTAGGCGGTCAGGTCGGCCACCTTGGGGTTGCGGGCGACGTTGGGCGCCCACGAGCCGTACAGGTAGGCGATGTCGGGGTAGGCGTCCGAGGTGAGCGCGGCAGTGATCTTGGGAAGCATGCCGTCCGCGGTCGCGCCGCCCGACTCGACCCGGACCCTGACGTCCTTGTGCGTGTCGTTGAACCGGGTGACCAGCTTCTCGATCGCCTTGGCCGAGGTGTCCTCCTGGCCGTGCCAGATGACGATCTCCGCGGGTCCCGACGCCTTCTCGCCCGAGGCGGAGCAGCCGGTGGCGGTCAGCGCGACGACGGCGGCCAGGGAGGTGGCCGCGGTGAGGACCCTTCTCATCGGACCCCCTCGGGAAGCAGGTCGCCGTGGGCCGCGATCATCTCGTCCACGAGGTCGTGGATCTGCTTGAGGGTGAGCGTGGCCGAGGCGTTCGGGTCGAGCATGGCCGCGTGGTAGACGTGGTCGCGGCGGCCTTCGAGGGCCGCCCGCACGGTCAGGTCGCCCACGTTGAGGAAGGTCGTGTTCAGCGCGGCGAGCTGGGCGGGCATCTCGCCGATCGCGGTCGGCCGCATCCCGGACCTGTCGACCAGGCAGGGCACCTCGACGCAGGCGTCCTTGGGCAGGTTGGAGATCAGGCCGTTGTTGCGCACGTTGCCGTGCACGACCCTGCGGGTGCCCGTCTCGATGGAGTGGATGACCTCGGAGGCCAGCTCCATCGCGGGTTCGATCTCGACGCCCTCGCCCGCGGCCAGGCGTCTTCTGGTCTCCTCGTAGGTGTCGAGGTTCTCCTCCGACCAGCGCAGGTAGATCTCCACGGGGATGCGGAAGTGCTCGACCTGGTCGTCGTGGTGCAGGAACCAGGGGAGATACTCGGAACCGTGCTCACTGGACTCGGTCGGGAAATATCCGAAACGGCGGTACATCTCCACCCGGACGGTCCGGCGCAGCTCGGGGTCGCGCTCGATGACCTCGTCCAGCACGGGGTAGAGGTCGCGGCCCCGGTGCTCGAACCTCAGCACGAACGCCTGGTGGTTGGCCCCCGCCGTGACATAGGAGACCTCCTCCTCGGGCACGCCCACGAGCGAGGCGAGGCGGGCCTGGGTGTCGCGCACCGAGTGACACAGCCCGAAGACGTTCTTGAACGGCGTGCCCTGGTAGACGGCCCTGGGGATCATCGCCATCGGGTTGGTGTAGTTGAGCAGCAGCGCCTGCGGAGCCAGTTCGGCCAGGTCGTGACCCAGGCCGACCATCACGGGGATCGTGCGCAGCGCGCGGAAGATGCCGCCGATCCCGAGGGTGTCGGCGATCGTCTGGCGCAGGCCGTACCGGCGCGGGATCTCGAAGTCCACGCGCGTGGCGGCGTGTCCACCGACCGCGATCTCGTTGATGACGTAGTCGGCGCCGTCCACGGCGGCCCGGCGGTCGAGGTGGGCCTCGACCTTGGCGCCCAGACCGAGCTTGGCGACCATCCAACCGGCCATGGCCTCGGCGGTGGCCAGCCTTTCGGCATTGATGTCGTGCAGGACCAGGGTGGAATCCCCCAGTTCCGGAAATGTCAGGATGTCAGAGAGGACGTTCTTGGTGAACTCGACGCTGCCCGCGCCGACGAACACGATGCGTGCCATGGGATTTTTCCTTCCACAGAGCACGGCGGCGTTAACCGCTGCGTGCGGTGAGTATAGCGACCGTCCGTTATACGGACCAGCATTCCGTTATACGGAATAACTTGAGAACCAGGCTCCGGGATCAAAGATCGTTGACGATCTGTCACGTTCCACGACGCCAGAGACCCTTCTGGCGCCTCTTCCAGGGTTGACATCCCTCCCTCTTACTCGCTTTCCTTGATCACGGAACTCCATTCTGTTATACGGAAAGAGAGTGAACGTCTTGAGCAAGTTCTCCCCTCCGAGGCGGACCCCGCTCCGCCTGGGTGTCCTGGTGGGTGTCGCCGCGACCACGATCGTCGCCTCGGCCCTCGCCGCGGGCGCCACCTCCACCACCGGGACCGGCGTGGCAGCCACGGGGGCCGTCACGGCGGTCACGCCCACCGTCAAGCCCACCGTCACGCCCACCGCGAAGCCCGACGACGGGCACAGGCGCTACAGGCCCAAGCCGAAGCCCACGAAGAGCCCCACGGCCAAGCCCGTCCCGAGCCCCACGGCCAGCCCCACGGCCGCGCCCAAGGGTGACATCTGGCGCCCCGCGCTCCGCAGCCGCTGGCAGTACCAGCTGGAGGCCAACTCGGCCTACCCCGCGACCGGTGGCGTCAACGTCGGCATCTGCTCGGTGCCGCAGACCGGTGGCGCCTGCGTGCGGCCCGACGTGTACGACATCGACCTCTACACCAACGTGGGGAACAACACGACCCTGAACACCGAGGCCGTCAAGGCCGTCCACGCCCGCGGCGCCAAGGCGATCTGCTACGTCGACGCCGGGTCCATCGAGGACTTCCGTCCTGACTACCAGCAGTTCCTCGACTGGCACAACAGCCACGGCAAGTCCCTGCTCGGCAAGCCGTTCAGCACCACGTTCCCGAACGAGCGCTGGGCGAACATCAACAACGACAAGGGACAACGTGACTTCCTGCTGCAGATGATGGAGGCGCGCGTCGCCAAGTGCGCGAGCGCCGGGTTCGACGGAGTTGAGTTCGACGTCGTGCACGCGCACGAGGAGGGAGCCTCGGTCACCGGCTGGAACATCAGCCCCGCGACCCAGCTCACCTACAACCGGGCCCTGGCGGACATCGCCCACCGGTACGGCCTGGCCGTCGGGCTCAAGAACGACCTGAGCCAGATCGCCGACCTGGTCGCGGACTTCGACTTCGCGATCAACGAGGAGTGCTTCCAGCACGACGAGTGCGGCGAGCTCAAGCCCTTCGTCACGGCGGGCAAACCGGTCTTCCAGGTGGAGTACCTCACGGCGCCGAACACCTTCTGCCCGAAGGCGAACTCCACGACGTTCGACTTCAACGCCATCAAGAAGTCGAAGGACTATGACCTGAACGACCTGCCGTACACGCCCTGTCGGTGATCCTGTTGTCGGCCGTCCCTCCGCTGCGGGGGGACGGCCGGTCCCTCAGTCCCGTGTCACGGTGACCACCTCCGGGCGGGGGTCGAGTCTCGGTACGAGCCTGAGCGCGTTGCCCGCGTAGACCCCGGTGAGGACGTCGTCGGGCAGGTCGAGGCCGGAGATCGTCCAGCGGCCCATCGGCGGCGGGTCCTCCAGGGAGTGGGCGAAGGCCTCGTCCGCGGTCTCCATGAAGCGGAAGTGGATGCGGTAGACCTCCGGGTCCGGTGGGATCTCGTCGGTGCCGAACAGCACCCGGTCGGGGTGGCTCGTGATCAGCGCGCGGGCCGCCCGCGGGGCCCTGCCCAGCTCGGCGACGCGGGCGGCGATGTCGATGTGGAAGTTGAGGTGCTCGTCGAGCATGCGCCCGACCCAGCCGAGGTTCTCCGGCCAGCATCCGGCGTGCACCCCGATCACGGTCGTCGCCGGGTGGTCGGCGACCATCGCCTCCATGGCCTCCATCAGCCGCTCGAACGGCGGGAACTCAGGGCCCGAGAACGCCCAGTCGGGGCGGGCGGTCAGCTGTTCGAGGCGCTCGTTGCGTTCGTCGACCGGCTCGAAGAAGGCGACGGGGTCGGCGGTGTGCAGGGCGATGGGGATGCCCAGCTCGCCCGCGGCGGCCCACAGGGGGCCGAGCCGTACGTCGTCGAGCATGAGCAGCTCACCGCGGTGGTCGCGTACGTGCAGGCCGAGGTCCTTCCAGACCTTCAGGCCGGCCGCGCCCTCGGCGACCGAGGCGCGCAGCTGGGCGGCCAGCCGTTCACCGAAGCCGGGTTCGGCGGCCTGCGACCAGTCGACGTGGCAGAAGGTGGCGAACCTGCCGGGGTGGGCGGCGTCGTAGCGCTCGATGTTCTCGGCCAGCTCCCTGCCCCATCGGCCGTCGAGGTTGACCATGCCGCGCACGTTGAGCGCGTCCATCGTGTCCAGCAGCGCGGGCACGTCCCCGACCATCCAGCCACCGTCGTCGGTGAGCCAGCGGCCGAGGTGGACGTGCGCGTCAACGACGGGCGTTTTGGCCCGCTCGACGTGGGTGACCGGGACCCTGAGCCGGGAGATCGGGCGGTAACGCGACAGCGGGATGTCGGGCGTGCTCACGGCCGGTCCCTGACGCCCTCGGGCAGCAGGTCGCCGTGGGCGGCGATCAGCTCGTCAACCAGCTCGCGGATCCGGGAGACCGGCAGGCTGGCGGCGGTGTTCGGGTCGAGCAGGGCCGCCTGGTAGACGTGGTCACGGCGGCCTTCGAGGGCGGCCCGCACGGTCAGTTCGCTGACGTTGAGCGTGACCCGGTTGAGCGCGGCGAGTTGGGCGGGCAGCTCACCGATCCTGGTCGGTCTCACCCCCGAGCGGTCGACGTGGCAGGGGACCTCGACGCAGGCGTCCTCGGGGAGGTTGGAGATGAGGCCGCCGTTGCGGACGTTGCCGTGGATGAGCCTGGGGGTCCCGGTCTCGATGGAGTGGATGGCCAGCGAGGCCAGTTCCTCACCGCGCTGGATGGTCACGCCCCGGCCCGCGTCGAGGGAGCGCCTCTGCTCCTCGTACTCGGTGAAGCCGTCGGCCAGCCAGTCGAGGTAGACGCCCACCGGGATGCGGTAGTGCTCGATCTGGTCGGGCCTGGAGAGGAACCAGGGGAGGTACTCCGCGCCGTGCTCACTCGACTCCGTAGGGAAATAACCGAAATTTCGGTAAATCTCCACGCGGACCCTGCGGCGCAGCTCCGGATCAGCCTCGATGAGCCGGTCCAGACGACGGTAGAGATTTTCCCCGTCCCGTTCGAAGCGCAGCACGAACGCCTGGTGGTTGACCCCGGCCGTGAGGAAGGAGACCTCCTCCTCGGGCACGCCGACCATCCTGGCCAGGGTCCGCTGGGTGTCGCGGGCGGCGTGGCAGACGCCGACCACGTTGCGGAACGGCGTGCCCGCGTAGACCGCCCACGGGATCATCGACATCGGGTTGGTGTAGGTGAACAGCGTCGCGTCCGGCGCCAACTCCGCCAGGTCGTTGCCCAGACCCACCATCACCGGGATCGTGCGCAGCGCGCGGAAGACGCCGCCGATCCCGAGGGTGTCGGCGATCGTCTGGCGCACGCCGTACCGGGCGGGGATGTCGAAGTCGCGGCGCACGGCGGCCATGCCCCCGACGGCGATCTCATTGATGACGTGGTCGGCGCCGTCGAGCGCGGCGCGGCGGTCGAGGTGGGCCTCGACCCTGGCGCCGATCCCGAGCTCCCCGACCATCCAGGTGGCCATGGCCTCGGCCGTCGCGAGCCGCTCGGCGTCGATGTCGTGCAGCACGACCGTCGATTCGGCGAGTTCGGGGAAGGTCAGGATGTCGGAGAGCAGGTTCTTGGCGAAGGTGATGCTTCCGGCGCCCACCAGGACGATCCGGGCCATGGGGTACCTCGATTCAGGGGGCTTCGGTGGGGTTTCGACGGGGGCGCCACAGGGCTCAGAGGTTTCCCCGGGGTTCAGGGAGCCAGCAGGGCCTTGACGGGGGTCGCGCGGCCGTTCATCAGCGCGGTGAAGACCTCGGCGCCCTCGGCGAGCGGGAAGGTCGAGACCCAGCTCAGGTCCCAGCCCCCGACCAGCTCGACCGCCTCGGCGAAGTCAGCGTCGCGGTAGGCGAAGGAGCCGGTCACCCGCTTCTCCCCGCGCACGAGGTCGGCGGCGTCGAACCCGGAGACCGGGTCGGCGAGCCCCAGCCACACCGCGATCCCACCGGGACGCAGCCGGGCGAGCGACTGCTCGTGGGTGGCCGCCGCGCCGACCGCGTCGAAGATCACGTCGTACTCCCCGGTCAGCTCGGCGACGGCCGCGTCCGCCCCGAGCCCGGCCGCCACCGCCCTGCGGCTGTCGGAGCGGTCGGCGATCTCCACCCGGCCCGCTCCCCCGGACACGGCCACCTGCAGGCAGGCCAGTCCGATCGCGCCCGCGCCGATGACCCCGACCCGCGCCCCCCTCGGGGTCCCGGCCAGTGCCCAGGCGTGTACGGCGTTGGCCACCGGCTCCACGACCCCGGCCGCCGTCCAGTCGAGCCCCTCGGGCAGCGCGACCAGTGCGCTTTCCGGTACGGCGACGCGCTCGGCGAACCCTCCCGGGGTGTGCACGCCGACGATCCGCCGCTTCCTGCACACGTTGCGCAGGCCCAGCGCGCACACGTCACACTCCCCGCACGACAGGATCGGGTTGACGATGACGGGCCGTCCCTCGTCGGTACGGCCCGCGAACTCGTGGCCCATCACCAGCGGCGGCACCCGGAAGCCCGGTGTCCTGACGCCGTGCAGCTCGCTGCCGCAGATGCCGGAGGTGACCACGTGCACCAGCACGTCGCCGGGACCCGGCTCCGGCTCGGGCACCTCGCGCATCTCGACGGTGCCGGGGCCGGTGAACACCAGGGCCTTCACCGTGGGCCGCCGGGGGTCGAATGTGCCTGTCTCACGGAAACTCCTGTATGGGGGATTTTTCGGGAAATTTGGGGGTTTTGCGGGGGGAGGGTCATCGGCGGCCGACGACGGGGTTGCGCAGGGTGCCGATGCCCTCGACGCTCACCTCGACGACGTCTCCCGGCCTGAGCGAGCGGCGGGGGGTCATGAACTCGCCGCATCCCCACGGGGTGCCGGTCAGCACCACGTCGCCGGGTTCGAGGGTGAAGGCGCGCGAGCAGTACGCCAGCAGTTCGGCGACGCCGAAGAGCATCTCGGCTGTGGTCGAGTCCTGGACGGTCTCCCCGTTGACGACGGTCCTGAGCGCCAGCGCCTGGGGGTCGTCGATCTCGTCGGGGGTCACGATGACCGGGCCGAGCGGGCAGAAGGTGTCGAGGTTCTTGCCCCTGGTCCACTGGCCGTCGGCGAACTGCAGGTCACGGGCGGAGACGTCGTTGGCCACGGTGTATCCCGCGATCCCCGCCAGGGCCTCCTTCTCGTCGGCGTGCCTGAGCGGGGAGCCGATGACGGCGGCCAGCTCGACCTCCCAGTCCACCCGTTCCGTCAGCTCGTCGTCGACGACGATCTCCTCGCCGGGACCGATCACGCTCGACGGGAAC
This sequence comes from Streptosporangium sp. NPDC020145, assembly GCF_040631275.1. Taxonomy (NCBI): domain Bacteria; kingdom Bacillati; phylum Actinomycetota; class Actinomycetes; order Streptosporangiales; family Streptosporangiaceae; genus Streptosporangium; species Streptosporangium sp. NPDC020145. The sequence continues at coordinate 59,037 of NZ_JBEXZT010000030.1, read as the reverse complement.
TTGGCGAACATCAGCGGGCGCTCGGGCCTGTCCATCCCGGCCTCACGGATGTGGTCCAGGTAGTTCAGCCCGATCGCCACGATCTTGCCGGGGCGCAGCGGCGCCACGGGGACGGCGCCCTCGATCGGCTCGGTCGCCGAGGCGGCCAGGCGCGCGACCTCCCCGGCCCCGGCCGCGAGGACGGCCTCAAGCGGCGTGCCCGCCGGGACCCCCGGCGCGTACCAGCGCCCCTCGCGCTCAACCGCGGCGAACCGGTCCTCCCCGACCCGCACCGTGCCAAGCCTCACAACTTTCTCCATTCCGTATCGCAGAATGCTATTCCGAACATGCGACAGCAGAACATCCGGACGAACGCGCTGTCAAGTGTTCGACGGAACCTTCCTGACCATCCCCGCGACCTCGGACTTCTCCCCGGCCACAACCCCTTCCCTCTGGGAGATTCCGATCGTATTCCGTATAACGGAATCCTAGACCGCATTGTGGAACTATGCTACGTTGACCGGAATCGCCGTACAGCCGGGAGGGGCGGTCAAGCGATGTATCCAGAAATCGACACTCCGGCGCTGGTCATCGACCTCGACGTGGTCCGGGCCAACGTGACGGAGATGGCCAAGGTGGCCATGACGAACGACGTCGGGCTCAGGCCGCACATCAAGACCCACAAGATCCCAGAGCTGGCCCGCATGCAGATCGAGGCGGGCGCCGTCGGCATCACCTGCGCCAAGCTCGGCGAGGCCGAGGTGATGGCCGACGCCGGGATCGACGACATCCTGCTCGCCTATCCGATCTGGGGCGAACCCAAGCTGCGCCGCCTGGCCGCGCTGCGTGAACGCGCCCGGGTGCGGGTCAGCCTCGACTCACCCGACGTCGCCGCGGGACTGGGCAGGCTGGGACTCCGCACGAGCTCCCCGGTCGAGGTCCTCGTCGAGGTGGACACCGGCATGCACCGGCTCGGCCGTCCGCCGGGCCGTCAGACCGCCGACCTGGTCGCGGAGATCGCCGCGATCCCCGGCGTCGAGGTCGTCGGCCTGCTCACCCTGGCCGGGCACGCCTACCGCTCCCGCTCGTGGGAGGAACTGCTGGAGATCTCCCGCCGAGAGGGCGAGGACCTGGTCGCGACCGCCGAGCTGTGCGCCCGTGAGGGCGTCGAGCTGCGCGAGATCAGCGTCGGCTCGACGCCAACCGCCCGCTACGCCGCCGAGGTCCCCGGGGTGACCGAGATCAGGCCGGGCACCTACATCTTCAACGACACCACGATGATGCGGCTCGGCGTGGCCACCGAGGAGACCACGGGCGCCAGGGTGCTGGCCACGGTCGTCGGCCGCCCCTCCCCCGAGCGGGTCGTGCTCGACGCCGGGACCAAGTGCCTCACCTCGGACGGCCTCGGCTCTCCCGGCTGGATCTCCGCGGTCGGCCTGCCGTACCTGCACATGGAGTTCCTCAACGAGGAGCACGGGGTGGCGCATCTCGAACCGGGGCACGCCAACTACGGCGAGCTGCCCGTGGGCAGCCGGGTGCGGCTCGTCCCGAGCCACGCCTGCCCGGTGCTCAACCTCTTCGACGTCGCGCACGTCGTCGAGGACGGCGAGGTCGTCACCGAGCTGCGCGTCGCCGCCCGCGGCGCCGTGCGATGACAGCCGTGAGAGACGAAATGGGGAGAAGATGCGCGGCCTGACCGGGAAAAGAGTGCTGATCAGCGGGGGCAGCAGCGGCATCGGCGCCGCCACCGCCCGCAGGTTCCTCCAGGAGGGGTCCCGGGTCTTCGTCGGCGGTCTCGACGCCGACGAGGTCGAGCGGACCGTGGCCGAGCTGGCCCCGCTCGGCGAGATCGGCGGCCTGGCGGGGGACGTCGCCACGGAGGCCGACGTGAACCGGCTGGTCGAGGCGGCCGTCACGGCCCTCGGCGGCCTCGACGTGCTGGTCAACAACGCGGGTACCGCCTGGCGCGAGCCGTTCCTCGACATCACCAGGCGACACTGGGACCGGATCATGGCCGTGAACCTCGGCGGCATGTTCCAGGTCGCCCAGACCGTGGCCAGACACCTGGTCGCGCAGGGCACCGGCGGGGTCATCGTCAACATGTCCTCGACCAACGGGATCGGCGGCGAGGCCGACTACGCCCACTACAACGCGTCGAAGGGCGGGGTGCTGCTGCTCACCAGGACCATGGCCGTCGAGCTGGGCAGGTACGGCATCCGCGTCAACGCGCTGTGCCCCGGCTACATCCAGACCCCGCTGAACGCGGAGATCTCGGCCGGTCTGGCCGACGACTTCGTCTCCGCCTACGAGCGCGACCACATCCCGCTCGGCCGGGCGGGACTGCCCGAGGAGGTCGCCGCCGGATACGCCTTCCTGGCCTCCGACGACGCCGCGTTCGTCCACGGCACCGAGCTGGTGATCGACGGCGGCCAGCTGGCGATCATGTGACCCGCCCTACCGGAGGGAGACTTCCATGAGGATCGACGCCGCCGTGCTGCGTGAGCTGCGCGCGATCGTCGGCGCGGGCCACGTCCGCGACGCCGACGGGGACGTGGCGGCCTACGCCAGGGACGCCACCCCGCTGTTCTCCGCCATGCCCGGCGCCGTCGTCCACCCCGGCTCGGCCGAGGAGGTCGCCGCGGTGCTCAAACTGGCCTGCGCGCACGGTGTGCCGGTCGTCCCCAGGGGCGCCGGGTCCAACCTGTGCGCGGCGACCGTCCCGCTCAGCGGCGGCATCGTCCTGGTCCTGACCAGGCTCGACCGCATCCTGGAGATCAGCGCCGACGAACTCCTCGCCGTCGTCCAGCCCGGCGTCACCTCGGCCGAACTCGCCGACGCCGCCGCCGCGCACGGCCTGCTGTACGCGCCCGACCCCGGCAGCAGGACGGTCGCGACCGTCGGCGGCACCATCGCCACCTGCGCCGGCGGCCTGCGCGGCCTGAAGTACGGCGTGACCCGCAACCACGTCCTCGGGCTTGAGGCCGTACTGCCGACCGGGGAGATCGTCCGCACCGGCGGGCGGCTGTGGAAGGACGTCGCGGGCTACGACCTGACCCGCCTGCTCACCGGCTCAGAGGGCACGCTCGGCGTGATCACCGAGGCGACGGTCGCGCTCACCCCCGCGCCGGAGACCACCGGGACCGGGTTGGCCTACTTCGCCACCCTGGCCGACGCGGGACGGGCCGTGGCCCGGATCATCGGCTCGGGGATCGTCCCGGCGACGCTGGAGTTCCTCGACGCCAAGTGCGTCGCCGCCGTCGAGGACTACGCCGGGCTCGGCCTCAGGCGGGACGCGGGCGCGCTGCTGCTGTTCGGCGACGACGGCGCCGCCGCACCGGTCGCCGACCACCTGGCCAGGATGGCGGAGATCTGCCTCGGCGAAGGGGCGACGGAGGCCGTCGTCGCGGGCGCGGCGGCCGAGTCCGAGGCGCTGCTCGCCGCGCGGCGGTGCGCGCTGCCCGCGCTCTCCCGCCTCGGCTCGGTCACGATCCTTGAGGACGCCAGCGTGCCCAGGCCGCGCATCGCCGAGATGGTCGACCGCGTCGACGCCCTGGCCGTACGGCACGGCCTCACGATCGCGACCTTCGGCCACGCCGGGGACGGCAACCTGCACCCGACCTGCGTGATCGACGCGGGCGACACCGACGCGGCCGAACGCGCCCACCACGCCTTCGCCGACATCTTCCGCGCCGCGATGGAGCTGGGTGGCACCATCACCGGCGAACACGGCGTCGGCGCGGCCAAGCTGCCCTACCTGGCCGAACGGCTCGGCGAGGACCAGATGGCACTGCTGCGCAGGATCAAGGCCGCCTTCGACCCCGCGGGCATCCTCAACCCGGGAAAGCTCGGCTCGTGAACCGGAAACCCAGCCCGTGCCCCTCAGGAAAGCTCAGCCCGTGAACCAGGGAGGCTCGGCCCGTGAGCACCACACCGTCTCCTGACCCGTCGGCCCGGGGTGTCTTCACCCCCGAACTGCTCGACCGCTGCATCTCCTGCGGCTTCTGCCTGCCCGCCTGCCCGACGTACGCGCTCACCAAGGACGAGACGTCCTCCCCCCGGGGCCGGATCACCCTGATGCGCGCCCTTGAGGAGGGCACACTGCCGGAGAACGACCTGCGCCTTCAGGAGGAGTCGAGCTTCTGCCTCGGCTGCCGGGCCTGCGAGACCGTCTGTCCCGCGGGGGTCGAGTACGGCGCGCTCCTTGAGGAGTGGCGCGACCACCAGTGGCGGGGGCCGGGACGTCCGCTGATCGTCAGGCTGCTGACGTTCGCGGTGAACTCGCGCCTGAGGGTGTGGCTGCTCGGCCTGTTCCGCCGCCACGCCCGGACCAGGCCCTCACCCGAGGGGCCCCACCTGATGCTCGGCTGCTTCGAACGGGCCCTGTATCCCAAGGTGAGCAGGGCCGCCCGCGCCCTTCTGCCCGAGCTCTCCGCCCCGGCCTCGCAGGGGTGCTGCGGAGCGCTGCACGCGCACAACGGCGACTCGGCCAGGGGCCGGGAACTGGCCGTCGAACTGGGCGAACGACTGCCCGGGGTGATCGTCACCACCTCGGGCGGCTGCGCGGCCCACCTCGCCGACGTGCTCGGCAGAGACAGGGTCAGGGAGATCTCCGAGTACCTGACCGCCACCTCCGAGACGACCCCCGAACCGAGCACGGGCCGTCCTTCCGCGGACCGCACTTCTGCGGGCCGTACCGGAACGGATGGCACGCCTGAGGAGCCGTCGAGGCCGGGGATACGCATCGCGTTGCAGGACTCCTGTCACCTGCGCAACGGCCTGGGGGTCTGGCGTGAGCCCAGGGAGCTGCTGGGCCGGATCGGCGAGTACGTCGAGCTGCCCTCCGCCGGGACCTGCTGCGGGGCGGCCGGCAGCTACGCCCTGGTCAGGCCCAAGGACAGCCGCAGGGTCCTGGACGCCAAACTCGACGAGATCGAGGCGGCCGGGGTGGACTACGTGGCCGTGGTCAACCCCGGCTGCTACCGCCAGCTCGACCAGGGACTACGCCGCAGAGGATCGAAGGTGCGGACCGTACACCTGGCGGAACTGGCGGCGGATCTTCCCTCCGGGCACGACCCCCGCACGGATTAGCGGGGCCTTTCCATGGAAAAGTGTCTGGAATGCGCTTCCATGCGGATCTGCACATCCACTCGAAGTACTCACGGGCGTGCAGCAGGGACAGCGACCTGGCGCATCTGACCAGGTGGGCGCGGCACAAGGGTGTCACGCTGATGGGGACGGGCGACTTCACGCATCCGTCCTGGTTCGCGCTGCTGCGCGAGGGGCTCGTACCCGCCGAGCCGGGTCTGTTCCGGCTGCGTGACGACCTCGACCGGGAGGTCGCCAGGACGCTGCCGTCCTCGGTCGCCTCGGCCCCGGTGCGGTTCATGCTCACCGTCGAGGTGTCCACGGTCTACCGGCGTGGCGGCCGTACCCGCAAGCTCCACCACCTGGTCAACGTGCCGGGCTTCGAGGCGGCCGAGACGTTCAACCGTGAGCTGGGCAAGGTCGGCGACCTGGGCGCCGACGGCAGGCCGACGCTCGGCCTCGACTCCCGCGACCTGCTGGAGATCGCCCTGAACAGCGGCGAGGGGTCCTACCTGGTCCCGGCCCACGTCTGGACGCCGTGGTTCGGGGTCTTCGGCTCCAAGTCGGGGTTCGACACGGTCGAGGAGTGCTACGGCGACCTGTCCGGGCACATCTTCGCGCTGGAGACCGGCCTGTCGAGCGACCCGGAGATGAACCGGCGGGTCTCCATGCTGGACGCCTACCGCCTGGTCAGCTACTCGGACGCGCACTCGCCGCCCAGGATCGGCCGGGAGACCACGGTGCTCGACACCGATCTCGACTACTTCGCGGTGCTGGACGCGCTGCGGACCGGCGCGGGCTACGAGGGGACGGTCGAGTTCTTCCCCGAGGAGGGCCGCTACCACCTGGACGGGCACCGTAAGTGCGGCGTCAGGTTGGAGCCCGAGGAGACGCGCCGCCTCGGCGGGATCTGCCCGGTGTGCGGCAAACCGCTCACGGTCGGCGTGCTGAGTCGCGTCGAGGACCTGGCCGACCGTTCCGAGGGCGTACGGCCCGCGGGCGACGTCTCCGTCTCCGAGGAGCTCGTCCCGCTGCCGGAGATCGTAGGCGAGATCCTGGGTGTCGGGCCGGGCAGCAAGAAGGTCGCCGGGGAGGCCGACCGGCTGGTCGCCGCCCTCGGCCCCGAACTGCGGATCCTCCAGGAGGTGCCGGTCGGCGACCTGGAGGCCCGGCTCCCCAGGCTCGGGGAGGCGATCGGCAGGCTGCGCCGGGGCGAGGTCATCAGGGAGCCGGGGTTCGACGGCGAGTACGGCGTGATCCGCCTGTTCTCCCCCGGCGAGCGGGAGGCACCGACCCTCTTCGACACCCCGGCCGACGACACGGATTAGCACCGCCGGCCGCGCCGTCCCGTCGTCACCGCCGTACGACCGTCAGGGCTGAACGCCACCGGCCCGGCCGCGTCGGCCGACTTTCGTGAGGCCGTGCCGGGCCGCGATGGCGGAGGGTGGATCTCCCCCGGTATCGGTGATGAGGTGGAAGATCCACACCGTCACCGTCGAAAGGACCGTCCCGTGATCGACGCCGAGACCGGCTGGTACTTCATGCACGCCTCGATCAAGGCCGTGGTGCTGGTGGACGGCGGTGTCCTGCTCTGCCGGAACCCCCGGGACAAATGGGAGCTCCCCGGCGGGTGGCCGGACAGGGAGGACGACACCCTGGCCGAGGTCGTCAGGCGCGAGGTCCGCGAGGAGAGCGGCCTCGACGTGGTCGTCGGCCCCGTCGTCGGCGCGGAGATCATGAGCATCGGGAAGTCGAAGGTGCTCATCGTGGCGGTGCGCGCCACGGTCGACGGCTCCGCCTCGCTCCAGGTCAGTGAGGAGCACAGCGCCCTGCGTTTCTTCCCTGTGGACGAGCTCCCTGAGGATCTGGAGAACGGCTACGCCGACCTGATCGGCAAGGCCGTCGCCTTCCCCGCCTGAGCCGTACGGCTCGGCGAGAACGCGGGGCCCGGCCGGAGACGCCCCTGGGACTCCGGCCGGGCGGTGTGCCGTCGTGGTCAGCAGTTCTTGATCGACCGCGGGTACGGCGCGAAGGCCCTGATGGGGTACGTGGCGGTCCACGTCACCGTGGAGCCCCCCGGGATGGTCCTGCAGGGCAGGTCACGGGCCCAGCGGATGTCGACCTTCTTGCGTGAGGTGCGGGAGCCGCAGTTCGCCCAGGTGATCCGGTAGGTACGGGTGTGCCTGCCGTACCTGTGCGTGTCCTTGTGGGTGATCGTTCCACCGCAGTCGGAGGCGGCCACCGCGGTGGGCGCCTGAGGGACCCGCGCCTGGGCCGCGTTCGCCGGGCCGACCGCCGTGAGCAGCCCGGCCGCCGCGACGGCCGCCACGGCGGTCACTCTCAGAGAGGAGCTTGGTGCGCGCATGTTCGGCTCTCCTTGTCGGAAGCGGAATGACACGGGCACCGTAGGCCGGGGGGCGTTGAGGATTCGTTGAGGATTCGTCGGGCCCGACGTCCCCGTCTCCGGACGCGCACCGGACGGCGGCGCGCAGGAGAACGACCGGCGCGTTCCCTATAAGGAACCCAACATTCTTCCCATGTTAGGGAAACGCGTTATGGCACACGAAATTACGGCATTCATCGTATAGAAAAGACGATGTTAGGTATTTGGGTTATAGCCGGGCATCACAGCGAATGCCGATATCCGTGTAGAGAAAACAGCGATCCCGCAGCCCTTCCGATAACGCTTTGGTAACGTTTCCCTGTTCACGACCTGCGGCGTTTACAGAAAGTCATAGTGACATTGACCGGGAGAATTTCCGGTAACCGGCAGATCATCGCAGCTAGAGTACGGTCGCGTGCGCCGCGAAGCCACGGATGGAGAGTGAACAACCACTCTTCGTAGGTCTTGACCGATTTAATCCTTTTCTGGATCAATCATGAGGCTTCATCCCGACCCATATCGTGGCCCGGAGCCAAAGTGACCCCGCCATCCCTCGACCGGCCGAATGCCCCTTTTGTCAGGGCATCATCCCGGCATGGGCGGAAACTGCTCCGTGCGGTGGGGGCGGCGCTCGCGGTCGTGATGGCGATGACGTCATGGGTCGAGACGATCGCCCCGGCCAGGGCCTTTTCCGTGGCCTGCGCGGACACGCGCCATCACCACCACCACGAAGAGCTCGACCGCACCAGGGCCGTCCCACCGACCCCGGTGCGAGGCCCGATCAGCGGGACGGCCATGGGAAGCCTCGATTCCCCGGTCGCCACCGCCTTCGGCGACGAGCACGACACCTTCGGCAACGACTCGCGTGAGGTCAAGGACGACTTCACCGACAGTGAGACCACCGACTCCCGTTCTCCGGTACGCGACGTCACCGTCGCGATCCACCAGGAGCGGCCGTCGGAGACGATCCTCGAAACGAGCGTGGCCCGCGGTCCCCCCGTGCGCCCAGGACGCCTGCGAGCAGGCGTTTCCCGTGCGCACGACCTCCGGCCGAACACGGCCGGAGCAGACCGCCCACGCCCTTGTGAGGATCTCAGTGACGTCAGAACAGCACGGCCTGAAGGCCCATGACGACTTAGCCACCGCGCCCCGCCGCGGCGCCTTCCAGACGGCCGACGTCAAGTCCGGCTTCCTGGTCTTTCTCATCGCGCTCCCGCTCTGCCTGGGGATCGCGCTGGCCAGCGGGTTCCCGCCGGTCGCCGGTGTCCTGACGGCGATCGTCGGCGGTGTGCTGGTCAGCCTGCTCGGCAGCGCGCCCCTGACCATCAAGGGCCCCGCCGCGGGCCTGATCGTGATCGCGCTCGGCGCGGTCCAGGAACTCGGCGGAGGCGACCTCGCGGTCGGCTACCGGCGGGCGCTGGCCGTCGGCGTCGTCGCCGCGGTCGTCCAGATCGCCTTCGCGCTGTGCCGGGTGGCCACCGTCGGCATCGCCATGTCCCCCTCGGTCGTGCACGGCATGCTCGCCGCGATCGGGATCATCATCATCTCCAAGCAGGCCCACGTCGCGCTCGGCGTCAAGCCGGAGAGCAAGGAGACCCTCGGCCTGATCGCGGAGATCCCGCACAGCGTCGCCAGTGCCAACCCCCGCGTCCTGCTGCTCGGCGTGCTCGGCCTGCTGATCATGTTCGGCATGCCGCTGATCAGGGCCAGGTGGGCCAGGGCCGTACCCGCGCCGCTGGTCGTGCTCGCCGTGACCGTGCCGGTCGCGCTGTGGTTCCACGTCGGCGTCCCGCACGACTACCGGTTCATGACCACGACCTACCACCTCGGCCCCGAGTTCCTCGTCCGGCTCCCCGGCACCCTGCTCGACGCCGTGGCCTTCCCCGACTTCTCGGTGATCCTCAGCGGGACGTCGCTGAAGTACGTGGTGATGTTCGCCCTGATCGGCACCATCGAGTCGACGCTGACCGTGCTGGCGGTCGACTCCATGGACCCCGAGAGGCGTTCCTCCGACCTCAACCGCGACCTGCTCGCCCTCGGCGGCGGCAACCTCGTCTCCGCGCTGATCGGCGGCCTGCCGATGATCTCGGAGATCGTCCGCAGCCGGGCCAACATCGACGCGGGCGCCGTCTCCCGGGGGTCCAACTTCTTCCACGGCGTCTTCCTGCTGCTGTTCGTCGCCCTGGCGCCGGGCCTGCTGCAGACCATCCCGCTGGCGGTGCTGGCCGCCATGCTCGTCTACACCGGCACCAGGCTCGCCTCCCCCCGCGAGTTCGCCCACGCCCGCGAGGTCGGCCTCGACCAGCTCGCCCTGTTCCTGACCACCATGTTCGTCACGCTCGCCACCGACCTGCTCATGGGCGTCGCGGCCGGTCTCGCCCTGAAGATCGTGCTGCACCTGGTCCGCGGGGTGCCGCCGGTGGCCTTCCTGCGGCCCCGCGCCGTGGCCGTCCGTTCGGGGAGCGTGCTGAACGTCCGCGTCCCCGCAGCCGCCGTCTTCACCGCCCTGCTGCCGCTGCGCCGTACGGTCAACGGGGCCACCAAGGACGACACGGGGGACGGCGGCGTCACCGAGGTCGTCGTGGACGTGACGGACGCGACGCTCGTCGACCACACCTTCCTTTCCGGGCTGGCCACGATGTCACGTGAGTGGCGGGCCACCCTCACCCTGCGCGGGCTCGACGGGCTCGTCCCCGTCTCCGCCCACCCGCAGGCGACCAGACGCCGGAGGCGAGCATGACCCATCTGGACATCGCCGCGGCCCCCGGACGTGGGGACCGCGTCACGGACGTCACCGAGCTGGTCGAACGGGCGGCGAGGCTGCTGCCCGAGCAGGCTCCGTTGCAGACGTTCGTCCACCACAACACCCTGCACGCCTTCGAGCACCTGCCCTTCGACGAGGCCGTCGTCAGCGCGGCGCGGGTGTTCGGCACCGAGCCGTTCCAGAGTGAGGCGGCCTTCCGGGACCACGTCGGCTCCGGACGGATCCGTCCCTCGGACATCGACGCGGTCGCCGAGGCCGAGGCACCCGGCGGTGCCCCGATCGTGCCGGGCGGGCCGACGCGGGCGCGCTTCCTCGCCCTGCGGCTGCGGAACCTGTTCGAGATCCCCAGCGGCGCCGCGCTCGACTGGCTGCTCCTGGAGACCGACGCCCGAACCCGCCTCAGCGACCTTCTCGACCCCCGGCGACGCGCCGAGCTGCTCGCGCAGGCCGGCCGCGACTGGACCACGACGCCCGAACAGACTGCGCGGGCCTCGCAGGCGCGGCTTCTCGACACCCTGTGGAACGGCTTGGCCGCGGCGGCTCCGACGGTGCCCGGCGCGGGCGCTCCCCCGGCGCGCGGGCGGGACCGGATCCTCGCCGAGACCGGGACCGACACCGACGAACTGGTGCACCCGCTGCTGATCCGGCTGTCGGCGGCCTTCCTCGACCAGGGAATCGCCTACTGGCCGATGCCCGAGCGCGAACTGGGCTTCCTGCGCGCCTTCCGCCGCCTGTACGGCCAGGCCGGCGGCCCGCCCGACCGGTTCCTGCGGGGTCTCGGCACCGAGCTGAGACGGCAGGAGGCCGAGGGCTGGACGGCCGAGCGGACGGTCGTCTGGGCCCTGGACGAGCTGGCCGTACCCGAGGAGGCCCGGGGCGCCGCGATCGAGACGACGCTGCTGTCGCTGCGCGGCTGGGCGGGCATGATGCGTCAGTTCGAGCACCGGCCCGACCTGGCGCCGGTCGAGGCGCGTGCGGCACGGCTGCTCGACTACCTGGCCGTCCAGCTCGTCCTGGACGTCCAGGCCGCACGGCACGTCATGCGGAACCACCCCGGCGGGCCCGCCACGGCCGACCGGACGACGGTACGGCCCGGCCTCGAACTGGTCTACGAGGCGTTCGTCCTGGCACAGCTGATGCCCGTGGACGTCACGGTCCTCGCCAGGCCGGAGCACGCCGCCGCCTGGCTCGGGGCGGTCGCCGCCTGCGACGAGACCGAACGGCGCCGTCTGCTGCACCTGGCCTACGAACGGCGGCACCGGGTCGGGGCGCTCGACGCGCTCGACGCCCACCGGCGGTTCACGGCCGGAACCGAGGCGCCGCCCGTCACGATGCAGGCCGTGTTCTGCATCGACGAGCGGGAGGAGTCGCTGCGCAGACACCTTGAGGAGCACTTCCCGCAGGCCAGGACCTACGGCTACGCCGGTTTCTTCGGAGTGGCCATGACCTACCTCGGGACGGGCGAGGTGCGCCCGCGCCCGCTGTGCCCGGTCGTCGTCACCCCGACGCACCTGGTCGTCGAGGAACCCGCAGAGTCCCGCACGCCACGGCAGCCGGGTTCACGACACGGCCGGGGCGGGCTGAGCCTGGGCCTGGCCGTGGGCAGCAGGACCCTGGCGCGCGGCAGCGTGATCTCCCTCGGCCTCGGGGCGACCCAGGTCGTCACGCTGGTCGGCCGCTGCCTGTTCCCGCGCCGGTTCCACCGCTGGTCCCGGCGCCTGGACCACGACCCCGGCGGCGGGGCCGTGACCAGGCTGGCGATCGAGCGGGCCCCCGGCGCCGTGGAGACCGAGGACGGCCTGCGGCGGGGGTACTCCGTGCCGGAGATGACGCAGGTCGTCTCCTCCGCCCTGCGGACGACCGGGCTCGGCCGTGAACTGGCGCCCGTCGTGCTGATCGTCGGTCACGGCTCCTCAAGCCTCAACAACCCGCACGAGTCGGCGCACGACTGCGGGGCGACCGGCGGCGGGCGCGGCGGCCCCAACGCGCGCGCGTTCGCGGCGATGGCCAACCACCCGGGAGTGCGCGCCGGGCTGCGTGACCTGGGCCTGGACATCCCGGACGGCACCTGGTTCGTCGGGGCGTACCACAACACCTGCGACGACTCCATGACCTACTACGACGAGGACCTCGTCCCCGAGCGGTCGAGACACGCGGTCGAGGAGGCGAAGCGGATCATGGCGCGGGCGTGCGTCCTGGACGCGCACGAACGCTGCCGGAGGTTCGAGTCGGCCCCCCTCGACCTGCCGCTCGACGCGGCGCTGGCCCACGTCGAGAGTCACACCGTCGACCTGGGCCAGCCCAGGCCCGAGTACGGCCACGCCACGAACGCGATCGGCGTCGTCGGGCGCAGGTCGCGCACCCGGGGGCTCTTCCTCGACCGGCGGGCCTTCCTCGTCTCCTACGACCCGGAGGGCGACCCGTCGGGGGACCTGCTGACGAACCTGCTGCTCGCGGCGGGACCGGTCTGCGCGGGCATCAACCTGGAGTACTACTTCAGCTACGTCGACCCGGCGGGGTACGGGTGCGGCACGAAACTGCCGCACAACATCGTCGGCCTGCTCGGCGTCATGGACGGCCACGCCTCCGACCTGCGCACGGGCCTGCCCTGGCAGATGGTCGAGATCCACGAGCCGGTACGGCTGCTGCTCGTCGTCGAGACCGAGCCCGAGCGGCTGGCCGCGATCGTGGGGGCGCACGCCGTACTGGAGCGGCTCGTGAGCAACGGGTGGATCCAGCTCGTCGCGTGGAGCCCGTCGTCGGACGCGATGCACGTCTTCGAGCGGGGCGGCTTCGTGCCGTACGTCCCCGAGGGGGAGGCCCTCCCCACGGTGCACCGCTCTGCGCAGTTCTACGCGGGCAGGCGGGAGCACCTGGGGTTCGCCCACGTGACGGCGGCCCTCGATACGGCACCGCAGCCGGAGCTGGTCGGAGAGGAGGCGTCGTGAACGACACCCTCCAGCGGTTTCTGCTGCTCTCGGTCGCCGGGTTCCCGCTCGGGGCGTTCGCCCTGATGGCGGTGTTCGCCTGGCAGGGGCGGCGGCGGGTCGAGCGGGCCGTCTCGACGGCCGTCGCGCTGGCCTTCGGGCTGGCGACGGCCGCCGCGCTCACGCTGGCCTGCGTCATGGTCGGCGAGGGGCGGACGTTGGTGACGGTGCCCGTCGGCACCTGGTTCGGCAGCGGGGAGTCGGAGTTCCACCTGCTGCTCGTCGGCGACCGGCTCTCGCTGCCCTTCGCGATCCTGGCCGCGCTGCTGTGCGGCCTGATCGGCGTCTTCTCCCGGCGCTACCTGCACCGGGAGCCCGGCTACCTGCGCTTCTACATGCTGCTGGCGCTGTTCGGCGCGGGCGTCGAGCTGGTGGCCCTCGCGGGCGCCCTCGAACTGTCCCTCGTCGGCTGGGAGCTGGCCGGGCTGTCCTCGGCGTTGCTGATTGCGTTCTTCCACGAGCGCAGGAGGCCGGTCGAGCACGGGCTGCGGGCCTTCCTCGTCTACCGGGCGTGTGACGTGGGCCTGCTGGTCGCGGTGGTGTGGCTGCACCACGCCACCGGCTCGTCGAGCGTGGCCGGGGTCAACGGCGGTGGGTGGGCGCTCTTCCTTCCTCCCACGTCGAGCGGGGACGCGCTCGTGGTCGGCCTGGCGTTGCTGTGGGCCTCGATGGGCAAGGCCGCCCAGGTCCCGCTCGGCGGCTGGCTGCCCCGCGCCATGGAGGGGCCGACGCCGTCGAGCGCCGTCTTCTACGGCGCGATCTCCGTCAGCATGGGGCCGTACCTCCTGCTGCGCACCGAGTCGGCCTGGTCGGGGGCGCCGGGGGTGCGGGCGGCGATCGTGGTGGTCGGCGCGCTGACCGCCGTGCACGCCACCCTGGTCGGCCGTACCCAGACCGACATCAAGAGCACACTGGCCTACGCCTCGATGACCCAGATCGGGGTGGTTTTGGTCGAGGTCGGGTTCGGGCTGCGGTACCTCGCGCTGGCGCACCTGGTCGCGCACGCCGCTTTGCGCACCGCCCAGATCCTGCGCTCGCCGAGCCTGATCCACGACCACCACCACCTCGAACAGGCGCTGGGCGCGCCGCTGCCGCCGACGGGAAGGCACCTGGACCGGCTCGTCCCGGCGGGCCCGCGGGCGTGGCTGTACCGCTACGCGCTCGAACGCGGCTACTTCGACGCGTGGCTGCGCGACCACCTGGTCGGCGGGCTGGCGCGCCTGGTCAGGCGGGCCGAGTCGCTGGACGACCGGTGGGCGCGGCTGCTGAGCGCCGGTGACACCACCGTTCCCGTGAGAGAGGGGCGCACGTCATGATCACCTTTGTCCCCTCGCTGGTCGCGGTGCTGTTCCTGGTGTCCTCCGTGGTCGTCGCCCGGGTGGCCGACCGGCAGGCCGCCCGCCGTACCGCGGTGACCTGCGCGTCGGCCGCGACGGCGCTGTCCGTCGTACTGCCCTGGTCGGGAGGGTTCGTCCCGTTCCTCTCCGGTGAACACGCCCCGCTGCCGGAGGGCACGACCAGGCTCGTCGTCGTCGCGACGTGCGCGGCGGGCCTGCTGGTCGTCGCGATGAGCCCGCTGGCCTCCCACCCGCCCGCGACGCTGGCCAGGATCCTGCGGCTGCTCGCGGTCTCCTGCGGCTTCGTGGCCGTACGGCACCAGGCGGTCGACGTCGTGCTGTGGGCTCTGTCGGCCTGGCTGGTGTGGGCCGGGTTGCGCGGCGGCGAGGGAAGCCGGGGCGGCGACCGGCTCGACCGGCTCTTCGCCGCCTACCACCTGCCCGGCGTCCTGCTCTTCGGGGTGGGCACCGCGTTGTCGGCCACCGGCTGGCGGACGGCGGGCGGCGTCCTCGTGGTGCTCGCGATCATGGCCAGGTTCGCGGTCGTCCCGCTGCACAGCTGGTATCCCCGCTTCGTCGAGCGGGTCCCGCTGGGGGTCGTGGTCGTCTTCCACACCGCGCCCCTCGGCCTGCTCGCCCAGCTCGACCTGCCGGTTCCGCTCGCCCACGACGTGGCGCTGCTCGGCGGCGCGACCGCCGTCGTGGCCGCGCTGTTCGGAGTGGTCCAGGGAAAGGCGAGGCGCGCGCTGGCCTTCCTGACGATGAGCCAGACCGGGCTGGTGACGTGCGGGCTCGGCGGTTCGCCGGAGGCGGTCTCCGGGGCGGTGCTGACCTGGGAGGCCTCCGCGCTGGCCGTCTCCGGGCTCGCCATGACGCTGGCCGCCCTTGAGGCGCGGCGCGGCACGCTGTCGCTGCGCGCGCCGAGCGGGAACTTCGCCAGGACCCCCCGGCTGGCCGTGGCGTTCCTGCTGTGCGGGCTCGCCACGGTCGGCTTCCCGCTCTCCCTGGGGTTCGTGGGCGGCCACCTGCTGATCCACGGCTCGGTCACCGGGTCACCGGTCGTCTGGCTCGCGCTGGCCGGGGCCGTCGGCGTCAACGGCATGACCGTGATGCGGTGCTTCTTCGCGCTGTTCGCGGGCAGCCGTACGCACTCGGGGGAACGTGACCTCGTCCCGCTTGAGACGTACGCGCTGACGATCGCGATCGGCGCGCTGCTGGTCGGAGGCCTCTTCCCGATGACCCCCTGACCCCACGGAATCCGAAGGACCGGCCGCCGGACTCCGGCGGCCGGTCATATAAGGCTCCGTCGCGCCACACGGTCTCGTTCGTGTCGTACGGCTGCGCCAACGCGGTAAGACCTCGTGTGGCTTCACCGGCACCGTACGGCTCGGCGATCCGGCGCGGGGAACCTACCGGTTGGGAAGCTCCTCCACGGGCTCTTCCGTCCGGTCCTCCTTCGCAGAGCCCCCGGTCGCGCTGAGTTCCTCACGCAGCCGGTTGAAGTCAATCCCGTGGCTGCTGTACTTCAGCTCGCGCGCCACCTTCGTCTGCTTCGCCTTGGCTCGACCCCGCCCCATTGGCTGTACTCCCTCACACGGCCGTGCTGACCTACTGTCACCGTCGCGTCGCCGGCGAATCCAGCCTGGCGCGGCAGGTCAGGCTGTGTTCGCCGGTACCTGTACCCAGCGACGCCCTACCCCATCCTCGTATCGACCGGGATCGGGTCTGCCGAGCGGCGTTGGGGAACAGAACACGGCCTCATCCTACCTAGAAACCTGACGATTTGAACAATTATGCAATTTGCCAGATTATAAGTGTCTTGTGTTCCTCGATTGGATCCAGCAGGAGGTCATCGGTCCACGAGAAGTGGGCGGCGTCAACGCGTTCGCGGCCAGGCCGCGGGCACACGCCGACGGGGCGTCCTGATCATGCCCGCGCCGCTCTACCAGGTCAAGGCCGACCTCTTCCGCACGCTGGGGCACCCGCTCCGCATCCGGGTTCTGGAGCTGCTGCAACGCGGCCCGCTGCCCGTCCGTGACCTCCTGGTCGAACTCGACATCGAGGCCTCCAACCTGTCCCAACAGCTGGCCGTACTGCGCCGCGCCGGGATCGTGAACGCCACCCGTGACGGGGCGACCGTCGTGTACGCGCTCTCGACCCCCGACCTGGCCGACCTGATGGTGGCCACCCGCAGGATCCTGGCGAACCTGCTGGCCGACCGGGACGAGTTGCTGGCCGAACTCCGCGATCCCGACAAACCCATTCCCTGACGCTCCCGACTTCGGCCATGATCGATCCGCGGGCGGCATCCCGCCCGCGGGCAGCCGATCAGAGCACAGGAGCGCCGTCATGGACCCAACCGTACTCACCGCGATCGTCACCGCCCTCGTCGGTGGCGCGGCGGGTGAGGTAGGCAAGAGCGCCTGGACCTCGCTGGTCACCCTGGCCAGGAACCGCTTCGGCGGCGACTCCGGCGAGGTCGCCGCCCTTGAGGCGGCCCCCGGCGGCACCACCGGGCAGGCCGAGGAGATCACCGGCATCCTCATCGACCGCGCCACGGCCGACCCCGCCTTCGCCGACGAGCTGGCCGCCTGGGCACAGGAGACGGCCAAGGTCGTACGGCAGAGCCACGACGTCTCCAACACCATCGGCGGCGACGCCACGATCCACGGGACGGTCATCCAGGCCGGCGACGTGTTCGGCTCGATCAACCTGGGCCCGCGCTGACGGGTTCCCCGCCCGGCCTCGACCGGGCGGGGAGACTGTTTCGGCGACGTTCACAGGGCGGCCAGCTGGTTCCTCTGTTCGCCCTTCATCGATCCCGGCCTCCTGAACGGCCGTCAGGGGGGTTGAGAAGGGCGTCGATGTCGCTCTGGCGGTAGCGGCGTTGGTTGCTGGGGGTCCTGACCGAGGGGATGCGCCCGGTGAGCGCCCACCGGTTGACGGTCTTGGGGTCGACCCCGAAGACGCGGGCCACCTCGCCGGGGGTGAGGAGGCGTTCTGTGGTGTCGGGGCCGGTGGTGAAGGTGCCATCCGGTGCGACGGCCTTGAGGGGGGACAAGGAGCTTCTCCTTCATTGGCGGAGGGTGTGCGGGCTGGGCTTCTGATCGCTTGGGTTGTGAGACTCAGTGGGGGTCCGGAGTTCATGACTTTGTCGGGGTGAGGGGGCGGGTGCCCGGCCCCGAGCCGGGGAGCACGACGGCCGGGCACCCTGGAGGAGGACCGGCCCCGCGTGTGGGGACACGGGACCGGCGCGCCAGACGGCTCCCTCTTCCCCAACACGCCCTGCCATGTCCCGGCGTGCGCGGAAGCCGTCTCGCGAGGGTGTGCGGCCCAGGTCCCTCCCACCTGAGCCGCACGTCTGAGGAGGTACGGCGGGTCATGAGCCTTCCCGCCCGCCGTACCGGCTTTCCGGAGTTGTGTGCGGTCCAGGTCCCTCATCCCTGGACCGCACGCTCAAGGAGTACGGCGAGCCGCCGTACCGGCTATGGGGAGCGCAGCAACCTGCGCAACGCCGTAGACCGACCAGGCGCGATGGCCTGACCAGGGCATACGGCCTGAACGACCCGAGCGGTCCGAGTCCGAAGCGCGCGGGCGACGGCCACGGCCTGGATGCTCGGCGGCACCACCGGAGGTGCCTGGGCGGTCAGCTTGCGCTCCAACTCCCCGACCGACCCGGCCCGCACCAGCAGCACGTCCCCGGGACACGGCCTGCCGGACAGGACACTCCGATAGGCGCTCCACAGTCCGGACCGTGAGCTGTGGAAAACCAGCCAGTCAGGATGAGCCCGTCGCAAGCTGTCGCAACTGGGATATGCGACACCATCCACTGGACACGTCGGTTCGACGAGAGGCATCATGCCGCCCTCCCACCCGGCGAACGCCGTCCCCCGGCGGACACCGTCTCCCCACCCGGCGAAGGCCGTCCCCCAGCCGATGCCGTCTCCTCACCCGGCGAACCCTGCTCCCCGCCGACCACCTCGTTCCGCGCCCCAGAGGACGGACGACCGGCCCCGCCCCTCTTACGCCGAACCGGCGCCGGGGAAGACCGCGGCGAGAGCCGCATCGCCCGGATCATCTCCGCCTCCCGCATCCGCTCCTCCAACCCGTCACCCGTGGGGTCCTCCACGATCACCGGCCGGGGGCCCTCCCAGGCCGCCACCGCGTAGAAACAGCGCCGCCCCAGGCTGTAGAGCACCGTCCAGTCAGCCCACGCCAGGTCGATCCGCTCGGCCTCCGCCCGCGCGGGCCCATCCCACACCCGCCGATACACCGGCGCGTACGGCAGACCGTCCCTGTGCCGTCCGGTCACGAGGTCACCCCCGCAACGGCGTCGTGGGCGGTCCTCTCCTGCTCGGCCACGGCCTCCTGAACCTCGTCGAAGGTGTCGGCGTCCACAGCCGACTGCGCCCCGGCCCGTACGGCGACGCGGGGAAAGAGGTGGTTGCGGAAGGCCCAGAACCGGCCCGCGTCACTGATGATCAACCGCCAGCCCGGGATCACCGGGCGGTTGGGGGTGTCGTGCATGATCTGGACCTCCGTGATCCGATCAGAGGCTCTTACCGACGAGGTGATCGCCAGACGGGCCTGCCCTGCGGGACAAGAAACAGCCGAAGCCCGAGGCCGACAGGCCGTACGAGCACGAGCAACGGGACATCGAGGCCGTACGGCCAGGCGGCCGGGCCGGTGCACCCGCGTCCAGATGACCCCCGACCGAGGAACCATGGGGAACGGACGCCGAACCCGCCTGGGCAACGGAGGCCGTACCGGCACAACCGGAGCGGCAACCAGCCTGTCCACAGGCACCGGCGCGGAAGCGCCGCCCTCCTCCACAGGACCACCCGGTACGACGGTCACGGCCTGGGACACCGGCTCGGAAGCAGAACGCCCCTGACCAGCCCTTTCCACAGGACCGTCCGGTACGGCCCTCGCGGCCGGAACCATCGCGGGCACCTCAGGATCGGGATCGGGCTCGGGACGCCGCTGAGCAGGCAGTAACGGAACCACCTCGGCGGGAGCCACCTCCACCGGAGGCCGGGGAGCCGGAAGAAGCTGCGGGCCGTACTCGCGGAGGGCCTGGAGACGGGCGTTCATCAACAGCCCGGACGGCTGCACGTACTCGTGCCCGTCCTGGCGCGAACATCCGTGGGCATAGGGGGCATGCCCACACCGGGCGCACCCCATCGGCAGGGGCACGGCACCGGCGAAGCAGCCGCAACCGTCCCGGATCGACGTGTTCGGGCTGGAGTCCGGAGCACTACTGTTGCTCACGTCAGGAGACACCTTCCTGATAGGGGGCCTGTCCCGGCGGTCGCGACGTCGGGCAGGTCCGTTTTTCATCCATGGCCTATGGCCATATGGCCCAAAGGCCGAGCACCCTTATGGCCTGATGCCATAGGGCAATGCCTCCTCGATTGCGTCGCCACGTGCCTCTGTATCGGCAGATCGCGGACGATCTCCGGCAGCAAATCGCCAAAAAGACGCTTTCGCCGGGCCAGCGACTGGCAGCCGAAGCCGATTTGGCCCACAAGTACGGAGTGGGGGTGGACACCGTACGAGATGCTTTGGCCCTACTACGAACCGAAGGAGTGGTTCGTACGGTTCGAGGCGAAGGCAGCTACATACGGGAGCAAGCTGAGCGTGTAGTGCTGACGGTGGAGGGACCGGCTCTGATCTCGGCACGGATGCCATCGGCGGACGAGAAGGAATCTCTCGACATGCCTGAGGGGGTGCCGGTCCTTGTGCTGGAAATCGGTGAGGAGACGCGGATTCTGCCCGCGCACGAGACGAAGATCGAGGTTTCCGGCCCCGAGTCGTGAACACGAAAGATTGAGGACCGCGGCGGCTTGGGCTGCGCCCAACGGAGATGCCCTCCGTTGAAGCAGAGGCCCGGCCCTGGCCTCGCGGCCTGAGCACTCTCTCCATCGAATCCTGTCACGACACCCTCACTCACTGTCGCGGGCCACAGCACCCAATGATGCGCGTGCAATTGCACGCGTGCAAGGGGAACGCGAAAACGAGATCCGTGGAAATCCACGCGGGCACCCCTCCACACTGGTGCCCATGCCCATGAAGTCCCCCACAGTCCGCCACCGTCGCCTGGGCCGTGACCTGCGCCAACTCCGTGAAAAAGCGGGCTTGCTCGCGGACGAGGCAGCCCGGCGGCTCGGCTGGTCCCCCGCCAAAATCTCAAGGATCGAGAACGCGAGGACCGCACCGTCCGTCACAGACGTCTCCAACGCCTGCGACCTCTACGGTGCGGACTCCGCGACCAAGGCCGGCCTGATCGAACTGTGCCGCGAAGCCGGTCAACGTGGCTGGTGGACGGCCTATTCGGACGTGTTCACCGGCTCCTACATCGCACTCGAAGCCGAGGCCAAGCTCATCCGCATGTGGGAGCCGCTACTGATTCCTGGCCTACTCCAAAGCGAGGGCTACGCCCGAGAAGTCATAAGTTCCGGACGCCCTGACCTGAGCAAACCTGAAGTGCAGCGCCGAGTGGACGCCCGCATGATCCGCAAACTGCGCATGGTAGGACCCTCGGCCCCAACATTGCACGCGGTCATCGACGAGGCTGTTTTCCAACGTCCGCTGGGCGGCTCCGAACTCATGAAGCACCAGCTTGACGACATCCTTCAGGTTGTGGACTGGCCAAACATCATCATCCAGGTTCTGCCCATCCGCGCGACCGTCGTGGTGGCCAGCATGGAAGGTCGCTTCTGCGTGATGTCCTTCGGCGACTCGGGCGACCCGGATGTGGGCTACGCGGAAGGTCCTGCGGGAGAGGTGTACGTCGAAGCCGACGGGCAGGTCCGACGTCTTATGCTGCTTTTCGAGCGCCTGGCCGACGTGGCGCTGTCCCCCGAGGAGTCCGCGGCCTTCATCGCTGCGGCGAGGAGCGAGCATGATTTCCACTGATCTGCACGGTGCCAAGTTCCGCAAATCCAGCCTCAGCACAAGCGGCAACAACTGCGTCGAAGTCGCCACCAACCTCCCTGGCCTGGTTGCCGTCCGCGACAGCAAAGACCCCTCCGGCCCAGCCCTGGCGTTCACCCCCGCCCAGTGGCGTTCGTTCATCGGCCGCGTGAACACCGGCGCCTTCGACGCCTGACCACCCACCTCCACGCAAGGCCTCGGTGCTGACACGGTACCGAGGCCTTGCGCGTGTCGGGGAGCGCTCACACAGTGATGACGGGGGACACGCTGTGGAAGCGTTCCCTAGGAGAGCGCCCGCTCGGGCTGGCCGTCGCGCACCCATGCGTACGCGCGGGCGATTCCCTGCTCGATGGGAGTGGTGGCCGTCCATCCCAGGTCGCGTTCGGCGGCGACGGCGTTCAGGGCGCTGCGCTGAAGCTCACCGGGCCGGGCGGCGGCGAAGACCGGTTCGATGTCGCGGCCGGCGGCCTGGCCGATGTGCTTGATCAGCTCCACGACGCTGGTCTCCTGGCCGGTGCCGATGTTCCACACCCCACCCACCCGGGTGTCGCCTGCGGCGAGGAACGCGGCGGCGACGTCGCCGACGTACACGTAGTCGCGGGTCTGCGTGCCGTCACCGAAGATCGTGGGTCGTCGGCCGGTATGGGCACAGCCGGAGAAGATCGCCACCACACCGGCTTCGCCTGCGGGGTCCTGGCGGGGCCCGTAGACGTTACCCAGCCGCAGCGCGGTGTGGCGGGTGCCGTACAGCCGGTTGAACAGGCCGAGATACTGCTCGGCGCAGTACTTCGCCGTGCCGTACGGGGCCTCGGGCGCGGGCTGGACCTGCTCGTCGGAGGGGATGGGCGCCTCCGTCCCGTACAGGGCTCCGCCGGTGGAGGCGAACACGAGTTTGGCGTCTACCTGACGGGCGGCCTGTAGCAGGTTGATGGTGCCGCCGATGTTGACGGCCGCGTCGCGCGCCGGGTCGGTGACCGACGTCCGGACGTCGATCTGCGCGGCCAGGTGATAGATGACCTGCGGCTGCGTCTCGGCGACCACGGCGGTGACCGAGGCGGCGTCGGTGACGTCGATCTCCCAGAGCATGGGGCCCTTGGGCAGGCGGCTTGTCCTGCCGTTGGAGAGGTCGTCGATCACGTGGACGGTGTCGCCCCGTTGGAGAAGGGCATCGACGATGTGGGAGCCGATGAATCCGGCACCGCCGGTGACGAGTGTGTTCATGCCCGGCAGCCTAAGGGCGCTCATACCGCCTGACCTGGAAAATCGGACGGCTCAGCACACGCGTTGCCGCGCAGCTAAACCCGGTCGCCCAGGTGCTGTAGGTCGGATGGCAGGCGGTACGCACCTGCCGACGCATGTTCATTCCAGCCGCCGCCCCGCAGGACGCCATAGCGTCCCTGGGCGAGGCGCAGGTCCCTCATCGCCCTGATGTGGTTCCTCCAGCTCGGCCCTGACGGGCCGGCGGCACCCCGCAAGAGGAACACCCCGCCCGGCCGTGACCGGGCGGGGAGGGTTCACCAGCGGACCGGAAGCTCCCGCAGTCCCCGGATGAACATGCCGCGCCGCCACACCAGTTCCTCGGCCGGTACGGCGAGCGTCAGCCCGGGAAGGCGTTCGAGCAGTGCTCCGAGGCCGACGTGGATCTCGGCCCTGGCCAGGTGGGCGCCGGGGCAGAAGTGCCTGCCGTGCCCGAAGGCCAGGTGTGGGTTGACCTCGCGGGCCGGGTCGAACCGTCCCGGTTCGGCGAACATCCCGGGGTCCCGGTTGGCGGCGTCGATCAGCGGCACCACCACCTGGCCCGCGCGCACCAGGGTCTCGCCGAGCCGTACGTCCTCGGTGGCGACGTGCGGCGCTCCGCCGGTCGAGCCGAGCGCGTTCCAGCGCAGCATCTCCTCGACGGCGGGGGCGAGCGCGTCCGGTTCGGCGCGCAGACGGGCGGCCAGGGCCGGGTCCTGGAGCACCGTGAGCACGCACATGGCCAGCTGGTTGCCGGTCGTCTCGTAGCCCGCCATCAGCAGCCCGGCGCCGAAGACCACGATCTCCTCGACGCTGAGCCGTTCCTCCTCCGGCGCGGTCAGCAGTTCGGTCAGCAGGTCGGGCCCAGGCCGTCCGGCCGCGATCTCCTCGCCCCTGGCCGCGACCAGGGCGGTGAAGTAGCGCCGCGACTCGGCGTGCGCCTCGGCCACCTCCTCGGGGGCGAACCGGCCCGCGGACATCATCCTGTCCACCAGCGGGCGCAGCATGGTCCGGTCCGCCCAGGGGACGCCGAGCATCTCGGTGATGACGCGCAGCGCGAGCGGCACGGTGAACCCGTCGACCAGGTCGACCGGCCGTTCGCCCTTCTCCAGGTCGTCGAGCAGTTCCCCGGCGACCTCGCGCAGCCAGGGCGTCTGCTGCCTGGCCCGGCGCGCGGTGAAGGCGTGCAGTACGGCCCGCCGCCTGCGGGTGTGCACCGGCGGGTCGCTGGTGGCCAGCGCCAGCGACTCGGGGGTTCGGGCGAACATCGGCCGCCCGGAGAAGGCGGCCCGGCTGAACCGGTCGTCGGACAGCACCGCCCTGACCTCGGCGTGCCGGGAGACCAGCAGCGCCTGCCTGCCGTTCGACAGCGTCACCTCGGGCAGGCCCGGCAGGCCGAGCAGTTCCTCGTACTCCTTCGGCGGCCGGGCGTCCGGCCCCTCGGGGAAGGGGAAGCGGCGGGTGGTCATCCGGTGTCCTTTCCGAGCAGGGCCACGACCAGATAGAGGACGAAGCTGGACAGCAGGAACAGGGCGGGCGGCAGCACCGGCCACCGTACGGCCCGGCCCCTCCAGAACCGGTTCGCGCCGAGAACGACGAAGCCCAGCGGCAGCACGAGCAGCCATCCCCACGCCGGGGTGATCGTGAGCGCGACCACGACGGACACCACGGCGCTGACCGTCGAGATGACCGCCGTCCGCTCCGCTCCCCACACCGTGACGTAGCTGCGTTCGCCGGGCCGTAGCTCACGGGTGACCTTGCGGGCGAACTCCAGGTGCAGGTAGGCGGTCGCCGCGGTCAGCAGCACCGGTACCGCGTGCCAGTCCGGCCCGAGGCCCGTCTGGTGCAGCACCCCGGCGTAGAGGTAGAGGTTGATCACGATCTGCACCGGGAAGCTGACCAGCAGGCCGGTCACCACGTCGTCGCCGCGCGGCCACCCGAGCAGCCGGTCGGCCGCCAGCACCAGCAGCGCGTACCCGAGCTGCACGGCCAGCATGACCAGGGCGATTCCCCGGCCCGCGTTGAGCGCGAGCACGACCACGACACCGGCCGCGATGAGGACCGCCAGGTCACCCACCCGGACGGCGCCGCTGGGCAGCGGCCGTCCGGGGTTGTGCTCGCGGTCGTAGTCGAGGTCCCTGATGTCGTCCAGTGCCCGCATCAGCAGCAGGTCGATCGCGAAGGTCAGCGCCGCGACCACGACCCCGACGTCGGGACGCCAGCCGGTGACGCGCGGGTCGGCCAGGGCGAACAGGGCCGTGACGCCGACGGCCCAGCTCACCCCGTAGGGAAGGTAGAAGGCGGGCGGGTAGCTGCCCAGCACGTATCTCCCGAGGCGGTTGATCACTCTTCGCCCTCCTCGGAGAGGACGCGTACGGTCCCCGCGGCTCCGTCCAGCTCGATCAGGGCCCCGTCGGGGATGCGGGTCGTCGCGCCCGCGACCGCGACGACGGTCGGCACCCCGAGCAGCCTGCCGGTGATGGCGGTGTGGGACAGCAGCGTGCCGCGTTCGACGACCAGTCCCCTGGCGGCGCTCATCAGGAACAGCCACCCGGGGTCGGTCTCCCTGGCGATGAGGATTCTGTCCTGGCAGGCCTCAGGGGGGATCGAGGGGTGTGCCACGACCTTGGCGCGGGCGCGCACGACTCCGGCGCTCGACGCCAGGCCGCGCAGCAGCCGGGGATCTCCCTCCTGCTCCCGGGGCTCCGTCCGCCGTGCCCCCACGTCCCTGGCGAGGCCCTCGCCGGTGAGCAGGCGGGACGGCGGGGCGGGCAGGGTCTCGTTGAACTCCCGTTCCTTCCTGCGGTGCGCGGCCAGCGGACGCAGGTCGGCGCCGGGCAGCGTGCCCTCGAAGGCGCCGAGGACCTCCTGCACGGTCAGGTCGATCACGTCGTCCGCCCGGTCGAGGTGACCCGCCTTCGCCAGTTCGGCCCCCAGCCGGAACAGCACTCCCCGGGACAGGCCGTACAGCTCGGTGCGGCAGAACCTGGTGTCCTCCCGCGCCTTGACCAGCCCGCGCATCGCGGCCGCCAGCAGCCGCAACGCCGTACGGCGCAGCAGACCCGGGCAGCGTTCGCGCAGTTCCCGCTCCGCCTCCCGGCGGACCCGCAGTTCCTCGGCCCGGCTCGCGGCGACCGTGAGACCCTGCCTGACGAAGGGGCGGACCATGTCGAGCACCATCCACGGCCGCTGCCTGGGGGTCGGCTCCTCAAGCTTGAGGTCACCGGCCGCGCGGTCGCCGTAGCGGCGCAGGTGCGCGGCGGCCGCCCCGGCGATCGCGGAGCCGTACCGGCCCTCGACCAGTTCCTCCCACGCCCGTCTGGCGTCCTCGGGCCGTTCGGCGGCGAGGACCCGCTCGCGGGCGGGCCCGTTCGCGCCGACCAGTTCGGCCAGCGCGATCGCGGAACGCAGCGCGGCCAGCGAGCGGTTGTCCGGGCCGCCGGACAGCAGGCCGAGCATCAGGGCGCGGCCGTCCTGCCCGGCCCAGCGGCGCAGCAGGCGGTCGAGGGTGCCCGCGACCGTCATGCTGAAGACGCTGTTGGTCAGCGTGATCCCCCAGCGCACCGCGACCTGCGCCCACAGCCGCCGGTAGAAGGCGACCAGTTCCGCAGGTTCGGCGTGGTCGATGCGCTCGTGGGCCGTGGCTGCGACCCCGTCCCACCAGGTCATGAACTCGCGCACGTCACGGGGGTGGCGCAGCGCCCTGCGGAGGTAGCCGGGGGCGATCCGCAGGGCCCGCAGCGGCCAGCCGGGGCGGGGCGGGACCGAGCGGGGGTCGTCGGCCAGCCCCATCGAGTGTTCCCACCACCCCCTGACGAACTCGAAGACCGGCAGCCTGCCGTGCAGGGCGTACCAGGCGTCGAGGCGGTAGAAGACCCGCCCGTCCACCATGCCGACCATCCGCTCCAGGTGGTGCCTGTCGCGGCGCAGCGAACGTTCGGACACGCCCATCCGCCGGTACAGGTCGGTGAAGATCCACCGGTAGAAGTCGCGGGCGAGGGAGTAGGTCAGCGCCCCGGAGACCCCGGGGTAGCTCTCGGTGATGTTGTGGTTGCTCCACAGCACCTGCCGGGTCCGCGGTCTCTCCTCTGGGGGCTCCGCCATGGGCCTGGCCTGCACCACGTACAGCCGCCCGTCCTCGGTGAAGGTGCCCTCCACATCCTGTGGACAGCCGAAGTGCCGTTCGATCCTGGTGAGGGCCTCCACGATCCGGGAGATCCGCTCCCGGTCGAGCACCGGCTTGCCGGCCAGCTCGTCCGGTACGGCCAGCAGCGCGAGGTCCCCGGAGCCGTCCTCGCCGGGCGGGCCGACCATCCGGTTCTTGCGGACCGTCCGCTCGGTCACCTCGCCGGTGGCGTGGCTGACGAAGAAGTGGTCCACGTCGGCCTTCTCCTGCACCACGCCCTCACCGATCCCGAGGGCCGCGGCGATCACGTGCCGGGCGGAGCCGTCACGCGGGTCACGGCTGAAGGCGACGAAGGAGCGGGTTCCCGGCACCATCAGCTGCACGCCGACGGCGACCCGCGTCGCCGTCGGGTCGGCGCCCGCGCGCAGCCGGTACAGCACGGCCTCCGGCTTGTAGGCCGAGGCCCAGCAGCCCACGATCCTGGTGAGCAGGTCACGGCGCGGCACGTACAGGAAGCTGTCGCTCATCCCGGCGAACGGGTCGGCGGCGTCGTCCTCACCGGTCAGACCGGCCGCGGGCACCACGCACGCCCGTACGGCCGCCAGCCCGTCGGGGCCGATCACCTCGTCGAAGGCGGCCAGCGCCGCATCGGCCAGCTCGCCGGGGACGGCCAGCCGGGCCACCTCCGCCGTGGCGGCCTCGCCCCAGGCCTTCACCGCCCCGGCGTCACCGAGCGGCGGCACGGCGGGCAGGCCGTCACGGACCTTCCCCACGACCAGGTCGAACGCCTCGGCGGGCAGGCAGTACAGCGGCGGCACGGGCAGACCGGCCAGCCGCATCGACTCCAGCCTGGCGAACTTGTTGCCGACCCGCGTCACGTCGTGGAGGTCCACCCGCAGCACGGGCGGCTCCGGGACGGGGGTCACGGGTTCTGCTCCTTCCCGGGGCCGTCCTCGCGAGAGCCGTCCTGGGGACCGCCTTCGCGAGGGCCGTCTCTGAGAGGGCCGTTCCAGCCGTCGATGTGCAGGACCTCCTCAAGGGGAAGACGGGGGCCGGGCCCGAAGTCGGTCCTGAGGCTGTGGGCGGTCGGCAGCAGGCCGCCCTGGCGCACGTTCGGCGGCAGGCCGAGCAGTTCGGCCGCCTCCTTCTCCCGGTCCAGGTGGACGCTGGTCCAGGTCGTGGCCAGGCCCCGGCTGCGCGCGGCCAGCGCGTAACTCCACATGGCCGGCAGCAGGGAGGCCCACAGCCCGGCCTGGTTGCCCTCCGGCAGGTGCCCGTCGGCGAGTTCGAGGCAGGGGATGACGAGCACCGGGATGCGGTGGAGCCGTTCTGCCAGGTCCCGGCCGTCGGTCGCCATGCGTCGCGTGCGCGGGTCGAGTTCGTCGAGCCGGGCGAACAGGGGCGCCATCCGTTCGAGGAAGGCGCGGCGGTAGACGTCGGCGATCCCGGCCCGCAGGCCGGGGTCGGTCAGCACGATCCAGCGCCAGTTCTGCTTGTTGGAGCCGTTGGGGGCCTGCAGGGCCAGGCGCAGGCACTCCTTGACCAGCTCCAGGTCGACCGGCCTGCTCTCGTCGAGGCCGCGCCGTACGGCTCTGGTCGTGGTGAGCAGTTCGTCGGGGGTCACGGTCACCACACTCCGGGGACGACGCGGGGGTGGCCGGTGGCGTAGTCGCGGTAGGCGGGGATGGCCAGCAGCTCCCGCTCCTCGACGTGGATGCGCCTGGCGATGGCCAGGGCCAGGACGACCAGCAGCGCCACGCTGAACGGGTTGAGGAAGAACAGCACCAGCCCGGTGTGCCCGAGCAGCATGCCCGCGTAGGCGGGGTGACGGACCACCCGGTACGGCCCGGTGCGGACGATCACGTGGTCGTCGCGGCGGATCACGTGGTGCGAGTAGAACTGCCCGAGCGTGCGCATCGCGATCTGCCGCAGCGCCACCCCGGAGACGAACATCAGGGCGGGCAGTACGGCCAGCGGGCTCAGCCGCTGCCAGGGGAACGGCCCCAGGAGCGCCGCGGCGATCACGGCGACCCTGGCGCCTCCGTAGAACAGGAGGGTGGCGACCTCGCGGGGCGGGGCGGACGGCCTGCGGAACGTGACGGGCGTCTCCAGGGCGACCCAGACCAGGTTGGCCACGGCGAAGACTGCGGCGGCCAGGTGCGGTGGCTCACCCGCCCGGCCGAGGTGCACGACCAGTCCGGCGACGTTGGCGGTCACGGCGAGCAGGAACAGCACGGGGATGATGTAGCCGGTCCACGCCCTGGGTGTGACCGGTGAGGGGGTGCCGCTCACTCCTGTTCTCCGTTCTGGCGAATCCTCTGGTAGGAGGCGGGGCTGAGGGCTCTGGAGCCGTAGGACAGCGAGCCGATCGGCACGCCCTGGCCGGTCGCCGTCCCACGGCTCACGGTGAGGTCGAAGGTGCCCCGGTTGCCCCGGGGCGGCTGGGTCGGCCAGCGCAGTGTGAGCCGTTCGGCGCGTGGGGGCGCGGCGGGCAGGTCCGCGGCCAGTCTGAGCCAGAGCATCACCGCGTCGCGGGGCCGTTCGTGCGCCAGGTGACTGGCGGCGGTCGCGAACTGCCGCCCCGCCTCGATCATCTCCTCAAGGCCGTAGTGCTCGTTGCCGTGCCTGAACAGGAAGTGCCCGACGGGCGGGGGGACGAGCGGCACCACGTACTCCTCGCGCTCACCGTCGTGGGAACCCGTGCTCTCACCGTCGTGGGAGATCGTGGGCTCGCCGATCAGCACGTTCCTCGGGTCGGCGCGGTGCGCGAGCCCTCCCTCGATCGGTGCCGGGGACACCACGGGGCCCTGTTCCTCGGGGGACTCCGACCTCGGCTCCTCCGTGAGGGCGACCGTGCCCGCGCACACCGGCCGGTCCTCCTGCAGGGCCAGTACGGTCCACTCCCCCCGCTCGTCCGAGAGTTCGGCGGACAGGTCGATCCCGGGACCGAGTTCGCACATCGAGGTGAACTCGAACGACAGGCGCACCCGGTGGTCCCGTGACAGGACCGCGTGGTCGCGCAGCAGGTCGAGCAGTCCGGTCACCAGCAACATGCCCGGGACGTGGTCGAGGGGGTGGTCGAAGAAGAAGGGGTGGTTCTGGTCCACACACAACGTGGCGCCGTACCGCCCTGGCCGTCCCTCAGCCGGAGTGATGACGTTCAGCCAGTCCGACGCCGGAGCGCCGAACGACGTGCCCAAATGGTGATGGGATACCAATGCACAAACCTCCAGCATGGAGTGCGGTGAACAGGGTCAGGCGAATACGGCGGCCCGAAAAAAACGCCACCATCAATCGAAAAACCCTCCGATCTCCCGGTGTGCGCGACCGAAAACACGGATTCAACACGACCAATTCGCAGAGCGAACATCATCGCCGGATTCGGGTTGCACATCTTCCAAATTGCTCTATTTCGGAGAATATGTTGACAGCGCCCGTTTGGAATAGGTCTGTCGTGTTACCTGGGCAAAGATGGCAATCCACCGGCGACTACGACATCCCTAAGCATCCGAAACATGGACATAGGTCACGAAAGTATGTTTTTGGCCGACCCTGATGCCCGTCCGGCGCCCCGCCCTGGACCCGCACCGGAGCGCCCCTCAGGCCTCCGGACCCCCGTCCGCCCCTCACGCCGAGAACACGGGCCTCACAACGGCGGCCGAAGAAAGGCGATCCGAGCCCCGACCGCCGGCCGGTACCCGACCGAGCCCGCCCGGGGAAAGGGGACCGACTCGGCCCACAGCGCGTTCCCCGGGCGTTTCTCAAGGTCAGGCCATACCTGATCGCGGAATATCCCCCATCGGGCTGCTTCCTGGTGGAGAAACCACGTCATCGGCCATTAGGTTCGTATGTTCGGATGTTACGGTGATGGAGTTTTCGGCCGCTCCCGTCTCGTGGAGGCGGATCGGCTTCCCCTCCCGGGAAACGCCATTCCGGCCCGCGAAACGCCTTTCACGAACCCCCACGCGAAAACATGGAGGCAGACGTGGCCGCGCCCATCACCCATGACCAGTGGAAGTCCGTACGTTCCTCCCTCAGGCGGGTCGGCGACCGGTTCACCGAGATGGTCGTCTCGGCGCCCGACGCCCGCGCGGAGGTGACCCCCGGCTGGTCGGTCTCCGAGACCGCCGCCCACCTGACCGTCGTCGCCTGGCTCTACACCTCCCTGGTACGGCCCGCGGAGGTGCCCAACCCGTTCCCCGTCCTGGACGGGTGGCTGGACGACATCACCGTCGACGACATCGACGACTTCAACGAGCTGACGCTGCGCGACTTCACCGAACGCGACCCGCACAGGCTCGCCGAACTGCTGAACACCCACATCGACGACCTGCTCACCTCGACCGAGGACTTCGACCCGACGCTGCCGGTCTCCTGGCTCGGCGGCTCCCGCGTCCCGGTCGCCGGGATCCTCGCCCACCTGCTCAACGAACTGCTGCTGCACGGCCACGACATGGGACGCGCCCTCGGCATGACGTGGCGGATCGCCTCCGCGGACGCGGCCTTCTTCGTCGAGCTGTTCATGGCCGGGGTCGTCCGCCACGGTTCCGGACGACTGCTGGAGACCGGCCAGCCCCGCTCCGAACGCCCGATCGCGGTCGAGTTCCGCTCGCCGTACATCACCACCGTGACGATGGTCCTGCGCGACGGGCGGGTGACGCTCGGGGAACCGGGGCGTCGGCCGGACGTGCGGGTGACCTTCGACCCGGCGGTCTTCAACCTGATGATGTTCGGCCGCATCGGCAAGCTGCGGGCCCTGCTCAGCGGCCGGGTGACGATCGGCGGGCCCCGTCCCTGGCTGCTGCCCGCCTTCCTGCGCGTCGTCCACATGCCCTGACGCCGGTCAGGCGGGGGCCAGCACCCCGTCACGGAGTTCGAGGACCCGGTCGGCCAGCGTGATCAGGGCGGGGTCGTGCGTGGCGACCAGCGCCGTGACGCCCTCGCTGCGGACCAGGGCGCGGATCAGCCGCATGATCTGGCGGCCGGTCTGCGAGTCGAGCTGGCCGGTCGGCTCGTCGGCGATCAGCAGCCGGGGACGGTTGGCCAGCGCCCGCGCGACGGCCACCCGCTGCCGCTGGCCTCCGGACAGTTCGTAGGGCCGCTGGTCGGCGTGCTCGGCCAGCCCGACGAGGGAGAGCAGCACCCGCACCCGGTCCTCACGCGCGGCCGTCGGCGTACGGCTGAGCCGCATCGGCACCCCGACGTTCTCGGCCGCCGACAGCACCGGGATCAGCCCGAACGACTGGAAGACGAAGCCGACCACGTCCCTGCGCAGGGCCAGCAGCCCCTCCTCGGGCAGCGCGGTCACCTCGTGCCCGGCGACCGTCACCCGGCCCGCGTCCGGCCGGTCCAGGCCGCCGACCAGGTTGAGCAGGGTCGTCTTGCCCGACCCGGAACGCCCCCTGACCGCGACCAGCTCCCCGGGGGCCGCCTCGAAGGACACCTCGCGCAGGGCGACGACCTCCTTGGGGCCACTCCGGTAGACCCTGCGCAGCCCCTCGACGGCGACCAGCGACTCCTCAGTCCCCATCCTCGTCCTCCATCTCGCCGGCCTTCCTGCCCGGACCGTCGGCGACCTCCTCAGGCCAGACGCCGATGTGGTCGCTCTCCAGCCGCAGGCGGACGCGGCGTTCCATGTTCAGCTCGCTCGTGAAGTCCCTGGGCAGCTGCAGGCGGCCGACGCGGTCGAGCACGGCGTACTCCTCCGCCACGACCAGCCCGTCCGAGGAGGCGCGGCGGAGCGTCTCGCTGCTGGTCCGCCCGTCCCTGATGCCGACGGTCCGGTCCACCTGCCCGGAGACCATGGCGTCGTGGGTGACGATCACCGTGGTGACGCCGAGTTCGCGGTTGGCCCCGCGCAGCGCGGCGAACACCGCCTCCGAGCTCTCGCTGTCCAGCTCTCCGGTCGGCTCGTCGGCCAGGACGACCTGCGGGGAGTTGGCCAGGGCGACCGCGATGGCCACCCGCTGCTGTTCGCCGCCGGACATCTCCGCCGGTCTGCGTTTGGCGCAGTACCCGACGCCCAGCAGGTCGAGCAGCTCCGTGGCCCGGTCGCGCCGCCGCCTGCCCGCCAGGCGCGTCGGCAGTTCGACGTTCTCCGCGGCGCTCAGGTAGGGCAGGAGGTTGCGGGAGGTCTGCTGCCAGATGAAGCCGACCACCTGGCGCCGGTACCTCAGCCGGTCGCGCGCCGTCATCGCCAGCAGGTCGACCCCGGCGACCCTGGCCACCCCGGCGGTCGGCACGTCGAGCCCGGACAGCACGTTGAGCAGCGTGGACTTGCCCGAGCCCGAGGCTCCGACGATCGCGACCAGCTCACCCTTCTCGATCAGCAGGTCGAGACCCTGCAGGGCGACCACCTCGACGCCCTCGGTCTTGTAGATGCGCACCAGGTTGTCGCACAGGATGTGCGCGCCCTCCCCGAAGGCGGGGCCGTGCCGTACGGCCTCGGCCTCAAGCTCCGCCAGCGAGGTGTCCGCCAGTCCGCTCACCGTCACTCTCCCTCTCTCAGGCGCGGGGCGACCGCGCGCCCGAGCGTCGCGTACACGAAGGCCCCGAGGACGGCCGCCGCCGCCAGGCCCGCGGTCAACAGGACCGGTGTGGTCAGGTCGGCGGGATAGACCTCGACCGCGAGACCCCCGGTGTAGGCCCGCAGGTCGATCCCGGGCCCCAGTACGGCGGGCAGCGCGAGGCCGAGCAGCATCCCGGCCAGCGCGGTCAGCACGATCATCGGGGCGATCTCAAGCACGGTCAGCCGGCGGGCCTGGGCCGTCGACAGTCCCAGGGCCCGCAGGTGGGACAGGGTGCCGGTGCGGTCGGCGCCGCCGGTCACCAGGGCGACGAGTACCGCGGCCAGCGCGTAGCAGACCAGGGCGATCGTGACGACGGTGAAGGCCCGTTCGATCGTCGCGGTGAACGGCGCCCCCACGATGTCGGCGAGGACGTCGTCGAGGCTCGTCACCTGCACGTCCGGCATGCCGGCCGCGGCCCTCAGCTGTTTGGCGTCCATGCCGGAGCCGTCGATGAACACCGTGTTGACCGGGGAGCCGTCCGGCGGGGCCACGACCAGGGGGCCGCCGCCGTACATGCGGGGCAGGCCGACGGCGACGCCGCCGGGGGTCAGCGCGCGCGAGGTCCTGGCGACCAGTTCGATCGGCCCCCGGCCTGCGAGGTCGGGCGAGACCAGCACCGGCGCGTCCGGCAGGACCAGAGGGCTGCCGGACAGCAGAGCCCGGTAGGCGCGCGTGTCGACGCCGAGCACGATGACCTGCTGCATGTCGGGTCTGACCATGGCGGTGCTCCGCGTCGCGGGGACGACGTTCCTGACCCCGGGAACCTGCCTGATCCTCTCGACCGCCTCCGGGGTGAGGGGCAGGGCGCTGTCCAGCCGGGCGCGGGCGCCGACCTGCTGCCACCCCGAGGCCTGCTGCGTCGTGGCCAGCCCGCCGGAGATCACGGTGCCGAACACCGCGACCGCCAGCGCGGGCAGCAGGATCAGCACCGACAGCGTGGCGGCGGGCCTGGCCCTGGCCGCGAGGGTCAGGCCGAGGAACGGCACCGCGGGCCGCAGCCTGGCGGCCAGCCGTACGGCCAGGCGCAGCGGGTAGGGGTAGCAGCGCAGCACGACCAGCGCGACGGCCACGGTCAGCCCGGCGGGCACCAGGATCAGGAAGGGGTCGGAGCCCCGTTCGCCCGTCTGGGTGGTGAGTCCGCGCTGACGCAGCAGGTAGGTCCCGGCGAGGGCGAGCACGACGACCGCGGCCTCGGCGGTGATCCGCCGGGGCGAGGGGCGGGAGGTCGCGACGTCGTCACGCCGGTCGGCGCGCGGCCACCGGTGGTCCAGGGCCTGCCCGGCGGCCAGCAGCGCGGTGACGGCCACGACGACGAGCGGGCCGAGGTGCACGAAGAGGGTGAGCGGTCCGGGCAGCGCGTAGGACAGGGCGTAGCCCGCCACCCCGGCGGGCACCGCGACCGCCGCGACCGTCGCGGCGGTCGTCGCGGCGATCCCGGGCAGGGAGGCTCCCCTGGCCCGGATGAGGACCAGGCTGTGGCGCATGCGTTCGGCCAGCAGCCGTACGACCAGCGCGATCACACCGAGCGACACGGTGAGCAGGCCCCCGATGACGAACAGCAGCAGCGACTCCGCCACGCGCATGCGGCTCAGGTGTTCGTCGAGCAGGAAGTCGAGCCCGGTGTCGAGGGAGCCGGGCGAGGTGCCGTCGAGCACGACCGGGACGGCCCCCCGGAAGGCGCGCACCGCCTCGGCGAGTTCGGGTGCCCGCAGGGTCGTGACCGCGGGGCCGTTGACGCCGATCACCCACTGGTAGGTGACGTTGGGGTACATCGCGCCCAGCTCGGGCAGGGCGGTTCCGGCGACCAGCCCGGTGGCGTACCAGTCGTCGGTGTCGGCCCCGGGCTTGCGGATCTTCATGACCCGGCGGAAGGCCTCGTTGTGCCGCCAGTAGCCGCTGTCCGGCTCGATCGGCTCGAACAGCCCGGTGACCGTGGCCGACAGCTTCTGCAGGCCGCCGAGCTGCACCGTCGAGCCGACGGGCATCCGCATCTCCTCGGAGGCCTGCTTCGCCAGCGCCACCTCGAACAGCGGTCCGTCGTCCAGCTTCTTCGGCTCTCCCGGCGGACGGCCCTCGACATAGCGGACATACCGCTCGGTGCCGGAGACCCAGCCCAGGTTCAGGTACTGGTAGGAGCGCACCTCGCCGTCCACGGCGAACACGGGGTTCTCGCTCTTGCGCACCATGTGGTGGCTGCTCCCGGCGCCCTGCGCCGCCACGGCCCGGCGGAGTGCGGAGGGCAGTTCCGCCCTGAACCTCCGGTCCGCGTCCAGCAGCACGGCCGGGGTGAGCGGCTCCTGCGGGGGACCGTTGCGCCTGCTGACCACCGTCAGGTCCGTACGCTTCGGCTCGCTCTTGGCCATGGCGTCACGCAGTGCCTCGTCGTAGGCGGTCTGGGTGACCTTGGGCACGGCGGCGACCAGCAGGCAGGCGCTGAGCACCAGCAGGCCGAGCACGGCGGCGACGCCCCGGTTGACCCGTACCTGTGTCCAGGGGTTCATCGGTCCTCCCCGATCCGCAGGGCGCCGCCCATGCCCCGGCGCCGCAGCGCACGGGCCAGCACGGCGACGATCGCGAACAGCAGCACGGCGACCGTGACCAGCAGCCCCAGCGTGGCCGGCCACGGGATGTCCAGCAGCACCCTCGGGGTCACGGCCGTGGCCTGGCCCGTCAGCACGATGTACGGCACGACCAGCGACGCGACGACCACGGCGACCCCGGTCCCGGCCGCCAGGGACAGGCCGATCAGGAAGGCCTGTTCGACCGCGAGCATCGTGAACACCTGCCGGAAGCCGACGCCGAGGGCGCCCAGGATGGCGAACTCGGACGTTCGCTCCCTGGCCGCGACGGCGGCGTTGACGACGAAGCCGAGGACGGCGAAGGAGAGCGCGGCCAGGAAGCCGAGCGTCAGCGCCCCCCTGAGCCCGCCGGCGAGCGGGTCGTCCCTGAGGCCGTCGGCCAGCGAGGACAGGTCGACCACGGTCGTCTCCCAGCCGGGGTGGCGGCTGAGTTCGGCGGCCGCCCCGGTGGTCTCGGCCCCGTCCGTGCTCAGCCACCACTCGGTCGGCATGCGCGGGTTGCGATGGCCGAGCATGTCCCACACCTGCATCGTCTGCCAGTCGAGCAGTACGGCGGGCACACCGGACGTCGTCCCCGGCACCCCCTCCACGATCCCGGCGACCTTGATCACGGTGGTGTGCCGGTCGAAGGTGACCTTGGCCGTCGTGCCCGTGGTCAGGCGAAGTTTGGCGGCCAGGTCGGCGGTGAGGACGATCGGCAGCGGGCCGAGATGGTCGCCCTGCGGGGTTCCCTCACTGAAGAACACCGTCTCCTCCCGCACCTCCTTCGCCACGGGGGTGACCGTGACCCGCTGCGGGGCGAGCGCGTCGAACGGTTCGCGGCGCGGCGGGGCCTCGAACGAGGCGGTGAACAGCCCCTCCCCGGTCTCGAAGCCGCGTTCCTTGGCGGTCGTGGCCGAGAGCCCGTGGACCAGCCGCGTCCCCTCCGGCACGGTGATCTGGGCGCCGTCTCCCGTCCTGACGCCGAGCACGGCCGCCTCGAATCCGGCCCCCTCGATCGGCAGCGGCACGTCGACGACGATCGAGGCGACGGTCAGCGGGTAGGTCAGCCGCCCGCTCCGCCCGCGCAGCGGCGTCAGGTCGAGTGCCGTCTCCCGCTCCCCGAGGCCGGGGAAGAAGCGGACGGGATACCTCGTGCCCGCGCCGTCGGCGAGCGTCAGCATCAGCCCCGTGTTGGCGTAGTCCTCGGTCTTCGCGGGGTCCTGGACGGTGAGGCGGGTCCGCACGAGCAGCCGGTCGGGGCGTCCGGGGACCGCCAGGCCGGGCAGCTTGGGGCGGGCCGCGGTGAGCCCGCGGGCGAGCGTGCCGATCGTCTCCTTCGACAGGTCGGGACGGAGCTTGAGCATGCCGGGCAGCTCGCTCCCGTCGACGGCCAGCAGGGTCGTCTCCTCACCCGCCAGTTCGCCGCCGCTCTGGTAGACCGGGCTGAGCGAGGTCACGCCGGGCAGCGACGTGTAGGCCGCCGCCCTGCCGAGCGGTCCCAGTTCGGCGTTCTCCGGCGGCGCGGCCACCCGCAGGTCGGCCCCGGCCTGGTGCCTGGCCTGGTCCTCCTGGGAGCCGCGCCAGGTGGCGGTGGTCGCCATGCTGACCACACCGATCGCGACGGCCATGGTCAGCAGCAGCGCGGGCCCCGAGTAGCGTCCCGGACGGCGGCTGACCTGCCAGGCGCCGAGCGCGGGCGCCAGGTCGACGCGGCGGGCGGCGAGCCGTTCCGCGACCTTGGAGACGGGCGGCACGACGCGCAGCCCGATCACGCCACCGCAGAGCAGGGCGACGGCGGGACCGGCCACGATCAGCGGGTCGATGCCCAGTTCGCCCCCGGCGGTCGCGGTGACCGGGGCGCCGTAGTGCTGCAGCTGCCACACCGCGAGCGCCGCGACGACGAGCAGCACCACGTCCGCGCCCGCCCTTTGGAGCGGGCCGTACCGCTGGCCGCGCCCACGCGCCGTCTGCTCGGCCACATAGGTGCGGCGGGAGCCGCTGAGCGCGGGCAGCGTCATCAGTACGGCACAGCCGAGCGCCACCGCGACCGAGACCACGTAGGCGGTGAGGTAACCGGACGGCCCGACGTCGACCGCGACCGACGTGCCCGACGCCCCCGCCCAGGGGATGGCGTTGACCGCCCTGAGCAGCGGCAGGGCCAGCGGTGGGGCGAGCGCGGCGCACGGCAGCGCGACCAGCAGCGCCTCCCCCGCCGCGAGCAGCGCCAGCCGTACGGCACCGCCGCCCCGGGAGCGCAGCAGCGCGGTCTCCGTGCGCCGGTGGTCGGCCAGCAGCCGGGCCGTCAGCGTCAGCGCGTAGGCGGCCAGCAACAGCAGCTGCAATACCGGCACGAGCATGGTCGAGCGGGCGACCAGGGTCGCGGTCGCGAGCTGGTTCAGCCGCTCCGGCAGCCGGGTGGCGAGTGTGCAGCCCTCACAGCCCGGCCTTCGCTTGAGCACCCCCTGCATGGCGCCGACCTCGGCGGCCAGGGGACGCAGCCCCTCCCTCGGCAGGGAGCGCAGGTCGGGAACGGCCAGCCAGGAGACCGAGGTGCCCGCGGCGAACCGGTCGAGGAACACCCCCTCGGACACCATGAGCGGTCCGTGGGTGACGTAGCCGCCGACCTCGATGCCCCGGGTGAGCAACGGCTGCCCCGCCCAGCGGCCCGAGTGGGAGTCCTTCAGTTCGAAGACACCGACGATCCTGACGCGGACCTTCGACTTGTCGAGTCGTCCCTCGACCGTGAAGGAGTCCCCGACGGCCATTCCGGTGTCCCGCGCGACGACGCCGGTGATCGCGGCCTCGACGACCTCGGTCCCGGTCTTCGGCCAGGCGCCCTTGACGAGCCGGGCGTGCTCGGCGAGACCCTGCTGGGTGCCGAACCTCAGCAGCTCCGGCTTGGACCTGCGCTCCTGGCCGGGCATGGCGTAGGAGTCCGACTGACCGTGCACCGTCACCACGACGGGCAGGCCCGCGTAGGTCTCGGCGACCTGCGCGCGCAGGGCCTTGTCCGTCGCCTCGAAGGTGCCCTCGTGCACCGGCGCGTTGACCATGGCGCCGGAGACCTCGATGGGAACGGTCTCCAGCGTACGGCGGACACCCGCGTCGACCACCGAGGTGGCGTAGACGCTCAGCCCGACCAGTGTGGTCGTGGCGAGCAGGATCGCCCCGAAAGCCGCGAACAACAGCAGTGGTTCACTGAGCGCGCGGCGCACGACCAGTGCCGTAGGCCTCGGCATGGCACCGCCTCCCCGAGCAGCGATTACATCCGTTGCCGCCACATTCCGGGTAAACGGCACTCCGGAACAAGTTCGGACGACGCACAGTGATGGAGCTGATATTTCAGGGCAATGTCAATGTGATATCGATCTCATGACATAAGGCTTTTCTCGCCATATATCCGCAGCTCAGCGGGCCATTTCGGAACGTCCAACATTGCCGTTCAACACCGGTTACCCCCCGAAAGGGCATGTAACCGGACAGTAGGATTCGGGCGTGGGACACCATATCTGCGCTCTCGTCGTGGCCGGGCGGATCGACGCCGACCGAGCCCGTTCGGTGGGGCTGCGCGCCGAACTCGTGCGCGACGGCGTCAGCGTCCTCCCGATCGACCACTACTTCTCGGCCTACTGGGCCGCGACCCGGGACCGTGACACACGACTCGACCTGCCCGACGGCCTCCCCGCCACCTTCCCCGGCGAGACGGTGCTGTGCGACCTCGTCCGCGAGGTGACCGGCGCCGAGGAGCCACGGTTCGGGATCATCCAGACCGAGTACTTCGCCGGCTTCGGCGACCAGTGGGCCGTGGCGTTCGCCGGTGAGCGACGGCTGACGGCCGACCAGGCCTCGATCAACGACGCCCTCGCCCTGCTCGGCGTCCAGGCGAAACCCCCGATGGACGAGTTCGACACGATCGGCCTCGGCACCTACCGAAGCAACCCCGACCACCTGGACCGCTACGCCGACCTCTGCGACGAACTCGGCGTCTGACCGGACAGGGAATCAGCCCGAACTCAGACCGGCCGCCTGGCTCAGACCGGCCAGAAGGTCCTCGTTGAAGCTTCTCCACGAGGAGACCTCACAGATGGGACCCAACGGGTCGATGCGGTCCAGCAACTGACGGCGATGCTCGGGAAAACGCTTCTTGAACTTGTCCAGCCTCCGGCCGGACAGCCCCGAGGCCAGAGCGAGTTTCTCGGCGAGCATGGCCTTGGGGTCCGGAATCCTCTCCACGAACGCCGGCTTCGGGAGCCCCAGGTCCATCTTGCCGTTCGGGTTTCCCGCGACCTGCCGGATGTTGCGCTCGTCCAACATGAGCCACGCCTCGGTCATGCGAATCGGGATGGCTCCCATGAAGGGAGTGTCCGGCATGACCGCCTCGACGGCCTGTCTGATCTCATGCAGACGACGCTCCCTGCCGTCGCCGTCGGCGTCACGGTGGACGATCACCAGCTCGTAGACGCCGCCGATCTCCTTGATCGTCTCCAGTTTCGACCTGACCGTCCTCTGGCGCGACTGGGGGAATCTCTCCGTGAGGGGATCGGTGACGACGACCCTGAAACCGTATTCGGTCGCTATACGCCTGATATGAGTTGTGATACCGCCGTCACTGCTTCCTTCGCCAAGAAACAAGACACGCAGAATCACGCGATCCCCAGGGTGAGTTGAGCTCCGGGCGGGGCCGTAAGGTAAGGCAGTATATCCGCCTTGGTAACGGCCCTGCCCGTCGAATTCTCATTGTCCCGCCAGGAACCCGCGAGAGGGCGCAGTTGGAGAGCGCGCGTCATCGTGCCGTCCGGTGCCTGTCGGATATCTGCCTCGGCGAAAAGAAGGTCCTGGGGATCGACCAACTGGACCACCGCGGGCGAATGGGTGTTCACAATCACCTGTCGGAATGGATTGTCCGGACCCGGCGCCTCCTCGGCGTCAACCGCCAGATCTTCCACCAGATGAACCATCGCATTGAGATTCGCCGGATGTATGCCGTTCTCCGGCTCCTCCATGCACAGAAGCCCTTCGACCGACGGATCCTCCAGGAGAACACAGAGGGCCAGAAAGCGGAGGGTCCCCTCGGACAGGCTCCTCGCGGGCAGGACGAGCCCACCCGACTCGACGAGCTGCACCGTGAACAGTTCCCGCACGTCGTCGTGGTCGACCCGAAGCCCTCTGACGTCGACACCCGACAGGTCGGCCAGCCGACCGGCGACCCTCGCGTAGACCCGCTCCGGGTCACCGTCCTCGTAGGCGATGCGGAAAAGCGCCGCCGCGAGATGCCGCCCCGTCGGGTCCATCTGCCGCTGGTCGACGTAGCGGTCAGCCGTGCGGAGCGCGGAGGGTTCGAGGGCCAGCCGCCGCCAGGACTGCATTTCCCTCCGGGCGGCCAGAATGGTGGGATCCTCAGTGCTCGTGACGGTGCTCACGACCGTCGCGGGTGCCCGGAACGCGGCAGCGGGAATCTCCTTCAACCTGTTGCCGCTGTCCTGGTGAATGCTGATGATCGGCTGACCGTCGGCGTCCTTCGTCGTCGAGACGAAGGCGGTGCCCGCCCTGCGCCCGTGAAGCACCGCCTTACGAAAACGACCGGCGCTGTGCCGGAAACGGAGCCTGTCCGGCGCGTCCCCCAGCTTGATGTGCCGGAGGTT
Organism: Streptosporangium sp. NPDC020145; assembly: GCF_040631275.1. Lineage (NCBI taxonomy): Bacteria > Bacillati > Actinomycetota > Actinomycetes > Streptosporangiales > Streptosporangiaceae > Streptosporangium > Streptosporangium sp. NPDC020145. The sequence goes on along the minus strand of NZ_JBEXZT010000030.1, from coordinate 17,432 downwards.
CTCCGCCAGAAGGCTGAGGCGGCCGATCTTCTCGATCCCCCCTGGGGGAATGTAGCCGATCTCCAGCTCGTAGCGCAGGAAGGTGGTCGTAGGCATGGCAAGACGGCCGAAATCATCTTCGACCTCACTTGGAACGATCATCTCCGCCGCGAACCGCATCGTGTGACGAGAACCGGAGTATCCGTTCCAGAAAAGATCGCGCGGATCACCCAGGCGTTCACCGTGAACACCGCGAACCTCCTGGGCTGCTTCGATCAGAGGCTTGTCCGCCAGGAGACTGATGAATTGAATGGCGTCGAAGATATTCGACTTTCCGGTGCCGTTGACGCCCGCGATACACGTGAAAGGGCCAAGATCCGCCTCGAACTGCAGGAGATTCTTGAATCCGTCGACCTCTAGTCTTGTAAGCATCAGCGCCTTCCCACGCGCCCCATGCTATCGACGGGAGGGAAGCGAGTCCCGCCGGACGACGTGTCCCTTACGGGAAATCAGCCCGTCAGGGTGTTTCTCCTGGAGTGGTCGGCGCCGACCCTGAACCACACGGCGCCGCCCATGTCGCCGCAGTGCGAGCCCCAGTCGGCCGACAGCAGGTCGACCAGGAACAGCCCCCGGCCGCCGAGGCCGTCCGCCGTCGCCTCCCGTACGGTGGGGCCGCCCGTCGCCGATCCGGCGTCGAGCACCTCGACGTGGACCGTGCCGTTGCCCACGCCGACACGCACCGTCACCAGCCCCTCCTCGTGGCGTGCCGAGTCGGAGTGCACGACGGCGTTGGTGACCACCTCGCTCAGCAGCAGCAACACGTCGTCGAGGAGGTCGGCGCAGGACGCGCCGTCAAGGTCCTCAAGCAGCTCACGCACCCACGCACGGGCGTCGGGAACCGAGGAGGGCGTGGCCGCGAACGCGCGCAGGCCGACCGGGCGGACCGTACCCCACCGGGCGTCCCAGCTCGCGTCCCAACGCGCCGCCCAGCACCTCGCCCAGCAGGTCGCCCACCGCCCCGGGGTCCTCTCCCGGCACTCACCCTCAAGGAACACGCACGGACGAGATTGCCGATGCGCCGTCATGGACATTTCGCGTCCTCATCGTCTCCTCGTCATACCCCCCGTCCGAACGTCAGGGGATGCCCAACAGCCGTACCGAAGCACCATCTCCCTGGGACCAACACAACGCAATCCGTAGGAACCTCCGTAGAGCTACGTAATCCACCGAAAAACTGGTGTTCACAACCACTATGAGTTCACTTACGCTTTCACTCCACGTGGTGCTGCACGGCGATGCGGACAGGGGCATGCGATGGCCACGGCTCCAAGGCACGAGGCGTACGGTCCGGCGCGAACGGCGTCACCCGTCCTCGTGGGACGTGAGACCGAGCTGGAGTCACTGACCGCGACGCTCTCCGAACAGCCCGCGGTGGCCATGATCGAGGGCGAGGCCGGAGTCGGCAAGAGCAGGCTGCTGAGAGAGCTGCTCGGCCGTCCCCCGCTGCGGAACCTGCGCATCATGCTCGGCCGCTGCCAGTCGCTGCGGGAGCCGTTCCTCTACGGCGCGGTCATCGAGGCGCTCGGCGGTCTCGCCCACCCGCCCGTCCCGCCCTCCCTGGCCCGCAACCGGCTCAACCCGGTCACCGGCGTGCTGCGCGCGCTGCTGCCCGAACTGTCGGCCTACCTGCCCGAGGCGCCGGAGCCGACCGGCGACCCACGGTCGGAACGCCACCGGCTGTTCCGCGCCGTCAGGGAACTGCTCTCCGGCGTCGGGCCCGCGCTGCTCGTCGTCGAGGACCTCCAGTGGGCCGACGACGGCTCACGGCACCTGCTCCGCTTCCTGATGGCCGACCTGCCGCGCAACCTGTCGATCGTGGTCACCTACCGGCGCGAGGACGTGCCCGGCGGGGTGCCGCTGGGCAGCGCCTACCGTCCCCCGCCCGGCGCGGCGAGCATCCTGGTGAACCTGCGCCCCCTCGACCGCGCCCAGGTGCGCGTCCTGGCCGCCGCCCTCCTCGGCAGGACCATCTCCACCCGGTTCGCCGGAAAACTGTACGAACGCACGGCCGGCATCCCCTTCGTCGTCGAGGAGACCCTGCTCGCCCTGCGCGACTCGGCCGAGGGCGGCCGGGCGACCCGGCAACTGCTGGAGAACGTCGAGGTCCCGGTGCTGCTGCGGGAGGCCATGGCCGAACGCCTCACCGGCATGCCCCTGCCCGCCGTACGGCTCGCGCAGGCGGCGGCCGTACTGGAGACGCCCGTCGACGCCGGGCTGCTGAGCGAGGTCGCCGGGCTGACCGAACGGCGCTGTCACGAGGCCCTGGCCTCCGCGCTCGGCAACGGCGTGCTGTACGAGATCGACGAGCGCTCCTACGGCTACCGCCACTCGCTGGCCCGGCAGGCCGTCTACGACACGCTGCCCGGCTACGACAGGCAGCGGCTGCACGCCCGCGCGCTGCGGGCGCTCGAACACCGCGTCCCCAGGCCCGTGGTACGGATGGCGGAACACAGCCACCACGCCGGGGACGCCGCGCTCGCGCTGCGCTACGGCGAGCGGGCCGCCGACCTGGCCGCGCAGGTCGGCGACGTCTCGGCGGCCACCGGACTGCTCCAGCGCCTGCTGGGATACCCGGGGCTGCCCGCCCGTGACGTCGACCGGCTGGCGGTCAAACTCGGCCAGGTCGCGCACACCGGTCTCGACCAGTACGACCCGGTGGCCACCCTGGAACGGCTGCTGAGCGACCCCCGGCTCTCGACCGCCGCCAGGGGCGAGGTGCGGCTCTTCCTCGGCATGCTCCTGGTGCGGCAGATCGGCGGTCTCGAAGCGGGCCGCGCCGTGATCGAGACGGCCCTCGACGAGCTCGGCGAACGCCCCCACCTGCTCGCCAGAGGGGTCTCCGTCCTGGCGCAGCCCTTCTACGGCACGGCTCCGGTGGCACAGGTCCTGCTGTGGCGGGAACGGCTGCGCGAGCTGATCAGGGCCGCGGAGGGCGAGGTGCGCCTGTCCCTGCTGGCCAACCACCTGTCGTCGCTGATACAGACCGGCGACCCGAGCGTCCTGCGGGAGCTGGCGTTCCTGTCGCCCCCCGCCCCGCTGACCACCGGCGAACAGCGGCACCTCGCCCGCGTGCACTGCAACATGGCCGACGCCTGCACCTGCGTCGGCCACCACGACCAGGCCAGGACCCTGCTGGAGACGGGCCTGCGGCTGGCCATCGACTCCGGGGCGCCGTTCGTCGTCAGCACCGCCCGCGCCACCCAGACCAGGCTCTCCTGGTTCCTCGGCGAGTGGAACGGCCTGGCCGAACGCGCCACCGACCTGCTCGACGAGTACCACGACCTGTTCCCCGTCGCCAGCGAACTCTCCCTCGTCCTCGGCTCGCTGGCGATCGTCCGTGGCGACTGGGAGGAGGCGGAGGAACGCCTGGCCGTGACCGGCGTCGCCGCCCCGCACGACGCCATCACCCCGATCGCCATCGGCGGCTTCGCCGGCCTGGCCAGGCTCAGGCTCGCCCAGGGGCAGAACGCGCTCGCCCTGGCCGAGATCGAACGCGGCCTGGCCGTCGCGCGTGCGAAGGGCGTCTGGTCCTGGACCGGGGAACTCGTCCCCGTCGCGGTCGCCGTACTCGTCGAGGTCGGCAGGACGGACGACGCCAGGCAGCTCACCCGGGAACTGGAACGCAATATCAAGGGCAAGGACACCCCGATGGCCGCCGCCGCGCTGGAGATGGCCGGGGCCTGGCTGGCCCGGGCCTCCGGCGACCCGGCCCTGGCCCTCGACGGTTACGAACGGGCCAGGGACCTCTACCGCGCGCTGCCCGCGCCGTACTACGCGGCGCTGGCCGCCGAACAGGCCGCGCTGTGCCGGATGGACCGGGGCGGCGCCGAGGCGGCGCGGGCGACCGAGGAACTGTCCGCGCTGGCCGACGACTTCGCCGCGATGGGCGCGCCCCGCGACGCCGACCGGTGCAGGTACCGCCTGCGCAGCCACGGCACGGTCAAACCGTCCAAACGGGGCCGCCGGGGGTACGGCGACGTGCTGTCCCCCCGCGAACAGGACGTGGCCAGACTGCTGGCGAAGGGCCGGACCAACCGCGAGATCGCCCAGGCGCTGTTCCTGTCTCCCCGTACGGTCGAACAACACGTCGCCAGGACCCTCAAGAAACTCGGCAAACAATCCAGAACCGACCTACTCGACGACTGACCCTTCTTCACGGGGGATCGTGGACCGGGAGCCACGGGGTCGTGGGGTCGGTGGGGTCCGTGGGTACGGCGGGCAAAAACCACGTACCCCTACGGATGTCGTCCCGGATTGTTCGGCGTCCGCCGTCGGCACAGAGTTGTCCATGACGCCCTCCCACCTCGTGGAGTACGGAAAGGACTGCGGTGCCTCCCGGGACGGGCAACGGCGTCCCCCGTCTCAGCGGGGTCTCCTCGGTCGGTGGGAGGGCGGAAACGGCATCTTCCCCCACCCACCACACGAGGTTCGGGAGCCAGGGATCGGCAGTGCTGTTGGGAGCCGCCGGGTAAGGGCATCCCTGGATGCGAGTGGCCCCCGGGGCTCGGGAAACCCGGGGGCCTGGCGCACGTCTCTCCCAAAAAGCGCGGGAGACCCACGTCGATCCGTGCCCGGATCGGCCGTCGCCGACGGCGGGCCGTTCGCGGGCCGTGGTCAGGGTCTACGGCTGGAGTGCCGAGAAGACGCCCGCGCGGGCGGCGGCGGCAGCGGCGTCGGCAGCGCGTACCGCGTCGTGTTCGGTGACCGGCTCGTGGGTGACGAACAGCCGGTAGTAGACCGGGGCGACGGCCGTCCTGATCACGTCGGCGCCGTCCGTGCCCGCGGGCACCTCGCCCCGTTCGACGGCCCGCCGTACCACCTCGGCCGCCTGCTCGTGGCGGGCCGTGAAGAAGTCGTGCAGGGATCGCGCGGCGTCGCCGTTCTGCACGGCGGCCGTCACGAACGCGGCGGAGACCGGGCCTGCGACGGGGTCGGCGAACCCGCTCTGCACCAGCCGGACGATCTCCCGCAGGTCCTCCTGGAAGGAGCCGGTGTCGGGCATCGGCCACGGCTCCTCACGCGCGAGCTCCAGCGCGTCCGCGATCAGCCCCTCCACGCTCCCCCAGCGGCGGTACACGGTCGTCTTGTGGACACCTGAGCGGATCGCCACGTTCTCCACCGTCAGTCCGCCGTAACCGCGTTCGGCCAGTTCGGCGAGGGTCGCCTGCCGTACGGCGTCGCGCACGCGAGCGCTGCGACCACCGGGACGCTGCTCCAAAGTCTACTCCAGTTGCATTAGGCGCCTTGACCCTGCTAGCCTAAAGCAACACGAGTTGCGATTGGAGTTCTTCACTGACCACACAGCTCTCCCTCAAAGGAGTCTCGAAGTCCTACGGCGAACGCCGGGTCCTCAACCAGGTCACCCTCAGCGTCCGCCCCGGCGAACGCGCGGGGATCGTGGGCGAGAACGGTTCCGGCAAGTCCACGCTGCTCCGGATCATCGCCGGGACGGAGACGCCGGACGACGGCGAGGTGACGGTCTCGGCGGCGGGTGGCGTCGGCTATCTGAGCCAGACCCTCGGCCTGCCGGGTGACCACACCGTCCAGCAGGCGATCGACGCCGCCCTGGCCGAGCTGCGCGCGCTCGAACGCGACATCCAGGAGGCCGCCGAGGCACAGGACATGGACAGGTACGGCGAGTTGCTCACCGCGTTCGAGGCCAGAGACGGCTACGAGGCCGACGCCCGGGTGGACAAGGCGACGCACGGGCTGGGTCTGTCACGGATCGAGCGCTCACGCGTGCTGTCGAGCCTGTCCGGCGGCGAGCAGGCGCGGCTGGGGCTGGCGTGCGTGCTGGCGGCCTCGCCGGAGATCCTGCTGCTCGACGAGCCGACCAACCACCTCGACGAGGCGGCGGTGACCTGGCTGGAGGACCGGCTGCGCGAGCACAGGGGCACCGTGGTGACGGTCTCACACGACCGGACCTTCCTTGACCGGGTGGCGACGGCGATCCTCGAAGTCGAGGACGGCACGACGACCAGGTTCGGCGGCGGCTACAGCGGGTTCCTCGCCGAGAAGGCGGCGGCCAGGCTGCGCCGGGAACAGGCCCACGCCGACTGGCGGGAGGAGATCCGGCAGGTCAAGGAGTTCGCCACGACCACCGCGCACCGCGTCGCCGTCGGCCGGGCCATGAAGGACAACAACAAGATGGCCTACGACCGCAACGCCGGGCGCGTGCAGAGCTCGGTGGCCTCACGCGTACGGCAGGCCCAGGAGCGCCTGCGCCGCCTGGAGGAGAACCCGGTCCCACGCCCGCCCAGGCCACTGCGCTTCCACGGCACGTTCGCGCCCGCCGGTGGGCGTACGGGCACGCTCGTGCGCCTCGACCGGTTGCGGATCGCGGCGGGCGACCGGCTGCTCATCCACGGGCCCAACGGCGCGGGCAAGTCGACGCTGCTCGCCGCGATCGCGGCCGAGGCGGGCGCACGGACCGGCTACCTCCCGCAGGAGGTGGCGTTCGATCCGGACAGGACGGTCATCGAGACCTACGGCGGAGAGGAGGAGGCGCTGCTGGCGACCGGCCTGTTCCCTCCGGAGGCGCTCGAACTCAAGGTCGGCGCCCTGTCGGTGGGACAGCGGCGACGGCTGGCGCTGGCCGTACTGCTGGCGGGCGAGCACGACCTGCTGCTGCTCGACGAGCCCACCAACCACCTCTCGCTCACTCTGGTCGAGGAGCTCGAAGAGGCGCTCGACGGCTACGGCGGCGCACTCGTGGTGGTCACGCACGACCGGGCGCTGCGGCGCCGTTTCACCGGCACGGAGATCGAACTCTCAGGGGGCGACATATGTTGATCAATGGTTCACCTTACGGCGTCGTCACCGGTTCCGACGGCGCGCTGTGGTTCACGCTCGTCCATCAGGGGCGGATCGGGCGGGTCGTGCCGGGCGAGGAACCCACGATCTTCCAGCTCGATCCCGCCGACGGTCAGCCCACGGTGATCACCGCGGGGCACGACGGGGCGCTGTGGTACACGGAGTTCGCCGGTGGCCGGATCGGGCGGATCACCCTGGACGGCACGGTCACCGCCTTCGACGTGCAGTCGCCGTACGGCATCGCCGCGGGCCCCGACGGGGCCATGTGGTTCACCCAGCTCCAGGGCGACCGGATCGGACGTATCACCACGTCGGGCGACATCACCCTCCACCGGCTGCCGACCGAGGGCGCGATGCCGTCGGCGATCACGGCGGGACCCGACGGCGCGCTCTGGTTCACCCTCAACCAGGGCGACGCGATCGGCCGCGTCACCGTCGACGGCGAGGTGACGCGGTACGCGCTGCCCACACCGGGCGCCGCCCCGGTGGGCATCTGCGCCGGACCGGACGAGGCCCTGTGGTTCGTGGAGATCGGCGCGGGCCAGGTGGGCAGGATCGACACCTCCGGCGCGATCAGCGAGTTCCCGCTGCCCGACCGCGCCGCCAGGCCGCACGCCATCGTGACCGGCCGGGACGGCGCCCTCTGGTTCACCGAGTGGGGCGCGGGCAAGCTGGGCCGCGTCACCACCGAGGGCCGGATCGAGGAGTATCCCCTGGAGGGCGCCGAACCCCATGGGCTCACGGTCGGGCCCGACGGCGCGATCTGGGTCGCGATGGAGTCCGGAGCCCTGGTTCAGCCCAGCCTCACGGCCTCATAACACTGTGTGGTCCAGTCGACGGTCACCAGGTCGTCGAAATCCCGGTGAATCATCGTGGTTATTCTCCCGATCAGGGACTCACCTCTCTCCGGCCCAAGTGTCTGGAAATAGGACGTCGAACGCAGGTAGGCGCCGAATTCCGCGGCCCTGAGCGTCTCCTGCCACGAAAAAAGGACGCTGCCGAGATATTCGAACCCGGGATGCGCGTCGAGTTCGTCGCCCGGCCAGGTCTCCGGATCCTGGATCACCTCGGCCTCGGCCCCGGTGATCGGCTCGGCGGGCCGCTCAAGGTCGGACAGCCCGAAGTCGTCGTAGATCGCGCGGATCGCGGCGACGACCTCCTCCTGCCTGAGCGGGCCGCAGTTCCAGACCAGCCCCAGGAACCCGCCGGGCCGCAGCAGGGCGGCGGCCCGGTCCATCCGGGTCTCCGGGTCGGTCCAGTGCCAGGCCTGCGCGCTGACCAGCCCGTCGTACGGCCCGGCCGCCGCGAACGACTCGAAGGTCGCCACCTCGACCCCGACCTGCCCCCCGGCGCGGCTCGGCAGGATGGCCGCCATCCGGGGATCGGGCTCCACGGCCGTCACCGTGAGCCCCTGGTCGACAAGCCCCATCGTGGCCTTCCCCGTGCCCGCCCCGACTTCGAGCACCTTCGGCCCGGGGAGCCTTCCCGCGATGTACTCGAAAAGCTCGTCCGGATAATCCGGCCGGGCGTCGTCGTAAACCTGGGCGACACCCCCGAATGACAGAGCGTGCCGTTCCGTGTACCCCTTTTCGTCCTCCATGAATATCATTCTATTTTCCGAAGGCGATTTTCAGCCTCCCGGGAAGAATTTTCCACCTGCCACGAATTCGCCTCACCCTCGGAAACGTACGGAAACACCCAGTCGAAACGAATGCGCCTGACCCCCGGGAGACGGTCCGCTCACGTACCGAGGCGGCGCTCAGTCGAAACGAATGTGCCTGAGGCCCGTCGCCGCCCGGCGGACACGACCCCGTAGTCGGCCGTCGGTGTTCGGGGCGAGCTTCAGGCCGGTCGAGGCGGCGATCCGGTCGGCGACCTGGGCGACGGTGATGTGGTCGGTCCAGATGTGCTCGGCGAACTCCTCACCGCGCAACCGCTCCAGGCACCGGTCGAGCTTGGCCACGGCGAAGCTCTCCCTCCTCAGTGCGACCTTGCGCCCTGCGAAGAACCGCACGACCTGGCCGAAGCCGCGCTCACGCAACCGCCGCAACACGGTCGCCCGGTCGGCCAGCAACGCGAAGTGCCGTACGTCGTGGCCGTTCTCCCGCAGTCGGCCGACGATCTCCCCGAAGTACTCCGGCTCCACGACCGTCATCGGCACGATCACCGGCCCGTCGTACTTGCCGAGGACCAGCTCAAGCATTTCGTGAACCCCGTGCCGCCAGGCGGGAAGGTCCTGGAAGTCGCCCCGCAGCTCCGGCGGCAGCATCCGGTGCAGACCGAACCCGACATGCTCCGGATCACAGATCACACTGCCCGGCAACCGCCGCCGAAGCTCATGAGCCGTCTGCGTCTTCCCGCCCCCAAAAGGCCCATTAACCCAAACCAACATCCCCCGACCCTACGACCCCATCCCTACATGCGCGGGGAGCACCAGTACGACATCACGCTCCCGATCAACCCCGGGGGACCATCCCCGCGTGCGCGGGGAGCACTTTCCAGTGGTGGGCGTCGATCCTGTCTAGTTGGGGCCGTCCCCGCGCACGTGGGGACGGTTCACAGCAGGCCCCCGCCTCACCCCCTGAGCAGGCAGAACGGGTGACCCGCCGGGTCTGCGAAGATCCTCCAGCCTCGGGGGTCCGTGTGGAGCAGGGTGGCGCCGAGGCTGAGGACCTCGTTCTGGGCCCGGTCGAGGTCGGGGACGTCGATGTCCAGGTGGAACTGTTGCGGGTGCGCGCTGTCAGGCCATCGGGGCGGCCGGTGGTCCTCCACCCGCTGGAACGCGAGCACAAGACCAGAACCGGTGTGCAGGGTCGAGAAGTCGTCGTCGACCGCCCACCGAGGATCGGGCCGATTGACCACGCCGCCCAGAAGCGCCCGGTAGAACCGTGCGAGTTCCAGAACGTCCGGGCAGTCCAGAACCACGCACTGCAGCCTGCCGATCATCGAAAACCCCTTCGCCAACAACCCGACAGCGCGCGGCCGTCCGCCCCACCGCGAGCCGGAACATCAGCCGTGCGGAGGCATGTCCACATCATGTGGCATGTCGACGAAGCGACCGTAGTGCCCCTGGAAGGCCACGGTGACCAAGGCCGTGGGGCCGTTGCGGTCCTTGGCCACGATCAGGTCGGCCTCCCCCGCACGGGAGGACTCGCGCTCGGCTGCGTCGTCGCGGTGCACCAGGACGACAAGGTCGGCGGTGCGGGCGACGGGAGCGCACAGGTCGGTGTACATGTCCGGCGGCCGGTTGGAACCCGCCTCGGACGGGAGGTCGAGGTCGGTGGAGACGATGATGGGGACCTCCAGCCGTACGGCGAGCGCCTTGAGGGTCTGGACGGTTTCGGCGATCTCCTGCTCGTGGGTGCCGCCGCGCGTGTCGGGGCGGATGTGCCGCAGGCCGTCGACGGCGACCAGGCGGGCCGCGGGCTCGTCGGTGCAGGCACGGGTGATGCGGGCGCTCAGCTCGCCCAGGGTCCAGTCGGCGGGAGTGGCCAGGAACAGCGGGGCTTCGGCGATGCGGGGTGTCACCTGGGCGAGCCTGTCGCGGTCGATGTCGTTCAGGGTGCCGCGGCGTATCGCGTGCCGGCTGACGCGGGCCTCGGCCGAAGCGATGCGGGTGAGCAGGTCACGCCGGGAGGACTCGTAGCTGACCAGCAGAGTAGGAGTGTCGTCGGTGAGGGCGGCGCCTCGGCAGAAGGCGAGCAGCAGGGTCGTGCTTCCCACACCGGGACGGGAGGCCACGACGGACAGGGTGCCGGGACTCAGGGAGACGAGAAGGGCGTCAAGGTCGGTGATGCCCGTGAGGACACGGCCGGAAGGCCGACTCCGAACGGCGTCGAGGTGCTCTAGAAGACCGTGGAACTCCTCGCGGACCGGGGCTGGGGCGGGGTCGTAAGGCATGGCGGTCATCTTGTCAGCCGGTACCGACACCCACCGGTCGCCGCGCGAGGACCTGTCAGCGGTTCCACAGCGCGGCGGCCGGTCATGACAGGTGGTTCAGAGGAGCTTCCACTCCTGGTAGGGCAGGTCGTTCGAACAGTCCTGCTGGACCACGAGGACGCCGTCGGTGAGGTTGCCTCGCGGGACCGTCAGGCACTTGCCGCTGTGACGGGCGACCAGGCTGAAGTAGCCGTTGGGCCGTTGGACGAGTTTCCACTGCTGCTGGGTCGTGCGGTAGGTGGTGTCGCAGGCCTGCTGGATGACGGACGCCTGGTCAGTGGTGGCCCCTCCCTGGACCTCCAGGCACTTGCCGCTGTGCTGGGCGCGGATCGTGTAGTAGTTGTCCGCGACGAACCCGTCCGCGAGGTCGCTGTTGTAGGCGGCGACGAGGTTCCACGTCTGGTTGTCGGGGGCGTCGTAGCAGTGCCACTGCTGTACGGGCTGCCCGGCGGCCTGGTTCGCGCCGGGGACGTCCAGGCACTTGCCGCTGTGGTTGACCATCAGCTTCGCCCTGAACAACGGGGCGGGGACCGAGGTCGCCGCCGACGCGGCGGGGGCGACGGCCGGCATCGCCCCGCTGACTGCCAGGGCGCACAGACCGGCGGCGATTCGTACGGTGGAGATCGTTGCCTTCATCGTGATTTTTCCTTTTCGACCGATTCGGGAAGATCACTCAAGCATTTCCAACACCTTATGTAATGAATCAAACACGTAGAGCTTTGTCCATCGTCGATTTTCACGTCCAGGCCCCACGCCCAAACCCCATGAAGGTCGTCAGGGTGCGGAAGCCGTACCACTCGGCCGGTGACCTTTCGACCACGAGTTCACCCCCGGAAGGGCATTTGACCTGGTGTTTGTGGTGGTCCTGGCACAGTCGGACACATGGCGCGCGCTCACTCCATCAGAGCCCGGATGACGATCACGACGGTGGTCGCGTTCGGCCTGGTCATCCTGGGTGGAGCGGCGACGATCTCGGTCACCTACCCGGCGCGGGTGCGGGCCCAGCTCACCGACCAGGCCGCCGCCGCCAGCCGCCACCTCACCACCATGATCGACGACCGGCGGTTCCCCGGGCAGATCCCACCGCAGGGCGACGTCCGGCTCCTGCAGATCGTGGACGACCAGGGCCGTGTCCTGGTCTCCTCCCGCAGGTTGGAGGGCCGTCCGCCACTGACGCGGGCCAGGCCGACCGGAGGCGACTCGCGGGTCGACGACCGGGTGTGCGCGGGGTCACATTGCATGGTGATCGTGGGCACCAGCAACCGCGCCACCGTGTACGGCCCGGTCGTGGCCTACGCCGCCATGGAAGAACCGTTCATGGTGAACTCGCCCCTCCTGCCCGCCCTTCTGTTCGGCTCGTCCGCGCTGCTCCTGGCCCTGATGGGGTGGGGCGCCTGGTACGGCGTCGGCCGCGTCCTGGCACCCGTCGAACGGATCAGGCAAGCCCTGGAACGGTTCAGCGCCGAGGACCTCAGCGGACGTGTCGAGGTTCCGTCCACCGGGGACGAGGTGGCCGAACTGGCCGCCACGGCCAACGAGACGCTGAACCGGCTGGAGAACGCCGTCGAACGGCAGCGCCGCTTCGTCTCCGACGCCTCCCACGAGCTGCGCACCCCGATCAGCGGTCTGATGGTGCGCCTGGAGGCGGGGATGGAGGAGCGTACCGAGGCCGACTGGCGGGCGGCCCTGGACGACGTGCAGCGGTTGGCCGACATCGTGCAGGACCTGCTGCTCATGGCCCGGCTCGACGCGGGGGCGCCCGTCTCGCAGGAGCGCTTCGACCTGGGACGAATGGTCGAGGACGAGAGCGGGCGGCGGCCCTGCCGGCTCTCACTGACACTGGACGTCGAGCCCGGCGTGTACGTGCGGGGCAACCGGCTGCGGCTGGCCCGCCTGTTCACCAACCTGCTGTCCAACGCCGACCGGTACGGCGACTCGATGGTGCGGGTGGTCGTACGGGGCCACGGCGACGAGGCCGTACTGGAGGTCGTGGACGACGGTCCGGGGATTCCACCGGAGATGCGGGAGCGGGTGTTCGAACGGTTCACCCGGCTTGACCGCACCCGCTCACGCGACGCCGGAGGGACCGGGCTCGGGCTGCCCATCGCCCGGGACATCGCCCGCGACCACGGCGGCGACCTCAGCGTCGGAGACGGCCCGCAGACACGGCTGGTCCTGCGGCTCCCCCGGGCCTGACGATCGACGTCCGCTCCGGCCGTACGGCGGGCCTGTCCGGCGGTTAGGTTCCGGGCATGAGCCTTTACGAGCGACGGCCTCCCCTCGTCGCGGATGAGCGGACCCAGCTGGTCGGGTGGCTGGACCTGCAGCGGGTGCTGGTGCGCCACAAGCTGGAGGGGTTGCGGGCCGAGGACGAGCACCGTGCCGTGCTGCCGGAGTCTCCGCTGATGACACCGGCCGGGCTGGTCTCGCACATGCGGTGGACCGAGCACTGCTGGTTCAACGTGATCTTCCTCGGTGAGCCCGAGGAGACGAACCCGCAGTTCCGGAAGGATCTGCCGTTCAACGCCGACATGATGGCCGACGGCGTACCGCTGGCCCGGCTGCTGGACGAGTTCGAGGCGCAGTACGCGCGTTCGAACGAGATCACCGCGGCCCACTCGTTGGACGACGTCGGCGGGCAGCCGGACTACGCCCCGACCCTGCGGTGGATCCTGATCCACATGGTCGAGGAGACCGCCCGCCACGTCGGCCACCTGGACGCGATGCGCGAACTCCTCGACGGACAGAAGGGGTACTACTGACGGCGCCAGGGCGGCTCCAGGAGTGTCCCCGGACGCGTGCCGATTCCCGTCCGGGGCCCTCCTGTGGCCGTCACGTGTGCGCTACGGGCAGGTCGGTTCGAGGAACTGGGCGTGCACGCCGACGGCGTCCCACGCGGCCTTGGTCGCGCTGAACTCGTAGGAGCAGTTGAAGTGCGTCTTGGCCGTCCTGAGCGTGGCGATGCGCGACGCGCGATGGGTCCACGGCTGGGTCTTGCCCTGCAGCCCTCCCATGAAGATCAATCCCGCCTTCTGGATGCCGATGCCGACCACCTCCACCGGCCCGCCCGAGCAGATCGGGGAGCTGGGCTTGCCGCCTCCGGGGTTGCTGCCCTCGGCCAGCAGGTAGAACCAGTGGTTCTGCGGCCCCGCAGCCTTGTGGGGATCGATGTTCGAAGGCAACGGGTAACAGTTCGGGTCGCCCGCGAGGGAGGGGTTGTACATGTAGCGGATCGGCCCGGTTCCCACCAGGTTGACCTCCTCACCGACCATGTAGTCCGGCGGGTCGAGGGTGACGGGCTCGTTGGCGTACGCCTCGGTCAGCGCGCCGAAGATGTCGCCCGCGGACTCGTTCAGGCCGTCGGTCTCGACACCGCTGCCCGCTCCGCCCGGCGTTCCCTGGAAGATGGCATGCCCGTACTCGTGGCCCACCGTGTCCAGCGAGGTCACCTGGCGCAGGTTGTCACTGGAGTGGCCGAAGCTGGTGTAACTGCCGTTCCAGAACGCGTTGACGTCGTTGAGGCCGACCCGGCCGGGGAAGCCGTGGCCCAATCCGTCGTGACCGTTACGACCCAGCCAGTTCTTGAGCATGTTCCACTGGGTCTGCGCGGCGAACATGACGTCCACGCAGGCCGTCACGAGGTCGGTCCCGGTGCCGTTGCCCCACGAGTCGGAGGCTCGGGCGTACACCTGCCCGCTCTGGTTGCCGCACTTGAGGCCCGGCCGAGTCAGGTCGGACATGGTGTACGACCCGAACGATCCGGACGTGGAGATGGTGACGGGGTTGCCGTTGTAGTAGCTGTTTCCCGTACCTTCCCTGACCTCGTCCACCTTGTCGATCACCGCGCCGGTGCGGGCGTCCACGAAGACGTGCAGCACGCTCGGGCCTCTCGTGGTCGCGCCGGACACGTCGACCGCCCAGGCCAGCCGGGGTGTCGCCGTGGTGGCGTGGACCACCAACGCGGGCACGCCCGCGCTCTCCACGGTGGCGAGCTGGGATCGGGCGATCGCGACGGCCCGCTCGCCGGTGACCTTCGCCACGGTGCCGACGGTGATGTCGGCCGTCTGCCCGGTGGTCACCTGCTGGACCACGCCGCCCGACCGGTCGGTGCCCACAACGACCTCGCCGCCGTACACCGGCAGCCCCTTGTAGGTGCGTGAATACCGCAGATACTGCACGCCGAACGCGCCCGTGACGTTCTCGGCCAGGGTCAGCGTCTCGCCGCTTCCCTTGTGAAGCCGCTTGGCCTGGGCCGCGATGGCCACGTCGGCCGCGGACTCGGCCCGCAGGCGGGACTGGGGGTCGGAGGGGGCGAACACCGGCGTACCGGCGGAGGCGGCCTTGCCGTACGGCACGGCACCCGATGCGACGGCGAGCGCGCCGCTGGACGTCGAGGCCGCGGTCATGGCCGCCGCCGCCAGCATGGCGATCGCACCTGTCCTGTGAATGCGGTTCACTCTCGATGACTCCTCTCACAGTTCCCTCGGGGGGTGAAGGGATTGCAGAGAGCCCGGATGAAATGGGCCTGAACCTGCCCTCAAGCTGGTCCCGAATTCGAATCTGGAATACCCCACAAATTTCCATGCAATGGCGCTATGGAAACGTTTACGGATGGCTTGGAAGGCTCGTTTACAATCACGCCCCAAGAGTTACGGCAGACCGGAAACTCGCCAACCGGACGGCCTTCACCGAACCGGCGGCATGGGTGAACGGACGGGGCGGGCCCGGTTCACCAGGGGTCGACAGGTGGCGGCGCCCAACCAGGGCCACGGCGCCTTCACCGGCGGCCTTCCCCCGCACGGGCCGTCATGGAATGATCCGCTGCGACCAGGACCGACCGAAGGGAAATGCATGAACGCCAAGGTGCTCGCTTTCATCGGCCTCCTGTTGGTGGGTTCAGGCGTCCTCGCCGGAATGATGCCCGTCACCGCAGAAGGAGGAGAATGCGGTTCGGTGTTCTTCGAGACCGATTTCACGTCCGAGGATGAATCGTTTCGGAATATCGGTCCTCAGAGCGGCTGCACGGACACGAGGAGCCTTGTCCGGATCCCGATCACCGTCCTCATCGTCGCCGGCGGAGCGACATTAATCGCCGCCTCCCTCTCCACACGAAAGACCGACCCGGAAGGCGAGTGACCGAAACTCCGTCACATACGTGCACGGCCGACCGTTCCGATCCCGCCACCGGGGCAGACGTCATACCGATCATGTGAGGACACGGAATGTCCGCCGTACCCGACCCGCCCGAGAAGAACGTTTCCCGTCTGCCGAACGGCGCCCTTCGATAACCTCGTCCCGTCCCATCCCGGACAACGGAGAAGGCGTACGGCGAACGCATGGCCGACCGGTTCAGCACCCACGACCTCGAACTCGGCGACAACGTCGTGACCAAGCGATACGCCTCGTGGGACCGAGGAGAGCCACACCGGGAGTGGACGACACTGACACTCCTGGCCGAACACGCCCCCGGCCTCGCCCCCACCCCCGTGAGGGCCACGCTCGGCGCCGACCCACCGACGATCACGATGAGCAGGCTCCCCGGCCGTGTCCTGCGCGGAACACACGCCACCGACGAGCAGATCGGCGCGCTGGCCGCCGCCCTGAACCGGCTCCACCGGATTCCCGCCACGGTGGCGCGGACGCTCCAGCCCGCCCCCTGGGGTCCCGCCGTGGCCGTCAACAAGGCCCGTACCTGGGCCGACAGGTGCCTCGACCTCGGCGACGACCCTCTCGTACGGCACGCCTACCGCGCGGGAGTCGCCTGGCTGTCCTCGACCGCCCCGGACGAACTCACCGTGAACCCGTTCCCACCCGTCATCGGCCTGGCGGACGGCAACCACGCCAACTACCTCTGGGACGACCACGAGCGCCGGATCCGGCTGGTCGACTGGGAGGACTCCGGCCACAACGACCGCGCCTTCGAACTCGGCGAGGTGGTCGAACACATCTCCCGCCTCGACGGCACCCTCGACGCGGAGAAACTCCTGGCTCACTTCACCCTCACCCTGGAAGAGGCCAACCGCGTAAACGGCTTCCGCCGCCTCATCGCCCTGCTGTGGTTCCTCCAGTTGGGCCCCACCGGCCCGGCCACCCCCCACAACCCACCGGACACCCTGAGGCGCCAGGCGAAAAGGGTCATGCACCTCCTCACCTGACGCCTCACGCCGGGACCGTCACCCACTCGCAGGTACGGCAGGCGCACCCACCCCGACCGGTCACCGGCAAGCCTTCGGCAGAGGTCACACCGCACAACGCCCAACGAACGAACGCGACCCTTCCCCGCATACACGGGGAGCACCCCCTGGCCAACCAAAGCGCCATCCCAGAGCACGGACCATCCCCGCATACGCGGGGAGCACTGCTGCGCGATTTCCCGGATGACCTGGGGCTTGGGACCATCCCCGCGTGCACGGGGAGCACTAGACATCGCGCAGGTCTCGGATGTCTCGCGGGGGACCATCCCCGCGTGCGCGGGGAGCACACCATCTCGGCCAACCAGCAGCGTGATCCCGCGGGACCATCCCTGCGTGCGCGGGGAGCACCCTCGGTTGCGTCCACGGACGTGGTGTATGAGTTTCCCCAGCTAGATGGCGTGGCGCCGTGAATGAGGACGGCCATCGCGTGATCCTTCGTGATTGCGA
>NZ_JBEXZT010000029.1:0-82427 GCF_040631275.1 Streptosporangium sp. NPDC020145 | reverse complement strand
CCGCTCGACCGCCATGCCGCGCTCCCACAGCCAGGCGGCGACCAGCGGGGCGGCCAGGCGGGCCACCGTTCCCTGTCACATCGCTCGTTCGACGTGTCAGCGAAGAACCCGGCGCAGAAAGGCCAACGACATGACCGCCGTCCAGCTCCCCCGCACCACCTCCACCACCGCTCCCGTCACCTCCCGCGCCTCGCTGACCTGCCTGGCCGTCGCCGCTCCGCTGTGGGCGGCCGTCTCCCTGGCCCAGGCCGCGACCCGCGAGGGCTTCGACCTGCTCCGTCACCCGCTGAGCGCGCTGAGCAACGGCTCCCTCGGCTGGCTGCAGATCGCCAACTTCGTCCTCGCCGGGCTCCTGACCGTCGCCGGGGCGAGCGGTCTGCGCCGGGCCCTTGAGGGCGGCCCCGGCGGGCGGTGGGCGCCGCGCCTGGTCCTGGCCTACGGCGTCGGCATGGTCGCCGCCGGTCTCCTCGTCATGGACCCGGGCGACGGCTTCCCGGCCGGCACGCCGTACGGCATGCCGCAGGCGCTGAGCTGGCACGCCTACGGCCACATGGCGGCGGGCACGCTCGCCTTCGGCACCCTGATCGCCGCCTGCTACGTCCTGGGCCACCGCTTCGGCCGTACCGGGGAGCGCGGGCTCGCCGTCGCCTCCCGCGTCGCGGGCACCGCCCTGCTGGCCGGTGACCTGTGGGCCATGACCGGCGGTACGGCCGGCTCCCTGACGCTGGCCGTCGGCGCGATCACGGCGATGCTCTGGATCTCCGTGGTCGCTATCCGCCACCGGTGAGGCCTCTCGGGAAGAAAACCGCGGTCCGTGCGGGAAGACACGGACCGCGGTTTCCCGCATATCCCCGGGCGGCTCGCCTCTCGCCGCCCCCGTGGCGCATTGCGAATCTACCTGCGAAAAGAATTCCTACGTATACGCATTTCTCCTGATATCGACAGCCGTTTCTGCCATGCATCCTTTGTCGTGTCGCCGAAAAAACCGGTGACGCCCGTGGCTCCGGCCCCGGGACGTTCTCTTGGAGGAGGAGACATGAAGCCGACCACGAAGATGAAGAAGATCACTGTCCGTCGCGCCGGCGACGTCCGTCTGACCAGCGCCACGTGCTCCTGCCCTTACCCCCAGGCCAACTAGTAGCCGCCGGGTAACGGAACGAGGCTGTGCGCACCGATCCGTGCGCACAGCCATCCGGCCTCTCAGGGACCGGAACGACGGCGGAAGGGTTTGAAGGGCGTGGACGACGTCAGGATCGCTTTCCACGAGCTGAGCTTCGTCTCCGAGGGGGACGACGTGGTGGTCGGCAGGGTGGACGCGGACTCGTACGCGGTGCTGCCCAGCGACGGCGCCGCCCTGCTCAGGGAGATGACCCGGGGCATGCCGCCGGAACACGCCGCGCGGTGGTACGAGGCCACCTACGGCGAGCAGGTCGACATCGACGAGTTCCTTGAGACACTGCACGAGCTGGGGTTCGTCCGCTCCGACAGTGGCTCCGGCGGTGGCTCCGAGGAGAGCACGGCTGACAGGCGGCTGCCGTTCCGCAGGTTGGGGGAGGCCGCGTTCTCCCCCCTCGCGTGGGTGCTCTACGGCGCCGTGTTCTGCGTGTGGCTGTTCACCGCCCTGCGTGACACCGGCATCCTGCCCAGCCCCCACCACATCTTCTTCACCGACTCGCTGCTCGTCGTCCAGTTCGGGATCATCTTCGGGCAGTTGCCGCTGGTCTTCCTGCACGAGGCCTTCCACATGCTCGCCGGGCGGCGGCTCGGACTGCGCAGCAGGCTCAGCGTCAGCAACCGCTATCTGTACATCGTCTTCGAGACGCAGATGAACGGCCTGCTCAGCGTCGAACGCGGGAAACGCTACCTGCCGTTCCTGGTGGGGATGGTGTGCGACGTCGTCGTCTTCAGCCTGCTCGGCCTGGCCGCGCACCTCACCAGGACCGCCGACGGCGCCTTCTCACTGACCGGGCGGGTCTGTCTCGCGCTGGCCTTCACGGTCCTGATGCGCTTCGCCTGGCAGTTCCAGCTCTACCTGCGTACCGACCTCTACTACGTGTTCGCGACCGCGCTCAACTGCCACGACCTGCACAACGCCAGTACGGCGCTGCTGCGCAACCGGATCTGGCGGCTGCTGCGGCGCCCGGAACGGCTCGTGGACGAGGAGCAGTGGACCGAGTACGACCGCAGGGTCGGCCGGTGGTACGGCCCCTTCATCAGCCTCGGCGTCCTGGCCATGCTGCTCATCACCGTGTTCGGGTCGCTGCCCGTGGCGGTGCAGTACGTCCAGACCGCGCTGCGGAGCATGGAGGGCGGCGTGACGACCCCGGCCTTCTGGGACGGGGCGCTGGGGCTGCTCATCCTCGTGAACTGGTTCGTCACACCGGCCTACCTCGCCCGGCGCAAGCGCAGGCAAGCCCGCCAGGACCCGGTAACCGCCAAGGGAGTGAACTAGAGATGCCTGCCCACCTGAGGATCGTCGGCGACCGCCGTACCGACCGGCTGCGCCGGGCCACCGAGGAGCCGGACGGCGGGCGCGCCGTCGTCGCCGTGTGCCACCAGCGGTTGCGCGGTCCCTACACGGGCGTCGACACGCTGCTGCGGGCCGTGCTGCCCGAGGCGTACGCCCGCTGGCCCGAACTGGTCGACCGGCACCGGGTCGAGCTGCTCTACGGCGTCCCCGAGCTGGCGGAGCTGGTCGGGGAGGCGCCGCAGCAGCTCGCGTTCAAGGGGCCGTTCGAGGAGCGCACCCGCTTCTACGGCTCCCAGATGATCCGGTGCATGAACCAGGGCATCGTGACGTTCCTCAACGAGCACGCGCGGCGGCTCGCCGAGGCGGGCGACCCGGCGCCGCTCCTGGTGTTCGAGGACGCGCACGCCGCCGAGCCGTCCACCCAGGAGCTCATCGCGCTGCTGCTGCGCAGGTCCGACCCCGGCAGGCTGCGGGTCGTCGTCTCCACCGTTCCCGTGGCCTCCCTGACCGGGGAACTCGAAGGGGCGCTGGCCCGCCACACGGAGACCGTCCAGGCCGTGCCCGGCGAACCCTCCCCCGACGGGCGGTCGGTCGAGGAGCTGGTCAGGGCGTACGTCATGGCGGACGGCATCAGCGACGACCCGGCCGAGATCGCCGCCTACGAGGCGGCCGACCCGGAGTTCGTCCGGCGGCTGCACGACCTGCGCGCCGAGGAACTGACCCCGGACGCGGACCTGGGGACCAGGATGGGCGCGCTCCCGTACCACCGCGAGCGCGGCGCCGACCCCGGCGGACTGGGCCGGGAGGCCCTCACCGAGGGGCTGCGGATCAGCGCGGAGATCGGCTTCTCCGCGATGACCCTGGACATGGGGCTGCGCGGCAGGGCGGTGACCGACCCGGTCGCCAACGCCGACGACTTCCGCCGGTTCACGGCGCTGGCGGCCAACGCGCTGGTGCCGCTGCATCGCCTCGACGAGTCGTTCGACCTCTACATGGACCTGCGCAGGCGGTACACCGATCCGAACGCGCACATGATCTCCAGCTACGGCATCGCCATGCTGTACACCCGGTTCTTCTCGCCCCGCGACCACGAGACGGCGCTGGCCTGGCAGAACAACGCGGTGGCCATCGCCGCCCTGCTCCCCGACGCCAGGGAGCGCACCCTGCGCCAGGTGTTCAACGACAACGCCCTCGCGCTCATCGAGATGCACCGGGGCAACCTGGAGCACGGCCTCGAACTCATCCGGGTGGGCATCGAACGGCTCGACGCCATGCTGGAACCCGACGAGTGGGTGGTGCACCGCTCGCAGCTGCTCTACAACAGGACCCGGCTGCTGGCCGCGCTCGGCCGGACGGACGAGGCCTACGCCGACTTCACCGTGCTGATCGAGATGGACCCGTACTACACCGACTACCTGTGCGAACGGGCCAAGATCTCACGCAGGCGGGGAGACCTCGACGCGGCGCTCGCCGACTACGACCGGGCGGTCGCCATGGCCCCGCCCTTCCCCGAGCTGTTCTACAACCGGGGCACCGCCCGCGCCGAGGTGGGGGACGCCGACGGCGCGCTGGCCGACTTCGGCTACGTGCTGGAGATGGAGCCGGACGACGTGGCCACCCGGATGCGGCGCGCCGAGCTGCTCCTCGGCCTCGGGGACTTCGAGGCGGCCGAGGCCGACGTCGTCGCGGGCCTCGAACTGCGGCCCGCCGACCCGGAGCTGCTGTGCATGCGGGGCACGATCGCCCTGGAGTACGGCGACGCCGAGCAGGCCGCCCGGTGGCTGGACGCCGCGCTCGACGGCGACCCCGGATACGCGGCGGCGCTGGTCAACCGGGCGGTCGCGTCCTTCGAGCTGGGCCGTCCCGCCTCCTCCGTCGAGGACCTGACCCGGGTGCTCGACCTGCTCGGCCCCGACCCCGACGTGCTGCTCAACCGTGGCCTGGCGCACGAGGCGGCGGGCAGCGCCGACCTGGCGCTGCGGGACGTCGAGACCGCGCTCGGACTGCCCGGTGCCGACGTGGCCGAGCTGGAACCCGTACGGAAGCGGTGCAGGCGGCGGCTGGCCGGTGTGTGACCCGTGCGGTCACCTGCCCGCCCCGCGCTCGAAGGAGGCGACGATGCCGAGGCGCTGGGCGAGCAGCACGGCGTTGACCCGGTCGCACACCCCGAGCTTGCGGTAGAGCCGCTCCTGGTGCTTGGTCACCGTGCGCGGCGACAACCCCAGCCTGCGGGCGATGGCCACGGCGCTCAGGCCCGCGCAGAGCAGACGCAGCACGTCGTGCTCCCGGGGGGTGAGCCGTACGTCGGCGGCCGGGTCCGCCGCCCTGGTGATCGCCGTGTACGGCCTGACCAGCGTCTCCAGCGCCTCAAGCCGGGCCTCGCCCAGCGCGGTGCCGCCTGAGCCGATCACCCCGGCCAGCCACTCTCCCGCCGAGTCGGGGGTGACGTCCCAGCACCACAGGTCCTCCTGCCGGGTGAACACCCCCAGCTTCGGCCCGCTCCCGGCCAGCTCGCGCGCCAGGTCCTGCCCGCCGTGGGAGGCGGCCCACAGCAGACGCAGCGTGTCGGCCGGGACGGGATCTCCCGGCCCTGGTTGTCCGGGGTCGCCGGTCTCCGTCCGCGCGAGCGCTGACTCGTTCACCGTCATCGTCGCGGCGAGCATGGCGAGCAACATCGAGACGATTCGATGCACCCGTTCTCCTCCTTGCCTGATGAATGTGCCCTTGGTGAATGCCCCCGGTGCGATTCCACTACTAACCCAGTTCGGGCCCCCCGGCCATATCGCGGGTTGATTTGGGGGCCAAATGGGGGCCGCGTTTATTCCACCTTCCGTGAAAGGGGTTTGACCCGGTCCCGGCGTCGCGTTTTCCGGAAAAACGGGCCCTGCCCAGGGGATTTTCCCTCTCCCGACTGACCTGGTTTCGGGAGAAACCGGTGAGGGGGCGTTCGCGACGGGTCGCGCGGTCGCGACGGCGGTGACGTATGTCTGGCTCGGCATGGTGCCGGCCGGGGTTGACGCCCCCGTTCGCACGCCCACCACGCCTACATCGCCCTGGAGTCCGTCAAGGTCGTGGCCCTGCTGACGGCGGGGGTCCTGCTGCCGGCCGGGTGACCGGTCGCCGGGTGCCAGGATCGTGGTGTCGGTTCCGCCCCGGAACACGACAGCCGCGACGAAGGAGGACCACCGTGATCGAACGGATGGACAACGTCGGCATCGTCGTCGAGGACCTCGACGCCGCCATCGCGTTCTTCACCGAGCTCGGCATGGAGCTTGAGGGCAGGATGTTGATCGAGGGGGCCTGGGCGGCCCGTGTCGTCGGGCTCGACGACGGCATGCGGTCCGAGATCGCGATGATGCGCGTCCCCGGCGGCCACGGCAGACTTGAGCTGGCGAAGTACCACACCCCGGCGGGGATCCGCCCGGAGCCGGAGAGGGCGCCGGTGAACACGCTGGGGACGCACCGTGTCATGTTCGCCGTCACGGACATCAACGACACCCTCGACCGGCTGCGCGCCCACGGCGCCGAACTCGTCGGCGAGGTGACGCGCTTCGAGGACAGCTACCTGCTCTGCTACCTCCGTGGCCCGTCGGGCATCATCGTCGCCCTGGCCGAACAGATCGGCTGATCTCCCTAGGGGTCAGCCGACCAGTTTGAGGATCTCCTCGGCGACCAGGCCGGGCTCGTCCTGGGGGACCATGTGGCCGGAGCGTTCGGCCAGGACGTGACGGCCCAGGGGCCGGTCCTCGACGAGTTTCCTGTGGGCGGCGACCAGCGCGGGGCGGAAACGCCTCTCCACCTTGCTCGGGGAGAGCGCGCCGCTGATCGCCGTGACCGGGACCGGCGGCAGCGCCGCCCCCGAGTCGCGCAGGCGGGCGAGGCCGCCGGCGAGCGCGGCGTACTCGGCGCGGGTGGTGCGCAGTTCGGCCACGCTGGTCATCTCGGCCAGCGCCTCCTGCCGCATCTCCCGGGGGAACAGCGCGAGGATGCGGCGCAGCTCCGCCGGGACGACCTTGACGCCGAGGCGCGCCAGGCCGATCACGACGGACTGCATGGCCATGGTCATGGCCCGCACGCTTCGCCAGTAGTAGAAGTCGAGGTCCTCGACGGCCTGGTCGACGAGCACGAGCCCGGCGACCCGCCCGGGGTTGGCGGCGGCGTAGGAACGGATGATCGGGCCGCCCAGACTGTGCCCGGCCAGGATGTAGCGCTCCTCGCCCAGGGCGTCCAGCAGGTGCCCCAGGTCCTCGACCATGCGGTCCAGGTCACGGCGGTGCGCGTCGCGGTCGCTGCGGCCGAACCCGGCCCGGTCGTAGGCGACGACCCTGGTGCGTTCGGCGACCAGAGGCATGACCAGCCCCCACTCGACCCGGGAGGCGCCGAGCCCCGATTCGAGGACGACGACGGGCCGCCCCTGCCCCTGACTGACGTGGTGCAGCCGCCGTCCGTCCGGCAGGGTCGCGTACCCCTGCTCTCCGAAGACACTAGACATTGACGTTCTCCTCCCGGACGGGAACCAGCTCAGCACGGATGGTACGGGCCGTCGAGGCGATGAGGACCCCGGCGAGCAGGCCGGGCAGGGCGATCGAGGCGACCGCCCCCGCCGTGCCGTACGTCTTCTCCACGGTGTTCAGCAGGGCGGCCCCGGCCAGGCCGCCGATCGCCAGGCCCACCCCGAACAGGCTGGCCATGTAGCTGCGCCTGGCCGGACCGGTGACCGCGATCATGATCAACGTGACCATCGGGACGATCATCGGCGTCAGGACCAGGCCGGTGAAGAAGGCCAGTAGCGTCAGGGGCAGGACCGGGGCCGCCGCGCCCGCCGCGAAGGCCAGCGCGGAGCAGGCGACGATCCGGGCGGCGACGACCGGCACCCTCCCGGGGTCGGCCTGGAAGATCGCGTCGAGCCGCCTCCCGAAGGAGACCAGTGCGACGACGGCCCCGGCCGAGGAGATCGCCGTGAACAGACCCCGCACGTCGGTCTCCATGCCCCAGCGTTCCTTGAGGTGAACCGACAGGAACGTCGCCGCCGGGACCAGGAGCATGCCGTAGGCGACGAAGGCGGCGAAGACCCTGCGCAGCGTCGGCGAGCGCAGCGGGCTCCCGTCCGGCGTCACCTCCTCGCGCCGCCCGATCCCCGGGTCCCGCAGCCGCAGCGCCGACAGGCAGCCGAGCATCGACAGCACGCCGAGCACCGCGTAGACCGCCCGCCAGTCCAGGCCGAACCAGCCGGACAGCGCGGAGACCGTCAACGGGCTCAGGATCGCTCCGGCGGGCATCGCGGCGCCGTACAGGGCCAGGACCCTCCCCCGGACGGCGGGCGGGTAGACGTCGGCCAGCAGCGGGGAGTGCAGCGCGATCTGGCTGCCGTTGGCCAGCCCGCTGACCAGCAGCAACGCGCCCAGCGTCCAGATGTCCCCGGCGAAGGAGATCGCGAAGGTCGACCCGCTCCAGACGAGGCCGGTGACGATGGAGACCAGGGCGCGGATCGGGCGGCCCCTGACCACGGCCGACATCAGGAACGGCGCCACCCCGACGGCCAGCAGCTGGATCGCGAGCAGGGAGGTGAGGGTGCCGGTCGAGACGCCGAACGAACTCGTGATGTCCGGGGCGAGCACGCTGAGGGCCTGGTTCACGAACGCGTCGGTGATCGCCAGCATGCCGACGGCGAAGACGGGATAGAGCCTCATGCGGACCTCATGACGGGTCGAAGACGATCGGCTTGACCTCACCCCGGCTGTACAGCGCGGCCTGGCCGGGCATCGCGACGCTCCAGGAGCGCATGCCGTCCCCGCCCAGGGCGACGATCCGCAGGCAGGGACCGCCGGCGAAGGCCGTACCGCCCGCGTAGTAGGTCGAGCGCAGGGAGACGTCGAGCCCGAGCGCCCCGCCCCGGCCCGGCGCCCCGGTCGGCAGCCGGTGCCCCTCCCCGTAGACCTCGTACGTCCGGGAGGCGGCCCGTTCGACGGCGCCGAGGAGGTCCTCGTCGTCGGAGATCCGTTCCCGCCAGGCGACCCAGGCCGTGGCGTCCGCCGAGTCCGGGGCGGCGTGGCCGTCGAAGGCGAGCAGCCGGTGCAGCAGCCTCCGGTGCCCGGCGGGCCAGGCGCCGACCCGGCCGAACTCGGCGGCGGCGGCCTCACGGAGCCTGGCCTGCCAGACCCCGGTGTCCGGCCACCGGTCGTCGAGCGCCCACGCGGTCACCTCCTCCAGGCTCACGGAGAAGGCCCTGGGCAGCAGTTCGGCCAGGCGCCTGCCCCGGCTGGTGTCCCGGCCCGGCTCGTCGTTGAAGACGTCCGGGTGCCAGCGCTCCGGCGCCAGGGCCGGGTCGGGGGTGACGGTGTCGGGGGCCGTGTTGCAGTTCTGCAGGTAGCCGGAGGCCGGGTTGACGATCCGCACCAGGTCGGCGGCGGGCCTGACGCCGAGCCAGGCGGTGGCCGAGGTGTTGCCGTCGAGCACTCCCCCGCCCTGCCCCGGGGGCCTGAGCGGCACCCGCCCGGTGCGCTGGTAGAGGCAGTCACCCGAGGCGTCGGCGGCCAGCACGTTCTGCGGCGGGAAGGCGCACGCGTCGAGCGCCGCGCTCAGTTCCCCCACGTCGCGGGCCCGCACCATGGCCGCGAACTGCCGCTCCGTCTCCCCCGCCAGCCCCATGTACGGCGTGCACACCACGTAGACCGCCTCGGCGTCCCTGGCCAGGACGGGCGCGACCACGCCGTTGTGCACGACGTACTCGTGGCCGTCGTGCCGCAGGACCTCCCTGGGCTCCCCGTCGTGGAGGTAGCGGTCGCCCTGGACGGCGATCCGGTAGGCGTCGGAGACCCTCGGCCCCCCGGTGGTCAGCCCCCAGGCGCAGGTCCGGTTGTGGGCCAGCGGCGGCAGCATGGCCCCCAGGAAGCAGAAGCCCGCGTAGTGCAGGTCACCGGCCCTGACGACGGCCTCGTGCATGGCGAACGCGCCGCCGAAGGGCAGGTGCGGGTCGCTGACCACGAACGTCTCACCGGTCGCGGTCCGCCAGGGCCGTACCACCCAGGCGTTCGAGCCGAGCGGGGCGTAGCCGACGTCCTTCTCCGAGGCCGGTTCGTTCGAGAGCACCCCGGCGGCGCGCAGCGCCTCGACGCCGTCGGTGATGATCCAGAACAGCATCACCATCCGGTTGACGCCGATGGGCAGGGCGGCCTCAAGCGGCGGGGCCCAGTCGGGGACCCGCTCGGGGTGCTCCTCCATCCACGCGCCGATCCCGGCCACGAACGCCTCGTAGCAGGTCCGCAGGTCACCGGGCATGGACTCAAGTCCCCGCCTCGCCTCTTCGAGCACCTGCCAGCGCCGGTGCACGGCGTCGCGCTCCGGCTCGCCGAGTTCGCCGCGGACGAGGAGGTACTGCCTGAGCACGCCGTGCAGGTCGTCCCGCGCCTGCGCGTACCCGAGCCCGAAGTAGGCGGCGGGCTCGGTGGAGGCGTCGATCAGCGGCGTGCCGTACGCGTCCCGGAGAACCCGCACTGAGCCCCAGGAATTGTCCATGCGTTAACCATGGGTGAAGAATGTCCGGAATTCCTTGGCCGATCGGACGAGGAATCACCCCGGGTGTTGGCCGATACTGCACGGATGAACCAGGTCGAGTACCTCGAACCGTCACTCGCCCAGGTGGTCGAGCGGATCGGGACCCGCTACGTGACGGTCGTCGGCGCCCCGCGCGGGGTCGAGGTCCCGGTCTCCGGGCCCGCGATCCACGATCCGCTGAGTTCCGTACCGCCCCGCCCCGGGTCGATGGTGCTGCTGGTCGGGCTGACCGCCGGGTCCCCCGAGGCCGCCGCGACACTGCGCGGACTCGGCGGGGCCACGGCCGCCGTGCTGCGGGCCGACGCGCGGGACGCCGCGCCGCTGGCCGAGGCCGCCGCCCAGGCGGGGGTGGCACTGGTCGCGCTGGAGTCGGCCATGTCCTGGAGCCACCTGCACACGCTGGTCGAGGAGACCGTCCTGCTCGGCGAGAACCTGGTCGCGGCGCCGGGCGGCGACCTGGGCAGCGTCCCGGTCGGCGACCTGAACACGCTGGTCAACCTGATCGCCGAGACCCTCGACCGGCCGGTGGGGATCGTGGACACCCAGTGGCGGCTGCTGGCCTACTCGGCCGTACCCGGCCAGGTCAACGACGACCTGCAACGCGACGTCATCCTGAACCGGGTCGTGCCCGAGCGCAACGCCCCACGGGAGACCAGGCGGCTGCTGCTGACCACCGGCCGCGCGCTGCGTTTCCTCACCAACGCGCCCTACGACACCGCCGACCACACGATCTGGCGGGTCGGGGCGGGTATCCGCGGCGGCCAGGAACCCCTCGGCATGCTGTGGGTCCTCGAAGGACGTGACCAGCTTCCCGACGACAGGCTCGTCCTGGTCGAGGAGTTCGCCCGGCTGGCGGCGGCGCACCTGCTGCGGGCGCGCACGGCCAGGACAGCCGACCGGGAACGCCACGGCGAGCTGGTCGGACAGGCCCTGGACGGCACCAACCCGCGGACCGCCTGCCGTCGCCTCGGTCTCGACCCGGACGCGGGGATCGCGGTGCTGGCCGTGGCCGGGCTCTCCCTCGGCGCCGACGACCCGCCCGGGGAACACCTGCTCGACGGGGTCGCCACCTACTTCGACGCCT
This sequence comes from Streptosporangium sp. NPDC020145, assembly GCF_040631275.1. NCBI lineage: Bacteria > Bacillati > Actinomycetota > Actinomycetes > Streptosporangiales > Streptosporangiaceae > Streptosporangium > Streptosporangium sp. NPDC020145. The sequence continues at coordinate 71,319 of NZ_JBEXZT010000029.1, read as the reverse complement.
ACCGGCGTTCGGCGGCCTGCGTGCTGCGCGCCGAGACCGTCTACTGCCTGGTCCCGACTCCGGACCTGACGGCGCTCAGGGAGATCGCCGCCGACCTGGTCCGGCAGCTCGGCAGGCGCGGGCGGCTGGTCGCCGCGATCGGCGGGCGGGTCCCGGCTGAGGCGCTGCCGCGTTCCCGCCGCGAGGCCGACCTCGCACTCGCCGCCCTACGCGCCTCGGCCGCCGACCCGGGTGCGACGGCCGGATCGGGTACGGCGGGCACGGCGGTCGGCCCGGGTTCGACGGCCGGATCGGGTACGGCGGTCGGATCGGGTACGGCCGGCGGCCCGGGTTCGGCGGTCGGCACGATCGACGAGGTTCGCGCGGCGGCGACGCTCATCGAACTGCGCGCGCTCCTGGAGGACCATCCCGGCCTGCTCCTGCACGAGGCGGACCCCGCCCTGCCCACCGGAACGCCCTCCTCGGGAACCCCGTCCTCAGGAACCCCGTCCTCAGGAGCACCGTCCTCAGGAGCACCGTCCTCAGGAGCACCGTCCTCAGGAGCACCGTCGTCGGGAGCACCGTCGTCGGGGGCCCTTTCAGGAGCACTGTCTTCGGGAGCGCTGTCGGAGACGGCCGAGTCGGCGTTGGCCTGGATCGAGAGCCACGGGGACGTCCGGGCCGCCGCCCGGCGGCTTGGCGTGCACCCCAACACGCTCCGCTACCGCGTCCGCAAACTCGCCGCCGACGGCCTCGACCTGTCCGACCCCCAGACCCGCCTGGTCACCTGGCTGCGCCTGCGGCTGCTGTGACGGTCGCGCTTCCTGCGACGACCGTGCCGGGATCCAGCCGGTCCGGAACGGCCGCGCGAGGATTCAACCGGCCTGGGACGACTGTGCCAGGGCCCAGCCGCCTGGGGCGGCTACGCGAAGGTTCAACCGGTCTGGGCGTTCAGCGGGGAGCCCAGCGCCACAGCGGCGGGCCGTTGAGGGCGGCGACGTAGATCTCGCCCGCCGGGCCGACCGCGAGCTGGTGGGGGTCGGCGTCCTGGTCCGCCAGCGCCCAGCGCCGCGTCACCGACCCGTCCCCGGCGAGGGTGACGACGTAGCCGCGGTGCCGCCCGCCCTCCTCGTCCAGGGCGTCACCCCCGTCGAGCACGTACAGCACGTCACCGGGACCGACCGCCACGTCGTACGGCCTGCCGATCGCGGCCGAGGAGTGGGTGGCCAGGTGCCGGCCGTCGGCGGAGAAGACCTGCACCCGCGCGTTGCGCCGGTCGGCGACCACGACGTCACCGTTGCCCCGCAGCGCGATCCCGTGCGGGATGGAGAAGGCGCCGTCACGATCTCCCAGCTCGCCCCACGCCCCGGCGAACCGCCCGGCGGCGTCGAACACCCCCACCCTGGAGTTGCGGTAGCCGTCGGAGACGAAGGCCCGTCCGTTCCCTCCGGCCACCACGTCGGTCGGCCTGGCGAAGATGTAGGGGTCCCCGGTGCAGCGCAGGTTCGTCAGCGTGTTCCGTACGGCCAGGCAGGTGTCGAGGCCGAAGCCGTAGTCGTGCCCGATCGTCCGTTCGAGCCGCCCGTCCCCGGTGAACACCGTGACGTGGTTGGTCGTCACGTCCGTGACCCACACCCGGCCCTTCCCGTCGACCGAGACGCCGTGCGGGGAGGCGAACATCCCCGCTCCCCAGGATCGCGTGACCTCCCCGGTGCCCGCGTCGAGGACGACGACCGGATCGACGTCCATCATCCGGTCCGCCGCGAACGCTCCGCCGCCCCGGTGCAGCAGCAACACCTCACCCGTTCCGGTCACCGCGACCCCGGAGCCGATCGCGGCCCCGGCGGGCGGCCGTCCCCACGGCGTCAGCGTCGAGCCCGGTGGAACCGTACGGTCGACGGCCTCGGAGACCACGGCCCCCCGGGTTGGGTTCCCACGCAGCAACAGCCCGGCGGCCCCGGCGGCGAGCAGCGGTACGGCGGCCAGCAGGACCCGCCTGCGAACCCGCCCTCCCCGGGAGGGGCCGTCGCTTCGGGAGGTGGCACCGTCCCGAGGGGAAAGGCCGTCGCTTCGCGAGGCCGCACCGTTCTGGAAGGTCGTGCCGCTCTGAGGGACCATGCCGTTCCGACAGGAGGGGCCGCCGCTTCGGGAGGCCGTACCGCCCTGGGAGGCGTTCTGAGGGGCGGCGTCGTTCTGAGGAGAGGCGTTCTGGGGGGTGGCGTCGCGCATCGCCATGGGGCTCGCTCCGGGGGGTACAAGCGCCCCGGTCGTGGCGGGGCGCACACGGACCGGGTCACGTGTGCGCCCAGTGTCGGCCCCGACACCGGGGAACCGCCATCGGGGACCTCCCCGATCATCCGGTCAGGGAGGTCCCGATGCGCGCGGCGGAGAACCTCCCAGCGCGCGATGGTCGGAACCGGCGATTTTGAGGAAATCGAGGCGCCGAAGACGCCGACGACCGGGCGGGTGATTCCGCCGCGCCGGTCTCCGAATGGATCCGAAGGTGTGGGCGACCGTCACAGCAGGAATGTCACACCCGTTCGGGGACGCCCGGACTATTCGTGATGCTCGGACCCTTTCAGCAGCCGAACGACGTCTTCCGCGGTCGCCTCACCAGCCATCCTGTGAAGAGTCCTGAAGAATCTGGAATCACCCATGAGTTCACGCTGGTGAGCCAGGAGGCGCAGGTCGTGAGTGACATCGCCTCCCGTCCGCCGATGAACGGTGAAGCTTTGCGCGGCGTAGTCCAGACCGGTCGTCAAATCATCTGCCTCGGTGTGAGCAATTCCCAGGTTTCGGAGCGCCTGCGCGAATCCGGCGCTGTCTCCGGCATGGTATGCGTCGGCGAGGAAATGTTGATTCTCCTTGATGACCTTTCGGTGTTCTCTCCCGATGCGAGGGGTCGTGATCAGAATGACAAGGAAGACAATTGCTCCAAGCGCGGGCACCGAGGGAATCGTGTACCAGTCCGTGATGACGCTCGGCACCACAGGGATCAAGCAGGCCAGCAGACCGACGACGGCCACCCAACGCTTCATAGGACCCCCGTCAGGGCGTTGGCGAAGTGACGTCACGGAGGGGCCGGTGCGGGAGCCGGCCCTCCCCGACAGGGGGACTTTCTCACGATTCGGAGGGTGCGCGACAGGCACAACGACGGCGAGGTGACGGCCACACTGCCGTACCGGTGGGGTCAGAGCCGGTAGAAGTCGGTGTAGTGGTTGGGGGAGAACCAGACGACGCCGGTGGAGCGGTTGACGACGATGCGGTAGGCGTCACGCGCCGCGCCCCTGGCCCGGGAGTACACGTCGTACTCGTAGTAGGTGGCGCCCGAGGGCAGCTGCCCCTCACGGTTGTAGAACTGACCGCCGGTGTAGTTGTACCGGCCGTCGGGCCAGGAGTACCACCCGCTGCTCGTCGGGTATCCCTTGGCCGCCCAGATCGAGGCGGCCGAGCGGGCGTCGGAGCACCGGGAGACGGTGCAGGTCGAGTAGACGGCGGCGTCGGCGGGGGTGACGGCGACCAGGCCGGTCAGGAACGTCATCACGGCGAGCGTGACGGCGAGCGGAACGGACCGGATACGACGGGGGGCGTTCACGGGGCCTCCTCACAGACCACGAAGGGGCGGACACCGCCAGGATCACCGCGGGATCGCGCGACGAGGACGACGCCCGCCGAAGGCGGGATGAACTCTTCGTGGCCCGGAGAGGACATGCGTTTCCCTGCCAGGAACCGCGATTCCCCGCCGCGGTTTCCGGATGCCCGTGTGAAGTTTCCCCGCCCGACCGAAATTCCGGGTGTCCGGCGCGCCTCCCGGATGCGTGAAGAAGCCCTCTGGATGCCCGTAGAGAAAGAGGATTTCCGTCTGACCAGATCGACCACTCCCCGTACCGCGTCGTCCACGGTCCGCGCTCCGGCGTCACTTCCGTCCCTCAGGCCACACCCGGACCACCACCGGAGGCGAAATCCATGAACATTAATCGAAGTGACGTTCCAAACCGTGGTTTCTAGGGTTCACTTGTTCCATGAGAAATAGTCAGACGGTTGTAGAACTGTCCACCGTCACACTGACGGTCGGCTGACCGGATGTCCGCTTTCCGATCGGTGGTTGTCTTCGCCACGGATGGCGTGAGCACGTTCGACATCGGGGGGATAGGCGCGATCTTCGCCGACCGCCTCGAAGCCGGGCTTCCGCCGTTCGACTTCACGGTGTGCGCAGAGCGGCCCGGTCCGCTCCGCACCGACCTGGGCCTGTCGATGCACGTCGAGCACGGTATCGAACGCCTCGACAAGGCCGAACTGATCATTCTGATGCCGGGGTACGACACCCGCCCCGAACCCACCCCCGAGTTGGTCGCCGGACTGCGCGCGGCCAACCGGCGCGGCGCGATCATCGCCGCCTTCTGCACCGGCACCCACCTGCTGGCCGCGACCGGGTTGCTCGACGGACTGCGCGCGAGCACCCACTGGCACCTCCTGGATGACTTCGCCCAGGTCTATCCCAACGTCACCGTGACCGCCGACACCCTCTACATCGACGAGGGGCTGGTGATCACCGGCGCCGGGATCATCGCGGGCATCGACATGTGCCTGCACCTGCTACGCCGCGAACACGGCGCCGCCGTGGCCAACGTCGTCGCCCGCGCGTTGGTCGCCGCGCCGCACCGGGACGGCGACCAGGCCCAGGTCATCACCCGCTCGGTGCCCGGCGACGAGGACGCGCTGTTCGCCGGGGTCATCCACTGGGCCCGCAACAACCTGGACAGACCCCTGCTCGTCAACGACCTGGCCGCCCAGGCCCTGATGAGCCCGCGCACCTTCGCCCGCAAGTTCCGGGCCGCCATGGGCACGACGCCGCACTCCTGGCTGCTGGCCCAGCGGCTCAGCCGCGCCGAGGAGCTCCTCGAAACCACCGAACTGCGGATCGAGGAGATCGCCCGGCTCGTCGGATACAACTCCGTCGCGGTCTTCCGCGAGCAGTTCGCCAAACGGCGGGGCCTGTCACCCCGTGCCCACCGCCAGCGCTACAGCCGCAGCCCCGAACCGAGTTACCCCTCCATGGCGGCCGGCTGAGAACCACCTGACAGGGCGGGGGTCGATGGCGGCAGAACCCCCGCCTACCAGGGGTCCACGCAATACATCCCATATATCCTACCAGGATAGTGGGTATGATGGACGCCGTGTCAGGATCTCCATCTGTCGTCATCGTGGGTGGTGGCGCGAGCGGCACCTTGGCCGCGGTCCATCTCCTCCGCCTGGCGCGGGCGCGTGCCATGCCACTGGAGATCATGTTGATCGACCAGTACGGCAGGCACGCGCAGGGCCAGGCCTACTCGACCACCGACCCCCGGCACCTGCTCAACGCCGCGACCGACAGGATGAGCGGGCTGGACGACGACCCGGGGCACCTGCTGCGCTGGGCCCGGGACAACGGGCTCGACGTCGACGGCTCCGGCTACCTGCCACGGCAGGCCTACGGGCGCTACCTGCGTGACCTGCTGGCCGCCGCCGAGGACCGGCCCGTCCGGGTGGTGCGCCGGGTGACCGCCACGGCGACCGCCCTCCTCCAGTGCCCCGACGAGGGCCCCGACGTGCGGGTCCAGCTCTCCGGAGGCGGCCGGATCGGTGCCGACGCCGCCGTGCTCGCACTGGGCAACCGCCCCCAGGCCCCCTGGCCGAGGGTCGTGGACGCGGGCAGCCGCCGCTACGTCGCCGACCCGTGGGCCCCCGGCGCCCTGGCCAGGATCCGTGACGGCGCGCCGGTCCTCGTGGTGGGGACCGGGCTGACCATGGTGGACGTGGCGCTCACGGTGACCTCCGCGCACCCGGGCACGGTGGTGCACGCGCTGTCGCGGCACGCCCTGCTGCCCCGGCCTCACCCCTGCCCCGTGCCGCCCCCGGTCCAGGCCGCGATCCCCGAGGGACCGCTCGGCCTGGCCGCCCTGCTGCGCGCCGTACGGCTGGCCGTACGGGACAACGGGGGTGACTGGCCCGCGGTGGTCGACGGCCTGCGCCCGCGGACCCAGCGGCTGTGGGCGAACCTGAGCCCGGACGACCGGCGGCGCTTCCTCGACCTGGTCGCGCGCCACTGGGAGGTCCACCGGCACCGCATCCCTCCCGCGACGGCCGCCAGGATCGGCGAGTTGCGGGCGAACGGCAGGCTGCGTGTGCTCCGTGGCCGGCTGGTCCGGGCCACGACCGGCCCCGGGGGGATCAGCGCCCGGGTGAGCGCCGACGGCACCGTCAGGCGACTCGACGTCGGCTGGCTGGTCAACGCGACCGGCCCGGGAAGCGGCGTCGCCGGTGATCCCTTCCTGTCCCGCCTGGTCGCCGACGGCGTGGTACGGCAGGACGCGCTGCGGCTCGGGATCGACGCCGATCCCCGCGGCGCCGTCCTCGACGCGACGGGCCGGCCGAGCGACCGGATCTTCACGCTGGGGCCGACGCTGCGCGGAACCCTCTACGAGACGACGGCCATCGCGGAGATCCGCGCCCAGGCCGCGGCCCTGGCCCCTCGTATCGCCGACGCTCTCGCCCTGGCCGTTCATCCACGGTGACCCTCAGGCCACCCAAATCACACCTTGTGCGCTTTCCTCACGCATAGTGTCATGAAGGCTACTCGTCCAACGGGCCGCCCTCCCAAGGACCGGGACGCTCATCGGCACGGGCGGACGCACGGCCCGGCGGAGCGCCTTCGAACAGGAAGGGAGCCAACGCCAATGACGGTGGCCCTGGACAAGAGCGTCGAGGACTTCATCACCAGCCCCCACCAACTGTTCATCGACGGCCAATGGGTCGACGCCGCGTCCGGCAGGACCTTCGCCACCCCCGACCCCGCGACCGGCCAGACCCTCGCGCACGTCGCCGAGGCCGACGCCGAGGACGTCGACCGGGCGGTACGCGCGGCCCGCAGGGCCTTCGAGCACGGCCCGTGGTCCAGAATGACCGCCTCCGAGCGGGGACGGATCATCTGGCGGATCGGCGACCTGATCCTGGAGCACGCCGAGGAGCTGGCCCAGCTCGAATCCCTGGACAACGGCAAGCCCCTGTCCGTCGCGCGGGTCGCGGACGTCCCGCTGGCCGCCGACCTGTTCCACTACATGGCGGGCTGGGCCACCAAGATCGAGGGAAACACGATCGCGCTTTCGGTGCCGGGTTCGACCTTCCACGCCTACACCCTGCGCGAGCCGGTCGGTGTGGTCGCCCAGATCATCCCGTGGAACTTCCCGCTGCTGATGGCCGCCTGGAAGCTCGGCCCCGCCCTGGCCACCGGGAACGTGGTGATCCTCAAGCCCGCCGAGCAGACCCCGCTCTCGGCCCTGCGGCTGGCCGAGCTGATCGCCGAGGCGGGGGTGCCGGACGGCGTGGTCAACGTCCTGCCCGGGTACGGCGAGACCGCGGGCGCGGCGCTGGCCGCCCACGACGGTGTGGACAAGGTCGCCTTCACCGGCTCGACCGAGGTCGGCAGGCTGATCGTCCACGCCGCGGCGGGCAACCTGAAGAAGGTCACCCTGGAACTCGGCGGCAAGAGCCCCAACGTCGTCTTCGACGACGCCGACCCCGCCCTCGCCGTCCAGGGCGCGGCGAACGCGATCTTCTTCAACCACGGCCAGTGCTGCATCGCCGGGTCCCGGCTCTTCGTGCACCGCAGCCGGTTCGACGAGGTCGTGGAGGGGGTCGCCGAGATCGCCCGCGGCATCAGGCTCGGCCCCGGCCTCGACGCGGACACACAGATGGGGCCGCTGGTCTCCGACGAGCAGCTGCGCCGGGTGACCGGCTACCTGGACTCGGGCCGCCAGGAGGGCGCCAGGACCGTGACCGGCGGCGACCGGCACGGCGACCAGGGCTACTTCGTCCAGCCGACCGTGATCACCGACGTGCGGCCGGAGATGCGGCTCGTCCGTGAGGAGATCTTCGGCCCCGTCGTGGTCGCCTCGCCCTTCTCCGACCTGGACGAGATCGCCGCCCAGGCCAACGACACCGTCTACGGGCTCGGGGCGGGCATCTGGACCCGTGACATCTCCAAGGCGCACGCCCTGGCGGGGCGGATCCGCGCGGGCACGGTCTGGATCAACTGCTACAACGTCTTCGACGCCGCCCTGCCGTTCGGCGGCTACAAGCAGTCGGGCTGGGGCCGCGAGATGGGTCACCAGGTCCTCGACGCCTACACCGAGGTCAAGTCGGTCTGCACCCAGCTCCACATCTGATCCCCACCCCGGCGCGCCCGCCGCGCAGGTCCGGGCGCGCCGGGCACTCCTCACGGAGCCGGGTTCAAGGGACGGAGGGCCCTGCGGGCAGGGCCCTCCGCGTGACACTCAAACGCCATTGAAGAGATGGAACGGCGGTAGGCCGCCATCCGGGTAGATCCCCTCGCTCTCGCCCAGGGTGAGGTCGGCGAAGTCGCCCACCTCGACGAGTACGGGCCTGTCGTAGCGCGTGTCGTTGTCCACGTGCTTCCTCCTTCGGGGGATCGGATGCTGTGCGCATCGTCCCCGACCCACCGCGCTACGCAATGTAGTCGTCAGGACACTCTTGGCTATCCGATCCCGTCACACGGGCGTCAGGCCACGGGATCACATGTCGCCCTCCGCGACAAGGTTCAGGGCCGGGATGCCCTCTCCCGCGATCTCACCAGGGCGGTGAAGGCCTCGACGGCGTCGACGACCGCCTCGAAGCGGAACGAGTGGTACAGGTCGAAGGCGTGGTTCCCGCCGCGCAACTCGACGTAGACGACGGGGGCGGCCGAGGTCTCGCGCAGGCGGCCGGCGAAGTGCCGGGCCTCGGCGACGGGCACGATCGGGTCAAGATCACCGTGGGCCACGAGGAACGGCGGCGCGTCGGCGGTGATGTGGGCCAGCGGCGAGGACTCGGGCCCCTGGCCGAAGTAGGTGCCGTACCAGCCGTTCAGGTAGACGGCGCCGGACACGGAGGTGTCGGCGTCCTCGAAGCCCGGCTGGAAGGCGGGGTCGTTCTGGGTGAGCGCGGCCAGCGCCGCCATGTGCCCGCCCGCCGAACTGCCCGCGACGAACAGCGTCGACGGGTCGGCACCGTACTCGTGGCCGTGCTCGCGCACCCACGCGATGACCTTCTTGAGGTCGATCAGGTGATCCGGGTGCTGAGCCTGGGGCCGCAGCCGGTAGGTGGCGCTGACGCACACCCATCCCTGACCGGCCAGGTGGTGGAGCAGGGGAAGCGACTGGCTGTTCTTGCGTCCGCCGGAGTAGGTGCCGCCGTGCAGATGGATCATGACCGGTGCGCCCTGCGGGCGCGAGCGGTGGTGGTAGACGTCGAGCAGGTTGCGCCGACCGGCGTCGCCGTACGAGAGGTCGGCCACGCGCCGGACGTCCAGGCGGCGCCGGAAGACGGGCAGGAACAGGACTCGCGCCAGCGGGGGACGGCGCCGCAGCCCTTCGGCGAGGTCGGCGTCGAGGGCGGCACGCCATCCGGTGCCCAGCCCCTGGTCCAGGGCGTGTTCCACCCGTGCCCGTTCCCCGAGCGCGCGACGGGCGACGACCGCGAGCCCGAGCGTGGTCACGGCGGCCAGGGCGACGACCGCCCACCCGCCTGCCGAGTCGATGTCGCCTTCGGCGAACGCCAACGCCGTCGGGAGCAGCAGGAGCCAGAAGAAGGCCGCGAACGGCAGTTCGTTGGCGGCCAGGCCGAAGTAGTAACTCACCCGGCCGAGCGGACGTGAGAACGGCACCGGCCGCAGCGCGAACAGCGTGCCGACCGCGACGAGCGTCACAGGGAACAGATAGCCGACGGGCACCGAACCTCCAAGCCTTTCCGCACCCCAGCCTCCCCGACCCGTCAGCGTCGCATCAACGACGGATCCGATAACGTCTTTTAACCCTGAACTAAATAATCCGGAGGCCGCCCGTGGAGATGCGAGAGATCGAGATCTTTCTGGTGGCGGCCGAGGAGCTGCACTTCAGCCGTACGGCCGAGCGGCTGGGCATCAGCCCGGCCCGCGTCAGCCAGACGATCAAAAAGCAGGAACGGCGCATCGGCGCGCCCCTGTTCGACCGCACCACCCGAGTCGTGCGCCTGTCCCCGCTCGGCGAGCAGCTGTACCAGGCGCTCAAGAGCGGCCACCGGCAGATCGAGCAGGGGATCGCGGCCGCTCAGGCCGCCGCCGACGGCACCGCGGGAACACTGACCCTCGGCACCACCGGCCCGTACTCCCTGCGGATCAAGAACGTTCTCGACCTGTTCCTGGCCCGCCACCCGGACGCCCGCCTCCAGCACCGCGAGATCCAGCCGGCCTCCCCCCTGGACCTGATCAAGTCGGGCGAGTTGGACGTGGCCTACCTGTGGCTGCCGATCCGCGAGCCCGAGCTGACCGTCGGACCGGTCTCGCACACCTCCGAGGTGATGCTGATGGTCTCCGCCGACCATCCCTACGCGGGACGGGACAGCATCTGTCTTGAGGATCTCGGCGACTGCGTCGTGGTCGAGGGCCAGTCGATCCCCCGCTACATGGAGGAGGTCTTCAACCCTTGGCACACCCCTTCCGGCCGCCCCGTCCGCCGCGGCCCCAAGGTCACCACCTGGCAGGAGGCACTCAGTGTCGTCTCCTCGGGCCAGGCCACCGCCGGAGTCACCGCCGAGGCGGTCGACTTCTACCCATGGCCCAGCCTGGCCTTCGTCCCCATCCGGGACGCCCCCCGCTCCCGGTGGGCATTCGTCTGGCGTACCTCGGACGAGACTCCGCTCGTTCGCGCGTTCGTCAGAGCTGCCGCCGACGCCCTGCGACCGGTGGAGTGACGGGTCTCAGAGGGCGCCGGAGAAGGTGTCGCAGTCGGCGGGGGCTCCCGTTCGGTAGCCGGTGGTGAACCACTTCATCCGTTGTTCGGCGCTGCCGTGTGTCCAGCCCTCGGGATCGACCCTGCCCTGGGTGCGCCGCTGGATCCTGTCGTCACCGACGGCCGCCGCGGCGTCCAGCGCCTCCTGGATGTCGGCGGCGGTGAACGGGCCGGTGTAGAAGCCGGTCTCGACGGCGTGCTTGGCCCACACCCCCGCGTAGCAGTCCGCCTGGAGCTCCAGCCTGACCGAGGCGCTCTCGGCCCCCCTGCGGTCGTCGCCGACCCGCCGGGAGGTGCCGATCAGGTTCTGCACGTGGTGACCGTACTCGTGGGCGATCACATACGCCTGGGCGAACGGACCTCCCCTGGCGCCGAAACGGCTCTCAAGGTCGCCGAAGAAGCCCAGGTCGAGATAGACGCGGCTGTCGGCCGGGCAGTAGAACGGGCCGACCGCCGAACTGGCCTGGCCGCATCCGGTGTTCACTCCCCCGGTGAACAGGATGGTCCTGGCGTTGCGGTAGGCGCCCTTGCCGCGTTCGGTGAACGCCTCACGCCAGTAGGCCTGCACGCTGTTGACCACGCCGACCACCCGGCACCTGTCCGACTGGTCGGCGTCGCTGCCCTTGCGGCACTGGGCGCCCAGGTCGGAGCCGGAGGTCGCGGGACGCCGGGCCCCTCCGTCGCCACCGGCGCCACCGTCACCGCCGCCGAGCAGCGCCGCCGGGTCGATCCCGAAGAACAGCGCCGCCACCACCAGCACGATCACACCGACGACACCGCCGCCGACCATGAGCCCCCCGCCGGGGAACCCGCCGCCACCGCCGCCGACGTCCTCGACCTGGGAGGCGTCGAGGTCCACGTCGTCGCGAAAGTCCATCGGAGCCGCTTTCTCTGGACGAGATCTGCGCGGCCCCATTGTCTCCCCGATCTCCGTGTCGAGGAAGTCCGCCGGGTCGTCACGGCCTGCCCACATTGGGCTTGGGACGGTGCTCGGGCAGCGCCACAAAACGGACTCGCCGACCGGTCAGCCGTGCGTGGACGGGTCCTCCACCCGGCGTGCTCGACTGCTCCACGATGCCCGGATCCCCCACACCACGGTCGTCGGGGCCGCGGAGCCTCAATGTGACCTGGTGGTACGGCGGGCCTACCCGCTCAGCAGGGCGCCGATGTCGCTCTGGCGGTAGCGGCGTTGGCCGCTGGGGGTTCGCACCGAGGGGATGCGGCCGGTCAGGGCCCACCGGTTGACGGTCTTGGGGTCCACGCCGAAGATCCGAGCGACCTCGCCGGGGGTGAGGAGTCGTTCGACGGTGTCCGGTCCGGTGGTGAAGGTGCCGTCGGGGGCGACGGCCTTGAGGGCGGCCATGGGGAACTCCTGGGGGTCTCAGTAGCGGAGGGTGTGCAGGATCTGGTCGTGGCGTGCCAGCGCTCTGGCCAGCCGGTGCAGGGTGGTACGGCCGAGCACGTCCCTGGCTCCGGCTCTGCGCTGGTCGGGCCGCAGGGGGTGGTAGCGGACGGCCCACCACCGGGGCAGGCCGGGCAGGTCGTGTTCCTCGTACCGCCAGGCGGGGTGGGTGCTGATGAGCAGGTCGATCAGGCGCCGTTCGTCGTCGGTCATGGTCGTCCCGGTTCGGAGGCGGGCAGGGAACACACGTCGTTCGGGCCGTGAGGTCAGGGCTTCGACCCTTTTCGCGGGGCGGGTGCCCGGCCCCGAGCCGGGGAGCATGCGGCCGGGCACCCTGGAGGAGGACCGGCCCCACGGATGGGGCCGGTGCGCCAGACGGCTCCCCCTTCCCCAACACGCTCGGCGTGTGTGGGAGCCGTCTTGCGAGGGTGTGCGGCCCAGGTCCCTCCTACCTGAGCCGCACGTTCATGGGGTACGACGGATACGGTTCCTCCGCCCGCCGTACCGGCTTCAGGAGCGCAGCAACCCGCGCAACGCCGTGGATCGGCTTGGCCCAACGGCCTGAACGGCCCGGGAGATCCGGGCGGACTGCCTGGCCCGAGCGCTCTGGAGAGCACGGGCGACGGCGACGGCCCGGATGCTCGGCGGCACCTCCGGAGACGTCTGGGCGGCCAGCTTGCGGTCCAACTCCTCGGCCGACTCCGCCCGCACCAACAGCGCGTCCCCGGCGTACGGCCTGCCGGGCAGGGCGCTCCGGTAGGCGCTCCACAGGCCGGACCGCGAGCTGTGGAAGACCAGCCAGCCGGGATGAGCCTGTTGCACGGTGTCACAGGCTCGATCGGAGAACTCGGCCCCTTGACCAGGCACCCGGGCCGTCGGCATCACGCGGCCCTCCCGTCCGGCGAACGTCCTCCGGCGGACACCGTCTCCCCACCGGGCTCCTCGTTCCGTGCCCCGGAAGACGGACGACCGGCCCCACCCCTCCTACGCCGGACCGGCGCCGGAGCAGGCCGCGCCGCGGACCGCGTCGCCCGGATCATCTCGGCCTCCCGCATCCGCTCCTCCAACCCGTCGCCGGTTGGGTCCTCGACGATGACCGGCCGAGAACCGCCCCAGGCGGCGACCGCGTAGAAGCTGCGCCGTCCCAGGCTGTAGAGGACGGTCCAGTCGGCCCACGCCTGGTCGATCCGCTCGGCCTCCGCCTTCGCCGGGCCGTCCCACACCCTCCGGTACACCGGCTCGTACGGCTGGCCGTCGCGGTGCCGCCCGGTCACGAGGGCACCCCCTCAACAACGGTGCGGGCCTTCTCCTCCTGCGCGGCGATGACGGCCTGGACCTCGTCGAAGGTGTCGGCGTCCACCGCCGACTCCGCCCCGGCCCGTACGGCGAGGCGGGGGAAGGGCCGGTTGCGGAAGGCCCAGAACCGGCCCGCGCTGCTGATGAGCAACCGCCAGCCCGGGATCACCGGGCGGTCGGGGGTGTGCTGCACGATCTGGACCTCCGTGATCCGATCAGAGGCGTGCCTGGGCGGGGTGTTCGCCAGACGGGCCTGCCCTGCGGGACAAGAAACAGCCGGAACCCGAACACGAGCGCGGGAAACGGGACATCGGTCTCCGCCCCGGTACGGCCTGCCGCTCGCGGGCCGTACACCGCCGGAGTGGCCGGGTTGGCGCAACCTCGCCCAGGAGATCCCCGCCCGGGGAACGCCGGGGGCGGGACGCCGAATTCGTCGAGGCGGCGACGGCCGGGCAGGCGCGACGGGCGCGGCCTCCGGCCCCCGCTCCGGAGTGACGACCGGCTTATCCACGTTCGGAACCCGCTCCGGAACGGCGACGGGATCGCCCGGGGACACCGGCGTCTCGTCGGCCGCCTCCGCAGGACCAGCCGGTACGGCGTTCGCGGCCGGAACCATCGCGGGCGCCCCCGGCTCAGGATCAGGATCGGGACGACGCTGACCGGGCACCAGCGGAACCACCTCCCCCGGCGCGACCTCAACCGGAGGCCGAGGCGCCGGAAGGACCTGCGGGCCGTACGCACGCCGAGCCTGCAGCCGGGCGTCCATCAACGCCCCGGACGGCTGCACGTACTCATGCCCGTCCTGGGCGGAACAGCCGTGGGCATAGGGGGAATGCCCACACCGGGCACACCCCATGGGCAGCGGCACGGCACCGGCGAAACAGCCACAACCGTCCCGAATCGACGTGCCCGAGCCAAAGCCCGGAGCACTACTCTTACTCACGTCAGGAGTTACCTTCCTGATAGAGGGCCTGTCCCGGCGGTGCAACGCCGGGCAGGTCGTTTCTTTTAAGTTGCCTGGTAGGCGCTCTAGTGTGTCCTGCCCTACCACGGTAGGCTCGCGGCTATCTCGCCCTATGCCACAAGAGCGTGCAAGGCGCCAGCCCTCTACGGTCTGGCTCGTGAGCGGATCTCTGGAGTCATTCCCTGGATGGCGGCTAGATAGGGCCAGATGGAAGCAGGTGTACGACATCCTGCGAGAGCGCCTGGAGGCCGGGACGTACAAGACCGGGTTTCCGATCCCGAGTCTCAGCCAACTGGAGCAGGAGTGGCCCGACCTGGCCCGCAACACCATCCGTAAGGCGATAGCCCGGCTGGAGAAGGAGGGCTTCGTGCGAGGGGAGGTGGGCGTCGGAACTTTCGTCCGCCCCAAGGACGAGTGGCAGGCCGCCGACGACTGAGCAGCCCCGGAGGCCGAAGTGCCGTCCGGCGCAACCTGTCGCAGCCAGCTCTGCCATGATTCCCTCACTCACAGTCGTTGCCTGGGAACTCATAGTGCCGCTTCGGTGGTCAACTCGCAATACCCAAATGAGCAATACCCAAAAATAAGTTACCGTGAGCCTCTCAAGCCAGGAGGCACCCCCGATGACCCACATCTACAGCCCCACGGTGAGACGACGGCGCCTGTCCGCCGCACTACGTCGAGCCCGTAGTGACGCTGGCCTCACCGCCGAAGCGGCGGCCAAGCTTCTCGGATGGCCCGCATCCAAGGTCACCCGGATAGAACGCAACGAGTGGCGAAGACCCACCGTCAGCGATGTGACCGACATGCTCGACGTGTACGGCGTCACCGATGAGGCCGTACGGAAGGCGATGAGCACCCTGGCCCGTCAGGCACGTGAACGGGGATGGTGGGAAGGGGAGCTACGTGCCGAACTGGGAGGCAGCCTCGTAGAGTTCGAAACCGAGGCATCGAAGATCCGCGTCTTCCAAGCCCTGCTCGTTCCAGGCCTGCTCCAGACCGCCGACTACGCACGTGCTGTCTTTCGCGGCGGCATGATTGTTGATCAAGACATGGTCGAACGGCGCGTTCATGCCCGTCTCGCTCGGCAACAGATCCTGGAACGCGATCACCCCCTGAATCTGTGGGTGATCCTCGACGAGGCGGCACTCATCAAGCACGTGGGAGGCCCTGCGGTCATGCGTGCACAAATTCACCACCTGATCGACATGGCGGCTCGTCCGAACATTGGCATCCAAGTGGTTCCGAACACGGCAGGCGCTCATGCGTCCATGTCAGGCGCGTTCACGATCCTGTCGTACCCCACCCCGGACGACCCCGAGCTTGTCTACATCGAAACGGGTACCAACGGAGACCTGTACCTCGAAGGAACAGAGGAAATTGAGCGCTATACGCTCAAATACGACCACATACGAGGAAGCGCCCTATCAGTGGAAGCCTCAGTGGCGCGCATGATGAACCTGGCCGAACAACTGAAGTGAGGAAAACCGTGGATCGCACCCAGGCCCAGAACCTCACCTGGCGCAAGTCCTCCCTGAGTAGCGCAGATGGAGGCGATTGCGTCGAGGTGGCCTCACTACCCGAAGGTGGACACGCCGTTCGCGACAGCAAGGACCCCTCCGGCCCGGCCTTGGCGTTCACCCCCGCCCAGTGGCGCTCGTTCATCGGCCGCGTAAGGACCGGCGCCTTCGACGCCTGAGCATCTTCACTCTTGGACCCCGGCACCCACACGGGCGCCGGGGTCTTGCATGTGCGATGGGACGCTCACACAGTGAGGACCAGGAACCCGACGAAGGCGAGGAACAGCCATGTCCCCTGACCTGACCGGCGCCCAGTTCCGCAAGTCCAGCCTCAGCGGCGCTGGCGAGAACTGCGTTGAGGTCGCCACCAACCTCCCCGGCCTGGTCGCCGTCCGCGACAGCAAAGACCCCTCCGGTCCCGCCCTGGCCTTCACCCCCGCCCAGTGGCGTTCGTTCGTCGGCCGCGTGAGCACCGGCGCATTCGCCGCCTGATCTCTCTTCGAGGCCCCGGCACCGTACGGCGCTGGGGCCTTGTGCATGTCAGGGACAGCTCACACAGTGAGGACCAGGAACCCAACGAAGGCGAGAAACAGCCATGTCCCCTGACCTGACCGGCGCCCAGTTCCGCAAGTCCAGCCTCAGCGGCGGCAACAACGACTGTGTGGAGGTGGCCACCAACCTCCCCAACCTGATCGTCGTCCGCGACAGCAAAGACCCCTCCGGCCCCGCCCTGGCCTTCACCCCCGCCCAGTGGCGCTCATTCATCGGCCGCGTGAACACCGGCGCCTTCGACGCCTGATCACCCGTTCCCCCGCGAGACCCTGCCGATCCGTAATCGCCTGAAATGGCGGGGAAACCCGGGCGGCGGGCGGAGCGTCTGTCTTACGGTGAGGGGCCGTGGCGGAAGGGGTGGGCGAGTGGAGATCGAGCTGTCCAAGGCGGTCGAAGGGCTGCGTGACGAGTTGCTGGAGGCGGCGGTCACCGGAGCGGGCAGCCACATCGCGTTCGCGGTGGGGCCGATCGAGCTGGAGTTCGCCGTGGAGTTGAAGGCCGACGCCAAGGCCAAGGCCGGGTTCAAGGCCTGGGTCGTCTCCGCCGACGCCGAAGCGGGGGTGAGTCGGGCACGGACCCACACCGTTCGCGTCACGCTCACGCCCAAGCACCGCGACGGCGGTGACCTGCTGATCACCGACACCTCCGGGCAGATCGCCGGGCCGGGCGAGGTCGGCGGGCACCTGGGCCGCTGACTGTCCGGCCTGCTGTTCGACCAGTCCAGGGCCTCGGCGCCGATGCCGGGGCCTTCTGCGGAAGGGAGCGCGGGTGCAGCGTCAGCGGGTGGTCGCCGTCGTCACCACCACCTCGGTGGCCGCGTCCGGGCGGGGGTCGGGGTATGTGGTCGGGCCGCGACTGGTGCTGACCTCCGCCCATGTGACCGGCCCGACCGGCTCGCCGGTGGAGGTGTTCCATCCCGGACATCCGCAGACCTACTGTGGGCGCGTGGTGTGGTCGGGCACACCAGGTGGGTGCGACGACGCCGCCCTGGTCGTCATCGACGACCAGGCCTGGAGGCCGCCGCCGGGCCGGGCGGTGTGCTGGGGCCGCACCCTCACCTACCGGCCCGGCATCCCGTGCGAGAGTTGGGGGCTGCCCGCCCTGGTGCAGCGCGAAGGTCGTCCGGCTGATTTGCTGCAGCCCTCCGGGACCCTCAACCCCGGCGACCGCTACGTGGGCGACCGCTACGTCATGGCCGTGACCGGCACCGCCCCCGAAGCGCCGATGGACGGATCCTCGCCGTGGGCGGGCATGTCGGGGGCGGCGCTGTTCTGCGGGGACCTGCTGGCCGGGGTCATCACCGCCGATCCGGCAGGGCGCGGTCACAGCCATCTGGAGGCGGTGCCGGCCTACGTGCTGCACCACGACCCGGCCTTCCGCGCCGTGCTGGGCGAGCACAGCGCGATCGAGGAAAGGGAAGGGGTGGTGCTGGAGCCGATCGAGTTCCAGCACCTGGCCGAAGCGGCCGACCCCGCCGCAGTCGTCGTGCCCGGCGGGATCGGGGTCTCACCGGCGGGCCTGCTGCGGGCGCGCCGCCAGATCGTGCCCTTCCACGGCCGCCAGGACGTCCTGGCGCGACTGAACGCCTGGGCCGACCTGCCGGGGTTCGGGGCGCTTCTGTTGCACGGTGTGGGCGGGCAGGGCAAGACTCGCCTGGCCACCCACCTGGCCGGGCAACTGGCCGCCTCCGGGTGGGGCACGCTGTGGCTGCGCCCGAACGCCTCCCCTGCCGATCTGGCCGTGATCGCCGACACCGCCGCCGGGCTGCTGGTGGTCATCGACTACGCCGAATCACGCACCGATCAGGTCACCGCCCTGCTGGAGGCCGCCACCCGCCTGGAGAGCCCCTGCCCGCTGAAGGTACTGCTGGTGGCCCGCACCGCCGGCTCGTGGTGGCACAGCCTCAAACACGCCTCCCACACCAACGGGGCCCTGCTGGAGCACGCTCCCCTCATTGACCTGCAGGCCCTGGAGCAGAACCCGGCAGAGCGCGGGCACGCCTACCGCCAAGCCGCGCTCGCCTTCGCCCGCGCCCTGCAACAGGCGCCGACCCTCGCCGGGGCCGGGGAGTCATGGAGCGCCCTGGCCGCCGCCCTGCCCCTGCCGGCCGCGCTGGACGCGGCGCAACGGGGCAACGCGCTGACCCTGCACATGAGCGCGCTGGCCGATCTGCTGGACGCCGCCACCGGCGCAACGGCTGTGGACGGCGGCCACGAGGCGGGCTGGGCGGAGGCGGCCGGGGTGGAGGACCGGCTGCTGGAACACGAGGAGCGTTACTGGAGGTCCGCCGCGGTCGTCTTCGGTCTGTATGACCGTACCCGCGATGGGCTGGTGCTGCCTCAGGTCCTGACCGATGCCCTGGCCGCAGCCATCGCGTTGGGCGCCGCCGACCACTCCCAGGCCCTGGCGCTGCTGGCCCGTCTCCCCGCGCTGGCCGAGCGGTCGGCCGTCGAACGCCGTGAGCGGGTACGCGACTGGCTGGCCGCCCTCTACCCGCCGACCGACCCTCACCAGCCCTGGGGGACACTGCAGCCGGACCTGGTGGCCGAGCGTTTCATCGGCCGCCACCTGCTCACCCGGCCCGGCCTGGCCGACCGACTGACCATCGGAGCCGATACGGCCCAGGCAGTGCAGTTGCTGACCATCTACACCCGGGCGGCCGGCCACCGCGTCTTCGCCAGCAGCCTGGACGCGGCGTTGACCGCGTTGTGCGCACGCCAGGCTGCGGTGCTGGTACCGGCGGCGATCGAGGTCGCTCCCCAGGCCGAACGCCCAGCCCCGTTGCTGGACGCCCTGCAGCAGATGCTGAACGTTCCCGACCTGCCGCACACCACCGTGCAGGCCTGGCATGACCACCTGCCGCAGTACAGCCAGGTACTGGCCGGATGGGCCGTCGACCTCACCACCCGCCTGACCACCTGGCACCGCGACCACCAGGACCTGCCCAACCTCGCGATGAGCCTGAACAACCTGTCGGCCTGGCTGGGGGATCTAGGGCGGCGGGAGGAAGCCCTGGCCGCCATCGAAGAAGCCGCCGGTGTTTACCGGGAACTAGCCCGGACACAACCGGACGCCCACCTGCCCAACCTCGCGATGAGCCTGAACAACCTGTCGGTCCAGCTGGGGAAGGTGGGGCGGCGCGAGGAAGCCCTAGCCGCCATCGAAGAAGCCGCCGCCATCTACCGGAAGCTGGCCCGGGCACACCCGGACGCCCACCTGCCCAACCTCGCGGGGAGCCTGAACAACCTGTCGGTCCAGCTGGGGAAGGTGGGGCGGCGGGAGGAAGCCCTGGCCGCCATCGAAGAAGCCGCCGGTGTTTACCGGGAACTAGCCCGGGCACACCCGGACGCCCACCTGCCCGACCTCGCGGGGAGCCTGAACAACCTGTCGGTCCAGCTGGGGAAGGTGGGGCGGCGCGAGGAAGCCCTGGCCGCCATCGAAGAAGCCGCCGCCATCTACCGGAAGCTGGCCCGGGCACACCCGGACGCCCACCTGCCCGACCTCGCGATGAGCCTGAACAACCTGTCGGTCCAGCTGGGGGAGGTGGGGCGGCGCGAGGAAGCCCTAGCCGCCGCCGAGGAGGCCGTCGCGATCCGCCGGGGCTTGGCCAAGGCTAGGCCCGCGGTGTACCAGGCCGAACTGGAGCGGTCCTTGGCTGTCATGGAGTGGCTAATCAGGACGTAGGGGCAGTGATCATCGGCCCACCACAGGCGATCAAGTCCACGCGTCCGCGCGGGCCAGCCGACGCCCGCCGGAGCGTCGTCGCGCTCCCCCGCCACCTGCGCGCGACCCGTCGGCGCGCCCGGGGTCGAGTGGCCCCGCCTTCGCACATCTTCTGATTAGACACACATCTAATTTGACACACCTCTAATCCGTCGGGCATCCTGCCGACGAAGCTACTTAGACAGGCTTCGAAGCAGCGCGGACCGGTACGGCCCGTGTGAACGATGAGGAGAGGCACCATGAGCGGATGCTGCGGTCCCACCACCGTCGAGCTGGAGGCCAGTCGCCAGGCCGTACGGCTCGATGACCTGCCCGTCGTGGTCATCGGCGCGGGGCCGGTCGGGCTGGCCGCGGCGGCTCACCTGGCCGAGCGGGGCCTCGACTTCGTGGTGCTTGAGGCGGGCGAGCGGGTGGGCGCGTCGGTGGCCCGGTGGGGTCACGTCCGGGTGTTCAGCCCGTGGAAGTACGACATCGATTCGGCCGCGCGCCGTCTGCTGGAGGCCGGAGGCTGGAACGCCCCCGATGAGGAGTGGCTGCCGACCGGGGCCGAGCTGATAGAGGACTACCTGGCGCCGTTGGCCGCGTTGTTCGGTGACCGGGTCCGCACCGGCGCGAAGGTGACGGCGATCAGCAGGCTCGGCTACGACCGGGTCCGCACCGCCGGTCGTGAGCGGGCGCCGTTCCTGGTCCGCCTGGCCGACGGCGGCGAACTGCACGCCCGCGCCGTCGTCGACGCCTCCGGCACCTACGTCACCCCGAACGTGCTCGGCGCCTCCGGCCTGCCCGCGCACGGCGAGGCCGACGCGGCCGACCTGGTCGACCACGCGCTGCCCGACGTGCTCGGCGCCGACCACGACCGCTACGCCGGTAGGCATGTCCTGGTCGTCGGCGCCGGTCACTCGGCCGCCACCACGCTGCTCGCCCTCGCCCAGCTGGCCGACACCCCGATCACCTGGGCCATCCGCGCGGGCGACGCCACCCGCGCGTACGGCGGCGGCGAGGCGGACGCGCTGCCCGCGCGGGGAGCGCTCGGCACCCGCCTGCACGCCCACGTCGAAAGCGGCCGCATCCGCCTGGTGACCGGCTTCTTCACCCACGCCGTCGAACGCGACGGCGAGCGGGTGCGGGTGATCAGCCGTGACCCGTCCGGCCACGAACGGAGCGTCACGGTGGACCGGATCGTCAGCGCGACCGGTTACCGCCCCGACCACACCATCGCCGGTGAGCTGCGCCTCGACCTGGACCCGGTCCTGGGCTCCACCCGGGCCCTCGCGCCGCTGATCGACCCGAACGCGCACTCCTGCGGCACGGTGCCGCCGCACGGCGCCGACGAGCTGGCCCACCCGGAGGACGGCTACTACGCCGTGGGGGTCAAGAGCTACGGCCGCGCCCCGACCTTCCTGCTGGCCACCGGCTACGAGCAGGCCCGCTCGGTGGTCGCGGCGCTGGCCGGCGACTGGCAGGCCGCCCGGGACGTACGGCTGGACCTGCCCGAGACCGGCGTGTGCTCCTCCGGCCTGGCCGAGGCCCAGGAACAGCGGGTCGGCCTGGCCACCGGGATCAGCGGCGGCCTGCTGTCCACCCCGCTTCCCCTCGCCACCGTGAGCGCGACCGCCGGGACCTCCCAGGGCGGCGACTGCTGCGGCTGACCCGAGCACCCCGAACGTCCCGCGTGGGCTCCCTACTCGGCGTGCTCGACCGTGGTTTTCGGGAGGGCGAGCATCACGAGTGCCGTGACCAGGTAGAGCGCGGCGGAGACGATCAGGACGACGCCGAGCGCGTGGCCGTACTCGGGCAGCCCCGGTGCTCCGGTGGCCGAACCGGTGACGGAGGTGAAGAAGACCGTGCCGAGTACGGCGATGCCGACGGCGCCGCCGATCTGGTTGACGGTGGACAGCACCCCGCCCGCCGCGCCCGCGTCGCGGCCGGGGACGCCCGCGAGGACGACGTTGACGAGAATGGGCGCGGCGAGACCGAGCCCGAGGCCACCGATGAGGAGTGCGAGGGCGAGCAGCCAGTACCCGGGATCGTCGCCGTCCCTGACGAAGGACCACAGGACGAGCTGGGAGGCCGCGACGGTGAGCGAGCCGGTGACCAGGAGCGTTCTGCCCGCCCTGGCGGCGAGGGCGACGCCGAGGCCGGAGGTGACGATCGAGCCGAGCGCGTACGGAAGGATCACCAGGCCGGTCTCCCACGCGGTTCGGCCGGTTCCGTTCTGGAGGTAGACCGAGAGGGTGAGGAAGTACGACCCGATGCCGCCGAAGAAGAGCACCGAAGCGGCCAGGCCGACCGTGAAGGCGCGGATTCGCAGCAGAGCCGGGTCGAAGACGGGTTCGTCTCCACGTCCGGTGAGGCGGCGCTCGTGGACGAGGAAGATCGCGAGCACGATGGTTCCGGCCGCCAGGAGGGCGTAACTGCCCCAGGTCCATCCCCATGCCTCGGTCTGGACGATCGGCAGCAGCAGGAGAAGGATGCCCGTGGCCGCCAGGAGCGCGCCGGGGAGGTCCAGCCGGGCGGTCGAGGCGGAGCGGGACTCCGGCAGGACCTTCGCACCGACGACGAGCGCCAGGATCGAGACGGGCACGTTGATCCAGAAGATCGTGCGCCAGCCCAGGCCGAACAGGTCGGCGTCGACGAGCAGCCCGCCCAGCAGCGGGCCTGCGACCGAGGCGAGGCCCTGGACCGCCCCGTAGGCGCCGAACGCCTTGGCACGCTCAGCCGGGGCGAACGACGCCCGGATGATCCCGAACACCTGCGGGACCATGATCCCGGCGGTCAGTCCCTGCCCGGCGCGCATGCCGATGAGCGTCCCCGGATCGGCGGCCAGCGCGCACAGCGCCGAGGTGACCATGAACCCGGCCAGTCCGATCATGAACAGCCGCCTGCGGCCGTACCGGTCACCGAGCCGTCCACCGGTGATCAGGCCCGCGCCCAGGGCGAGGGCGTAGGCGGCGATCGTCCACTGGATCTGGGCGTCGCCGGCACCCAGGTCCTCGGCGATCGCCGGGGCCGCGACGGTGACGATCGTCGCGTCGAGAAGGTCCATGAAGGAACCGAAGAGCACCACCAACAGCGCGGCGCCGGAGACGGGTGCCGGAACGGCCCCGATGGTGCGAATGCCCTTTCGGGGGCTCGGGGAACTGGGGGAATCGGTCATGTCGACCACCGTCGTCGGCGTAGTTGCCATCGAGTGGCCGCTATCGGGGGGAGAATCGAAGAATCATGGCCACCACCTCCGCGCGGGCGCTCAAGCTGCTGTCGATCTTCGGGATCGGCGCGACCCTGAGCGCCGAGGAACTCGCCGCCCGGCTCGGGGCGTCGGTGAGAACCGTGCGCCGCGACATCGACACGCTCCGGGACCTCGGGTACGAGATCGAGGCCGTCCGTGGAGCGGGTGGCGGGTACCGGCTCGGCCACGCCACCCGCCTGCCGCCGGTCGTCTTCGACGAGGACCAGGCCGTCGCCGTGGCCGTCGCGCTCCAGACCGTGCCGACGGTCCTGTCCGGCATCCGCGAGAACGCGGCCCGTGCCCTCGCCACGCTGCACCAGGCGATGCCCACGCGCAGCCGCCTGCACGCGGAGGCGTTCACCGTCTCCTCGGCCCGCAACTACTGGGAGTTCCCCGCGCCACCGATCGACGCCGAGATCGTCCGCGCCGTCGGCAGCGCGATCAACCGGCGGCACCTCGTCCGCGTGGACTACACCGGCGACGGCGCACCCGTCACGCTCACGCTGGAGCCGCACGACCTCGTGGTCTGGGCCGCACGCTGGTACCTGGTCGCCTTCGACCCGGACGCCGACCGATGGCGCGCGATGCGCGTGGACCGCTTCACGCCGCACACGCCCACGCACACCCCCTTCGTCCGGCGTGACATCCCGCACGGCGATCCCGTCGCCTTCGTCATGACCGCGCACGACCGTGGGGACGCCGCCGCCGAATGGCAGTGCCGTGGCTCGGCCGTCCTCGCCCTGCCCGCCTCGACCGTCGCCAGGTTCGCCCCCGGTGGATCGACGGTCGAGTACGACACCGAGAACACGTGCCGGCTCACCCTCGGCGCGTGGTCATGGCCGGGGCTGGCGGGGCTGCTCCTCACCTTCGACGCCGACATCACGGACATCGAACCGGCCGAACTCCGGCAGGCCCTGCACTCCCTGCGCGCCCGGATCGGCAGAGGGCTCGAACCCGCCGCCCCGCCTCGGCCGGAGCGGTGACGTC
Source organism: Streptosporangium sp. NPDC020145 (assembly GCF_040631275.1). Taxonomy (NCBI): domain Bacteria; kingdom Bacillati; phylum Actinomycetota; class Actinomycetes; order Streptosporangiales; family Streptosporangiaceae; genus Streptosporangium; species Streptosporangium sp. NPDC020145. The sequence continues at coordinate 46,868 of NZ_JBEXZT010000029.1, read as the reverse complement.
GCGGGGCGGGGTACTCGAAACGGGCCGCTCGCGATGCGACAGTTGGACCGCGCGGCATCATCCGTAGGCGACGACAGGGTGGCCATCATGCCTCTTGAGGGCGAGTACGGGCCGAGTCCGGCTCAGTGGATACGCGAACAGGTCGAGCTGTACGAGAGTTCGGACGGCACGCGGGGGACGACGCTCTGGGACACGGGGCTGCCCGTCGTCATCCTCACGACGCGCGGCGCGCGGAGCGGCAAGCTTCGTAAGATCCCGCTGATGCGCGTGGAGCACGAGGGGCGGTACGCGGCCGTGGCCTCCAAGGGCGGCTTCCCGCGTCACCCGGACTGGTACTTCAACGTCAGGTCCGACCCGCGCGTGGAACTCCGGGACGGCGCCGTACGCCAGGACATGACGGCCCGTGAGGTCACCGGGGACGAGCGGGCCGAGTGGTGGGAGCGCGCGGTCGCCGCGTACCCGGCATACGCGGAGTACCAGGAGAAGACAGACCGGGTGATCCCCGTCTTCGTGCTGGAACCGGGTACCTGACACCGGGAGGGCGTGTCCCGTTTTCCCAGGTCGGCATGTTCCCTACGTGAGCCGGACACGCGGATTTCACGCGCTCGTGGTCCTGGCCGGGGACCGTTCGACCTATGAGCGCCCTCCTCGCCTCCGCTCTGCTCACCTCCTTCTTCTCCCCCGCCAACGCCGTCACAGGCACCGCCGGGGAGCACGACGGCCGGGCACCCTGGAGGAGGACCGGCCCCACGAATGAGGCCGGTGCGCCAGACGACTCCCCCTTCCCCAACACGCCCTGCCATGTCCTGGGCGTGTGTGGGAGCCGTCCTGCGGAGGTATGCGGCCCGAGTCCCTCCTACCTGAGCCGCACGCTTGAGTACGGCGGGCAGCGGGTGGGATGAATTTCCACCGCCCGCCGTACCGGCTTCAGGAGCGCAGCAACCTGCGCAACGCCGTAGACCGGCTTGAGACAACGGCCTGAACGGCCCGGGAGCCGGACGGTCCTGGCCTGGGGGGCGCGGGCGACGGCCATGGCCCGGATGCTCGACGGCACCGCCGGAGACACCTGGGCGGCCAGCTTTCGGTCCAACTCCTCGGCCGACCCGGCCCGCACCAGCAGCACGTCCCCGGGACCCGGCCTGCCGAACAGAACGCTCCGGTAGGCGCTCCACAGACCGGTCCCCGATTTGTGGAACACCAGCCAGCCGGAGTGGACCCGCTGTACGGCCTCGCAGCTCTGCCGCGCGATACCCGACGTCATGCCGCCCTCCCACCCGGCTTGACGACGTCACCGACCTGTTCCCGCACCAATCTCCGCAGCTCAATCAGTTACGCGTGACTCAGGTCGGTAATATGCGGGAAGTCCAACGGTTCCTCCGTCTCTCGTTGTTTGACACCCCGAGATTCCACGGCAGGAACCGTTGCCTTTTCGTCGCCTGATCAATCCTTTACTCAAATCCAGAGGAACTCGGACCACCGCCCCCGCGCAGCCCCATGATCAAGAACAACGACAAAACCCCTTATGAATAAGCCTCCTAAATTGTAATCGTCAAACGACCCCTGGAGCCCTATCAGGGTCCAGGGGTGTTCAAATTCACATCTAAAGAACTATTTCTTTTGCGATCTTGACTGTCCAGAGTATTAGGCGAACAGGAATATCGCCAACTTGGGGGTCGATGCTTACCATGGCGTCTCGCCACTCCCTCCCTTCGCGAAGGGAGATGGCGAGGAAGGACCCGTGCTTCCATAGGGTTGGATCGCGGAATTCTATTACGCGTTCCTCGATTTTTGTATCGAAAAAGTCAATGACCTCTATAAGTCTGCCCTCGAATGTCTCGTGAGGCACTCTCTTCTCCTAGTCCAAGAACGTCACGAAGCTGCCTGAGAGGGTGAACCTGGCCCCGCGACCGTCGGGAAGGCGCATGTCTATCACATCCTGCCACTGGCCACCCACGCGCCCACGTGTGTTGACCGATGTAGTGCCAGGATTGGTAAGGAACTCGTCGAGCATATCTTGGCCAGTCTTATTCCATGCTTCAGAGTTCTGTCGTCCAGTAGGTGTGGGCCACCCATTTGGATTTCCATCCCTCCCTGCATGTTTCTGAAGTGCGCGTCCTGCGACTGAGTATCCGCCGCGATCTGGCAGCATTCCAGACGACGATGCTGCATTCGGGTCAAGCCCGCAGGGTCCAGCGTTGTGAACCAGGACCGGCGTATCCCCCGCCAGCACATAGTACGTGTGGATGTCGGCGATGGTGAGGTTGTGGACGCGCTGTTGGGCGGTCCAGTGCTTGATTGCGGTTACCCGGGTATGGGCAGTGGTGGAAGTGCGCAGCCACATGCCCGAGGCGAGGTGGTCGGCGTTCACCCAGCCGGGGCCGTACTGGACCCAGAACGGGTGTATCGCAGTGGAGGTCAGGGATGAAGACTTGCCGCCGTCGGTGCTGGTTGTGATTGTTACGAGTTGTTTCTCACCCTTGCCACTGATAAGGGCGGTTACGGGCTTGGCCTCAGTTTTGCCGGTCTCGGGATCGGTGGCGAGGACCTTGTCTCCGACCCTGATGTCTTCGATGGGCTTTTTGGTGCCGTCGGCCATCAGGACCTTGGTTCCCGGTATGAAGCTTTGCCGGCAGGATTTTCCGGCCTTTGTGCCGAGTTCTACGGCTTTCTCGCCCTTCCTGAAAAACTTCCCGGCGATTCGTCCGAGCCTGCCGATCGGGAGCGCTCCGACAAATCCCCATGCGCAGGCACCCGCGTCTCCGTTGTAACAGTTGATGTAGTCGTCGAAGAAGAGGCCGAAATATTCCTTCTCTCGAGCGAGGAGAGTTTCGTACAGAGACGGCTCCCCCAGGAAGGTAGCGGTTATGGGAGGTGAGCCGTTCGGGCAGCTGAACCCGATGCAGGAAGCTGCCGGTTTCTTCGACTTGCTTATCTTTTTTGCTTTCGCTACGGACTTCTTGTATTCCCTGTCGTGCTTCTGAGTGATCTTTGCTTCGGCCTGGTCGCTCTTGTGGGCGGCCTTCAGGGCTTTTGCCTTCTTCTTCTTGTTCTTCTCGGCGTGGGCCCTCGTCCAGTTCATGGCGCTCTTGGTGGGGCAGTCGCCGGGGCGGCAGGAGGCGCGGCCGTCGGGGTCGGACAAGCCGATGGGGTTGTTGCCCGCGTAGCTGTAGGGGTTGGCGAACTGTGGATTGCGCAGGTCCAGCAGTGGGTCGGTGGAGATGAACTTGGCGATGGACGGGTCGTAGTAGCGGGCCGACAGGTAGGACAGGCCGGTGGACTCGTCCTCGACCTTGCCGAGGAATCCGCGGTCGGTGAAGGGCAGGTCGTCGGTGCCGCGGCGCTTGCCGAAGGGCAGGTAGCGTTCCCGGCTGATCTGGCCGGTGGTGTCGTTGACGGCGATCTGGTTGCTGCCGTGCAGGCCGGACAGCATCCAGATGACGCCGGTCGAGGTGCGCAGGGCGACGGTTGAGCCGTCGGCGGCGGTGTAGTAGCGCTTGCCGGCGACCGCTCCGCCGGCCAGTTTGAGTTCGGCGCCTCCGAGATAGAGGGTGCTGCTGCCGTCGGGGTCGCGGCGGATCAGGCGTTCCCCTGAGGCGTCGTAGACCATGGAGGTCTGGGCGCCGTCCACGACGGCCTTGGTGAGCTGGCCGAGTTCGTCCCAGTCGAAGGTGCCCGACTTCCCGGCGACGGTGCGGGCGGTCAGCTGCCCGGCGTTGTCGTAGGTGTAGGTGTCGGTGCCGCCGGGGCGGGTGATGGAGGTGACCGCGTTCGGCCTGACCGTCCCGGTGGGGTAGGTGTAGGTGGCGGTCTGGCCGTTGTCGGTCAGCGTGGTGATGTTGCCGACGGTGTCGTAGGCGTAGGTCTGGTCGTAGGGGTCGACGCCCAGGCCGTCGGCGGCCGAGGTGCAGGAGGCGCCGGTGGTGGTCCATGCGACGCTCAGGCGGCGGCGGGAGTCGTAGGTGTAGCACTCCGACTGCCCGGCGGTGCCGCCCGGGATCGCTGATGCGGCGTCCAGGACGCGGGTGATCTCACCGGCGGTGTCGTAGAAGAACTCGTCGTCCTGCGCGGTGACCGGGGTGGCGGTGTCGGCCTTGGCGATCGTGGAGACCCGCTTGAGCAGACCGGTCGTCCCGTCCCAGGTCAGGGCCCGCTTGACCTGGCCTCCGGCGCCGTGCAGACGCTCGTTCAGGCGGCCGACGGCGGTGTAGGTGGTGTCCTTGACATAGGTGAAGCCACCGCCGTAGTCGGAGGTGAGCGACTTGGGCAGTCCCAGGTCGGTGTAGCCGAAGGTGAGCTTCTCGGCGGCCAGGCCACCGGCCGCGGGCACGTTCTGTTCGATCAGGTCGCCTGCGGCGTCGTAGGCGAAGGTGGAGACGTAGTCTCCGGCCAGCGCGCCCTCGGAGGCCGGGATGGTGACCTTGGAGCCGGTGGGGCGGTAGTCGGCGTCGTAGCCGGTGGCCGCCTGGGTGTAGGCCTGGCCTCCGGTGTAGCGGGTCGAGGCGACCGGCAGGCCCTTGGCCAGAGTGTCGTAGGTCCACTCGGCGAGCTTGGTGCCGGTGCTCACCTCCCCGGCCCACTGCGCCGTGCGGCGGCTCAGGTCGTCGTAGGTGTAGGAGATCTTCTGGTTCTTGCCGTCGATGTTCCAGGTCAGGTTGCCCGCGAGGTCGTAGCCGGAGGAGGAGCTTCCCGAGTCCGGGTCGACGGCGGCGGTGCGCCGTCCCAGCCAGTCGAAGGTGAAGGTCCGCACCTTGCCCTTGGCGTCGGTGATCGAAGTGAGGTTGCCGTTCAGGTCGTAGACGTAGGAGGTGTCGTTGTGGACGGTGGCGTCCACCCACTCCTCGACCTTGACGGTGCGGTCGAAGACGTCCTGAAGGCTGACGGTCTTGGCACCGACCGGCGGAATCGTCTCGATCCGGTCGGCCCCGGGATAGTTCGTGGTGGTACGGCGTAGCTCGGTGGACAGGTGGTAGTCGATGTCGGCGACCGGCCGCTCGAAGGCGTCGTAGACGGTCTTCGACCACTGCGGCAGGTCGGTCAACGCCGGATTCAGCAGACCGGACCCGGCCGCCGAGGCGTTGTGCACCGGGTCGGAGACCGCCGAGGCCAGGCCACGCGGGTCGTAGATGCTGACCGTCACCACTCGCCCTCCGGCCGGGGAGGTGCCCTGGGCCTCACGGGTACGGCCGAGGCCATCCTCGAAGGTGTGCGTGGTCAGCCACTTGGCGCCCGAGCCGGTGCCCGACAGCAACCTCTTGACGGTCGTCTTGCTCGGTGCCGTACCGGTGAGTTCGTAGGCGACGGTCGCGGTCGGGGTGCCGCCGCTGCGTGGCTGCGCGGGGCCCCACAGCATGGTGGCGCGGCCGAACGCGTCGTAGTCGGTCTCCGCCTTCTTGTTGTTGGCGTCGGTGACCGACAGCGGCTGGCCGTGCAGGTGGGAGAACTTGCTGGTCGCGGTGTGTCCCAGCGGGTTGGTGACGGTGACGCCGGTGTGCGGCCACCCGACGGCCGGGCTGTAGGAGGTCGTGGTGGTCTTGTTACGCGGGTCGACGGTGGTCAGTGTGCGGCCGTACTCGTCGTAGGTCGCCTTCGCCACCGAGGGGGTGGTCGCGTTGACGTACGAGCGGGTCTCGGTGACGTTGCCGTCGCTGGGCTTGTTGGTGGCGGGGTCGGAGCCGCCGTCGTACAACGTGACCGCCCTGCCGATCAGGGTGCCCGCCGTACAGTCGTCGCCGGATCGCTTCTCCGTCACCGAGGGGTAGTCGATCATCCACTGGCCGGGGTCGGTGTTGCGGGCGTAGCTGACCGAGACGCAGGTGTTGTCGCTCGCGACGCCGTCCTGGCCGTAGTCGTTGATCTTGTTCGGCAGGCCGTCGGCGTTGTAGGCGGTCTTCTCGTCGGTGTAGCGCCACCCTCCGCCGCTCACGGCCTCCCGGCTGCGCTTCCGGGTGGTCAGCACCTTGACCGGGTCGTATATCCCGGGGCCCGTCCCGGCCGCGACGACCGAGTACTCGTAGCGGGTCGAGGAGTCCTCGGCGAAGGTTCGGGGGCTCAGCGAGGTCAGCTTCCAGGTCTGTTCCTGCAGCACGTTGCCCTGCAGTGCCTTGACGTCGGTGACCGTGGTGTCCTCGAAGTTCGTCACCGTCCCGCCCAGGCCGCGCAGGAAGGTCGCGGAAGTGACGGTGAAGTCGTCCGGGCTCGTACCGGTTCCCTGGGTGGTGCGCACGGTGGCGTAGCCGCGCCAGTCGGTCGCCGGCGGTGACAGGTCCGGCTGGGCGTACTCCACCGGTGAGGCCCAGCCCGGCGTCCCCAGGTACTCGTAGCTGTTGACCATGTCGGGGGAGGCGGCGACGGTGTCCTTCTCGGTGACCTTGGTCACCAGCTGCTTGTAGTAGACCGTCCAGTACTCGTTGCCGACGATGCTCTTGTCGATCTTGTAGCAGTCGCCGACGTGGTCGTTGAAGTAGTTGGTGCCGTCACGGCCCTTGCCGCCGGAACACGGATCGGCCTGCCCGTAGGCGACCTCGACGCGACCGCCCATGCCGTTGGCGATCGCCCCGATCCGGGGCACCATCCGCCACGACAACAGGTTCGTCCAGTCCGACATGTCGTCGTAGGACATCTTCCCGGCCAGCAGCGTGGCGTCGAAGTCGGTCGCGGGCAACGTCTGGCTTCCTCCGGCCAGACCCGTGTGCTGCACGGTGTCCAGCCACAACACCGGGTCGTACGGCGAGCCGAAGTCGGTGCGCGTGTAGACCCACGTGTGGTTCAGGTCCAGCCGGGCCACCGAGTCCCAGCCGCTCCCGGCCGCGTTGAGCGACTCGCTCAGCACCGAGGCCAGTTTGCGCGTCGTGTAGAACGCGATCGCGTCGTTGGCGCACCCGGTCGCGGTGTCACATTTGAGGTCTGTCGGCACGTCGGGGCTGCCCCGGTCCGCCGTGGTGAACACGGTACGGGCGGTCGGCACACTGCCGGCCACCTGGGTGTTGTGCCCCCACTCCACCTTGGCCAGCGCCCCGCCCCGGTCGTAGGGCAGCACCCGGTAGAGCTCGTGGGCACAGCTGGGCAGGCAGAAGTAGTTCGTCTCCCGGTTGTAGGTGTAGTCGATGACGTTCTCGTCGGTGTCGATCTCCTGGTCGAGGTTCCAGCGCCACACCCCGGTACAGGTCGGCGGTACCGCGTCGTTGTAGTAGCGGTCGTAGCACGGCTCACCGGGGTCGTTGCCGACGTAGGGCACCTGCCACTGGGCGTCCTTGCGGTAGCCGAACCGCGACACCTCACCCGTGTCGGAGGTGATCTTCCAGTACTCCTGGCTGTCGGCCCCGCCGGGCAACTGCTCGATCTTCCAACCGAAGTCCGGCACCGTCTTCCACAGTCCGGAGACCCGGTCCTTGACGATCTGCGCCGATCGGCCGCCGACGTTCAGCACCAGCTCCGACTGTGTCCTGTCGTTGGTCGAGGAGTCGCCGTCGTTCTCGTCCGGAGACTCCCAGCACAACGCCTTGCCGTAGCTGCCGATCTCGTAGGCCGTCCAGACCAGATTCGACTCCTCGTCGTACAGGTTGTCCACGACGCACCGGTGGAACCTGCGCTCGATGAAGCCCGCGTTCAGCTCCCAGCCCGCACCGACCACACTGGACTGGTTGTTGGTCCAGTCGCCCTGCCCGTCAAGGGAGGAGGCGTCGTACTGCAACGACAGGTCCGGGCCGTCACCGGCGGGGGAAGGGGCTTCGGGCAGCGGGTAGTCGTAGCTGAACGACCCGCCCGAGGTACCCGCCTGCCAGGTGCCCGAAGGCTTCAGGTCGGTGGCGCCGAAGTTGCCGTCCGGACCGGTCATTCCGCCCGCCAGCAGATACACCGACCCCTCGGCCAGCCGCTGGGCCGCCGTCGCGTCGGAGGCCGCCTTCGCGACGGCCTTCCTGTCGCCCTTCGGCGCCGCCGGAGTCTTGGCGGGCGAGGTCGTGCCGACCTCCACCTCGGCGACCAGCACCCCCGCCTTCAGGTCGTTCCTGGCCTTGACCACCTGGGGGCGTACCACACAAGCGCGCGAACGCGGCGTCTGGAGCACACAGGCGGGCAGCCGCAGGACCTGGAGCCGGGAGGCGAAATTGCCACCGAACCCGTCTCTGAACCCCTCATAGGAGAGCTCCACCCGCACCTTGCCCGGCGCGGTGCTCCCATCGGCCCGTTCGATCCGGGCCGCCACTCCCACACCGCCCAGTTTGCGGACCACGTCAGGGGCCAGCGTCTGGACCTTCACCTTGCCGACGCCCTTGCCAGAACCCGTCCCCACGCGGACCGGTAACTCACCGGCCTTGGTCAGGGCGGTCCTCACCTCGACCTCGGCGCTGCCTGGTCTGGGCCATGTCGGCGGTTTCGGCTTGGCCACCGGTGTGGTCGCCTCCGCGCCCTTGCCGGCCTTCGGTTTTGGCACGGCGCGTCCCTCGACGGAGGGCGCGGGATCCGGTACGGCGGCAGCGGCCTGTTGCACCAGGCCGTCCGGCACCCCCGTTCCGGATATCAGAAGCACCATCGCGATTCCCGTGACCAGTGCCGTCGGCCATACCTGTTTATGCCGAACGCGCATCTCGCTCCTTTCATGGGCATGCTGAAGCGGACCCCGGAAAAAGGGCCTCGCACATCAGGAAGCGAATAAAGGACGATCACCGTGGATCGTGATTCAGTTGACGTTGAAGGTCAACAGGTGGAAAGTATGCCTCCTGTGACACAGCGCGACATTGCGGAATAAAAGGGAATCCGTGCCGGTCCGTTGATGCTGGTCACTTGCGGTTTCGAGGGTGTGGCACGGCAGTCGGCGGAGATGAATCCTTCATTGTGATGTGTGTCACAGAGCCTGTTTCGGCTTTCGATTATGTGCCGCTGATCATGGACCGATTTCGGAGCCGACCTGCGGGAGGGGCGGTCGCTCATGTTTTCCGCCCCAACTGGAATTCGGTCGTTGCTTCGCCGTACTGATCTGGAAATGCGGGCGTGGTCGAGGGCGGGTGCCCAACAGCGGCTGTTTGCCCTGATGGAAGCTTGGAAGCATGAGGTATTCCGGGAAGGGCGGATTACCAGGAGAAGACAGACCGGGTGATCCCCGTCTTCGTGCTGGAACCGGGTACCTGACACCGGGAGGGCGTGTCCCGTTTTCCCAGGTCGGCATGTTCCCTACGTGAGTCGGTCACGCGGATTTCACGCGCTCGTGGTCCTGGGCGGGGACCGTTCGACCTATGAGCGCCCTCCTCGCCTCCGCTCTGCTCGCCGCCCTCCTCTCCCCCGCCGGCGCCGCCGCGAACTCTCCCGCCAACGCCGTCACGGGCCCTTCCACGGACGCCGTCACGGGCGCCGCCGGGGAGTGCTCGGGGGTCGCCTCCGACTTCGACGCCGACGGCCGTCCCGACACCGTGGTCGCCGCGCCGTACGCCACGGTCGGCGGGGTTTTCCGCGCCGGTGAGGTGACCGTCAGGTACGGCACCGGCAGGACCGAACGGCTGTCCCAGGGGAGCCGGGGCGCGCCCGGCGCCGCGGAGACCGGTGACTCGTTCGGCTCGGCCGTCGCGGCCGGTGACTTCGACGGGGACGGGTGCGCCGATCTCGCCGTGGGGGCGTCGGAGGAGTTCCTCGGCGCCAGGAGGCCGGGGGAGGACGGTGACGGGGTGGTGTACCTGTTCCACGGCTCGCCCCGGGGACTGCGCCCGGGGAAGGCGCTGGACGTCACGGGGTTCGGACGGCGCGCGACGGGTGACCGGTTCGGCGCCGCGCTCGCGGTCGGGCAGCTCGACGGCGACAGGGCCGACGAACTGGTCATCGGGGTCCCCGGACTCGGTGTCGGGGGCGGGATCGGCGTCTACGGCGTCAAGGGGCACCGGCCGTACACGCTCACCAAGGAGACCCCGTGGATCGCCCAGGACGCGCTGAGCACCGACGAGTTCGGGGCGACGGTGGCGGCCGGTGACTTCGACGGCGACGGCCGTGACGAGGTGGCGGTCGGCGCGCCGGGGGACGGCGGGCAGCGTTCGGGGGCCGGTTCGGTGACGATCCTGGACCTGGCCGCGCGGCAGGCGGGGGCCTACACCCAGGAGAGCCCGAACGTGAAGGGCTCGGCGGAGAAGTGGGACCACTTCGGCGCCGCCCTCGCCGTGGGGGACTTCGACGCCGACGGCCGCGACGACCTGGCGATCGGTGTGCCGGGCGAGGATCTCGACGCGAACGTTCGTGCCCTGGACTACGGCGCGGGCGCGGTCCACGTGCTGTACGGCTCACGCCGGGGGCTGAGCGCGCTCGGCAGCGAGATGTGGACCCAGAACACCCGGGGCGTCGTGGGCAGGGCCCGTTACGCCGACCGGTTCGGCACCGCGCTCGCGGCCGGTGACTTCAACGGGGACGGGGACGACGACCTGGCGATCGGCGTTCCCGGCGAGAGCGCGGTCCAGGTCCTGGCGGGGACCCGCTCCGGTGGGCTGACCAGGCACCACAACGTCCTCATCCCGCGTGGACGCGACGGTTTCGGCGCCTCCCTGGCCCCGGTCAGGCGGGCGGACGGCTCCCCCGACGATCTCCTCGTGGGCTCCCCCGACCACGGCACGGTGGTCCTCATCGGCGGCGCCGTACGCAAGGGCTCGTATCCGGGGCTGTCCGCCCGGCGGCTGCGCCCGCACGGGTCCGGTCCCGCCGGGTCGCTGTACGGCTACGCCCTCCTGCCGTGAGAGCACTCGGGGGCGTGCGTACGATCGATGGTGAAGCACCCGTTTCCAGTAAGGATGTGTCATGGCTGGTCTGGGAACCGGCGAGATCCTCATCATCGCCCTCGTCCTGGTGGTCCTCTTCGGATCGAGGAAGCTGCCCGACATGGCCAGGTCCGTCGGCCGGTCGCTGCGCGTGTTCAAGGCGGAGACCGCCAAGCCGCACGCGGACGACGAGCCGCGGCCCGTCCCGGCCGCCTCGCTTGAGGAGCAGGCGCGCCTGCTTGAGGAGCAGGCCGCCCGCCTGCGCGCCCAGGCCTCGAAGGCCTAGGACCTGTTTTGTGGATCTTCGCCGTGGCGAGGATCGTCCAGGTGGATGCCCCGCAAGGCGGAGGAGGAGCTCATAACGGAGTTATGGGCGACGACGACAACGCGGCGGGGGGCCGCCTGGACGACCGCAGTAGGCGTAAAGATCCACAAAACAGGTCCTAGGGTCACAGGACCGTCAGCCCCCGGTCGGTGAGGATGGCCGCCGCCTGCCCCGAGGTGATGACGGCCCCGGCGAGGGAGCGCAGGTCGCGGTCGTCGGGCTGACCGAGGTCGGTTCCCCGCAGGTCGGTCCTGGTGAACGTGGTGTTCACCAGCCGCGCCCTGATGATCCGGCAGTCGGTGAGGACGGCGTCGGTGAAGTCGCAGCCGGACAGGTTGGCCTCGTCGAACCGTACGCCCTCGATCTCCTGCTTCCTGAAGGAGCAGCCGGACACGTCGGCCAGGGTGAGGTTGGAGCGCGAGAGGGTGAACGGGGTCCCCCGGGTCCCGGTGAGGGTCGCGCCGATCATCCGGCAGCCGGTGAAGCTCACGTCGGTCAGCAGGGCGTTGCCGAACCGGGCACTCGACAGGTCGGCGTTGACGAAGACCGCGTCGGTCAGCTCCGCGTTGAGGAACCTGAGGTCGGCCCCTCCCCCGCCGTCGAACCTGGCGCCGTCGAGGTCGGCGCCCCGGAAGTCGGCGCCGTCGAGCGCGCACCGGTCGAACACACACCCCACGAGGACGGCCTCGCTCAGGTCGGCCCGCCGCAGGTCACAGTTGACGAACCTGTACGGCTCGGCCGCCAGCACGTCGGTCAGCGCCATCTCCGAGAGGTCCAGCCCCTCCACGTCCCGCTGGGTCGCGAGCAACTCCGTGACGTCCATGCGTAGACATCCAACCAGAGCATCGGCCGACCCTTGACGAGATCACCCAAACGAAAAGAGAGCACTGCTCTTGACTTCCATTCCGCAAGGGGGCACGATTGACCCATCGAGAGCGCCGCTCTCGAAAACAACGAGTGCTCACGGAGGAGACATGGAAACCCGGTTCCTGCAGGTCGACGGTGGCCGGATCGCCTACGACGTCGAGGGTGACGGCCCACTGGTGGTCATGATTCCCGGCATGCTCGACAGCCGTGAGTCCTACCGGTTCCTGCGCCCGCTGCTCGTGCGGGCCGGATACCGCGTGGCGACCATGGACATCCGCGGCTGCGGGGAGTCCTCGGCCGAGTGGGCCGATCACTCCTACGAGGCCCAGGGCCGCGACATCGCCGCCCTGGTCGGGCACCTGGACGCCGGGCCCGCCGTACTGGTCGGCAACTCCTACTCCGCAGGGTCCATCATGTGCGCCGCCGCCGCGGCTCCCGCCCTGGTCGCCGGGGTGGTGCCGATCGCGAGCTTCGTCCCCAACCTGCCGACGGGGCCGGTCAAGAGGGCGCTGCTGGCGCTGGTCGGCAAGGTCGTCGTGGCCTTCCCCTCGGTCTGGGGCGCCTACCTCAGGTCCGCCTACCCCAGCGCGCCGCCCGCCGACTTCGCCGACTACCGCGCCCGGTCGGTCGCCGCCCTGCGCGCCCGCAGGAACGCCACCCGCGCCTACGTCTCCGCGCCCCCGATGAGCGAGGCCTGGCTTGACCAGGTCACCTGCCCGGCGCTGGTCGTCATGGGCACCGCCGACCCCGACTTCGCCGACCCCGTGGCCGTCGCCGAACTCCAGGCGGCCAGGATGAACGCCCCGCTCACGCTGGTCGAGGGGGCGGGCCACTACCCGCACGCCGAGTTCCCCGAGGTGCTCGCCGGCTCCCTGCTGCCCTTCCTCGCCCGGGTGCACGCCCGGGCCGCCGTGTGACCAGGGGACACCGAAACCACGAATACCGGACTGCCGGAATTCCCACGAAGTGCAGTAATAGAATGAAATGACCGAAATCTCATCCTATTTCTCTCCAGACAGGAACCTTTCCCGCCGTTCACGCGTCTGTTATCGCGGGGAGAGACGATAGGAGACAAATGCCCGAAAAGCCGGGGTTGCTGACACGTGTCATCGCGGGATTCAAGGGTGAGGTGCCCGCGACCACCCTGGAGGCGTTGCAGAAGGCGGGGATAGGCGTCTACCAGGTACTCGACGAGGTCGAGGTCCTGCGCAGGGGCATGGCGGTCGAGGGAGTCGACCCGTGGAGCGCCTCCGAGGCGGTCGCCGCGCAGCAGCTGTACTCGTGGAACGCGTTCGTGCTGCAGACGCTCGGCGACAAGATGATCGAGGCGGACTACCGCGCCGACGCCAAGACGGTCGGCTACCTGCCGCAGGTCACCGCCGAGCAGGTGTGGGCCTTCTTCGGCCAGGTCGAGGGATGGCTCTCGCTGGCCCGCCAGGCCGCGGCCAACCCCGGGTTCAAGATCGCCGACCCGCGTGAGCTGCCCGCCGACCTGCCCGGCTGGGTCGAGGTCCAGCCCTGCCCGCGCGCCCACCTGGAGGCGATGATCGCCGCCGCCGCCGCGATCAAGGAGCACGCGGAGCTGGCGCTCGGCCTGCTCGAACAGGCGGGCGTCCCCGACGAACGGCTCGCCGACCGCGACCGGCTGCGGCAGGTCGCCGCGCGGGCCGCGACCGCCGCGGACTACGCGATCAACATGTACTCCCCCAACGCGGACACGCAACTGCACGAGCTGATCGAGGAACGGCTGCGCGGCGCCCTGGAGACCTACCACCACCTGGGACAACTGGTGGCGATGCCCACCCTGCTCAGGACGTACGGCCAGAGCGGCACCCCCACGGCCCCGACCGCTCCCGCGCCCCCGCAGCAGCAGCGCAGGAAGCTGCCGCGTCCCGGCCAGCCCGGCTTCGACCCGTGGTGCCTGACCGACCGCAAGACGCTGAACCGGTGGACGAAGGACCCGCGCGCCGTCGAGTCGATCACCGAGCTGTGGCGGCACGACCCCAACCCGGCCCAGACGTTGCGTTTCCAGGAGGACATCAACGACGGGATCGAGCGCGGCGACGTCTCGGTGCTGAGCCAGCACTACTACTGCTGCCCGTGGGCGCCGATCTACCGGGCGAACAAGCCGATCCTGGTCGGCGACCGGCGGCTGCAGGCGGGGCAGGAGTTCACCTACGAGGCCTCCGCCGAGGAGATCCTGGAGACCGGGCGGTTCGTCAGGAAGATCATCAATGGTCCGTTCACCACGACGAACCAGGTCGACTACTGCAACCCCGGCGACTTCCACGACGACTGACGGACCTTCGGACCTGCGGGGAAAAGCCGCGTTCGCCTTTCAGAAAAAAAGACTCTTTCCCAAATGCCGTCAGACGGTTAGGTTTCCATTCAGTGTCACGTCGCGATTCTCACCGGTGACACGTCAGGAGATTTCTCCGTAATTCTGAGCAGTGGAGGAGTCCAGATGCGCACAAATCTGCGCAGAAACGCGATCCGGCTCGTCGCCGTGGCTTCGGCTTTCGGCCTGCCTCTCGCATTGGTCCCACCGGCCCAGGCCGATCCCGGGGTGAGCGCCGTACAGAGTCAGCTGGTCAAATCTGTGACGGCGCCCCTGGTCAAGAACCACCTGCGGGCGCTGCAGAACATCGCGAACGCCAACAACGGGACCCGCGCCGCGGGGACGAAGGGGCACGACGCCTCCGCCGAGTACGTCGCGGCGAAGCTGCGCAAGGCCGGTTGGCGTGTCACGCTCCAACCGTTCGAGTTCGGCTACTTCACGGAGAACTCGGCCGCGACACTGGCCCAGATCTCCCCCGACCCCAGGACGTACACCCCGACCGAGCCGGGCAGCTCCACCCTCGGTGACTTCTCGACCATGACCTACTCCGCCTCCGGCGACGTCACCGGGACCGTGCAGGCCGTGGACCTGACGCTGCCGCCGTCCCCGGCCCCCAGTTCGACCTCGGGCTGTGAGGCGTCGGACTTCGCCGGATTCACCAGGGGCAACGTCGCGCTGGTCCAGCGCGGCACCTGCGACTTCGAGGTCAAGGCGCGCAACGCCCTGGCCGCGGGCGCCTCGGCGGTCATCATCTTCAACGAGGGTCAGCCCGGCCGTACCAACACCGTTCTGGGACGGCTCGCCGGCCCCGGTGTGACCATCCCCGTGCTGGGAGCCAGCTTCGCCGTCGGCGAGGACCTGGCCTCCCCCGCCGGCACGGTCGTGCACATCAAGACCGACACCACCAGCGAGAACCGCCTCACCCACAACGTGATCGCCGACTCGCGCTGGGGCGACCCGAACAAGGTCGTCATGATCGGCTCGCACCTCGACTCGGTCGTCGACGGCCCCGGTATCAACGACAACGGCTCGGGCAGCGCGGCCGACCTCACCGTCGCCGAGGCGCTCGGCAGGATCCCCACGACCAACAGGCTCCGCTTCGCCTGGTGGAGCGCGGAGGAGCTCGGCCTGCTCGGCTCCCAGTACTACGTCGACAACCTGCCCGCCGACCAGCGCGCGAAGGTCAAGCTGTACCTCAACTTCGACATGGTCGCCTCCCCCAACTACGCGCTGAAGATCTACGACGGTGACGACTCCGACCAGACGGGCTCGCCCGCCGGTCCCGCCGGTTCCGCCGAGATCGAGAAGCTCTTCGAGAAGTACTTCGACACCCTGCGCCAGCCCCACAACGGCACCGACTTCGACGGCCGCTCCGACTACGGACCGTTCATCGAGGTCGGCATCCCCTCCGGTGGCCTGTTCACCGGCGCCGAGGGCATCAAGACGGCCGAGGAGGCCGCGCTGTTCGGCGGCGTCGCGGGCCAGCCGTACGACGGGTGCTACCACCAGGCCTGTGACACCATCGCCAACATCAGCGACAAGGCCCTTGCGCTGAACACCGGCGCGATCGCCACCGCCGCCGTGGTGTACGGCTTCAGCAGGAACCTGCCCGGTTCCGGGGCTCCGGCCGCGGCCGCCCCCCAGAAGAAGTCCCTGGCCGCCGTGGCCGCCGACGGTCGCGTCAGCGGCTGACGACGGGCACGCCCCCGGCGAGACTCCTGACGGCCCCCGGTCACCCGACCGGGGGCCGTCCCGCGTCACAACCCGGACCGGCCGCACCCGCTTCGCCGTCTCACTCGACCGAGACGTCCCCCAGGGACTCCAGCAGCACGCGGAGCGTCCCGGCGAGCCGTTCACGATCGTCGAGGTCCAGTACGGCCAGCAGCCGTGCCTCGTTGGCCACGTGCAGCCCGACCAGTTCCTCGACGATCTCCCATCCCCTGGGCGTGAGCCGTACGGGCACCAGGCGGCGGTCCCTGACGTCCCTGACCCGCTCGACCAGGCCCCTGGCCTCAAGCCTGTCGATCCTGTTGGTGATCGCCCCCGAGGTGACCATCGCCGCCCGCAGCAACGCCACCGCCGTCAACTCGTACGGCGGGCCCGCCCTGCGCAGCGTGGCCAGCACGTCGAACTCCCAGTGCTCAAGCCCGTGGGCGGCGAAGAACTCCTTCAGCTCGCGCTCGAACAGCCGGGAAAGGCGCGAAATCCGGCCGACGATCCCCATCGGCCACACGTCAAGGGTCGGCCGTTCCCGCTCCCACTGGGCCAGCAACGCGTCCACCGCGTCACCCATCGCACCTCCTGGCCAGAGCGCCACGGCCCATGTCTTCCCGTCGGCAAGGGTAGCGGCGACGGGCCGTACCGGTGCGCGCCACCGGATCACATCGTGACAGGTCGTGCCGGAGGGGCCGGGAGGCGGCCTGAGGCTAGAGCTTGAGCAGGTCGAGGTCCACGGTCTCGGCCATCGCCTGGGCGCCCGCGTCGTTGAGGTGCGTGTGGTCGCCGCTGTCGAACTCGGCGCGCAGGTGGTCGGGCCGCTCCGGATCCTGCACGGCCGCCGCCACGTCGAACACCCCGTCGAAGACGTCCGTGCCGCGGATCCACTCGTTGACCGTCCGCCGGATCTCCCGCACCTCGGGCGAGTCCAGCCCGGGGTAGGTCGAGTCGGCGAACGGGCCGATGGTCGCCACGAGAATCCGCAGGCCCGCCTCGTGGCTCCTGCGGGCCAGTTCGGTGAACCCGGCGACGAGTTCCCCGGCCGACACGGGCGGCTGCCCCCACATGCCGGGCAGACCCAGGTCGTTGATGCCGAAGTTGACCAGCACGTGGCTCACACCCGGCACCTGGAGCACGTCGCGCTCGAAGCGGGCCAGGCCGTGCTCGCCGATCCCGTCGGCCAGCAGGCGGTTGCCCGCGATGCCCTGGTTGACCACCCAGCCCCGTTCCAGCCGCCGGTTCAGCAGGTTCGGGGAGCGCCGGTTGGCCCCCGTGGTCGTGCCGACCCCCTCGAACCAGGAGTCACCGAAGGCGACGGCGACCGTGGTGCCCTCGGGGGCGAGCACGTCGACCCCGGTGACGTAGAAACGCGCGCCGACCTCCCGCGCGCCGGGAAGCGTCGTCGCCGAGACGGCGTCGCCCTCGACCACGTACCCGGTCTCGGCGGGCTGGTGGGAGAAGGTGGCCAGGCCCGTCTTCTCGGGGAGGTACAGGCTCAGCACCAGGTCGGTTCCCGCCTCGACCGCCAGCTCGACCGGGTCGCTCACGACCTCGCCGCCCGCCGGGACCGTCGTGCCGTCCCGCCCGTCGAAGCGGAGCCCGGTGTCGGTCTCGGGGTCGATCTCCCCGCCCCGTCCACCGGCGGGCCGTACGGCGACGCGGGCGGCGGCGACGCTGAGCGGGTCGGTGCCGTACCGGTTGCTGAGCCGTACGCGCAGGGTGGTTCCCCCGCCGTCGAGGTGGAGGATCTGCCGCAGGGTCATGCCCGTGAAGGAGAGCGGCTGGTTGAACGAGAGCTGCGAGGGGTCGATCACCGCGGACCTGAAGGCCGCTACCCATGTCGTGGTCACAGTCGTCCCAACCCATGGTCAAACAGCCATATTCCGTCCAGGAGGCCGGTGTCGCCGAGCCCTGGAAAGGCGAATTGATTTCCGTCCCGCATTCGCCCGTCAGGTGAATTCCGACGCCCCCGGATTTACCGGAGACCCGCCCCCGGCGGGGTATTCGAACTGATCTGCGACAAGCCGGAGCCCCGTCCCCGTCGGGGGTGGCGGGCGAGATGAACCCTTCCCTACAGGCATGAAATGTTCTCATCCCGCAATCTCCTCTCCGCCCCCTTTGCGTGAAGTCGGCATATGATCGACAGGCTCTATAGCTATATGACTCGATGTCGAGCCAAAGACCGGAGGATCATCCTTGTCGGGAAACTTGGACTGGTCCAGACTCACGCCTGACAGCGCGAAGCCTGTCGACCTGCGCACCAACCAGCCGCACTCCGCCCGGGTCTACGACTACATGCTGGGGGGCAAGGACAACTTCGCGGCCGACCGCAAGGTCGCCGAGGAGGTCATGGCCCTGTCGCCCTACCTGCGGACATCCGTACGGGCGAACCGGAACTTCATGATCCGCGTCGCCCGCCACCTCGCCTCGGACCTGGGCATCACCCAGTTCCTGGACATCGGCACCGGGTTGCCGACCTCGCCGAACCTCCACGAGGTCGTGCAGCAGGTCAACCCCGACGCCCGGATCGTCTACATCGACAACGACCCCATCGTGCTGCAGCACGCCCGCGCCCTGCTCGTCGGCACCCCGACCGGCAGGACCACCTACATCGATGCCGACATCCACGACCCGCAGGGCATCCTCAACGCGGCCGAGACCCAGGACACCCTCGACCTGAGCAAGCCCGTCGCCCTCTGCCTGATCGCCATCCTGCACTTCATCCCCGACGAGAACGAGGCGCACGAGATCGTCAGGCAGCTCATGCGGCCCCTGCCGTCCGGCAGCGCCCTGGCCCTGTCGACCATCGCGATCGACGCCGCCCCCGAGCGCGTCACGTCGGCGGTCAAGGCCTTCAACGACCGCGGCATCGCCTCCAAGACCCGCACCAGGGCCGAGGTCGACCTCTTCTTCGAGGGCCTGGACATCGTGCCCCCCGGCCTCGTCCCCGTGCACCACTGGCACCCCGACGACGAGGCGCGCTCCCTCAGGGACGACGAGGTCTCGATGTACGGCGGCATCGGCGTCAAACGCTGAGCCCCGGTCGCCCCGCCCTCCCCGGGTGGGGCGGCCCGTGTCGTGGCATGCTGGCCGGGTGACACCCGAGGACCTCGCCCACCTGCGCCGGGCCCGTGACCTCATGGACCGTGAGTACGCCCGCCCTCTCGACGTTCCCGCGCTCGCCCGCGCCGCGTTCATGTCGCCCGGCCACTTCTCCCGCAGCTTCAAGGCCGCCTACGGCGAGACGCCGTACAACTACCTCATGACGCGCCGCATCGAGCGGGCCAAGGCGCTGCTGCGCCGGGGCGACCTGTCGGTGACCGAGGTCTGCGTCGAGGTCGGCTGTACCTCCCTCGGCTCGTTCAGCTCGCGCTTCACCGAACTGGTCGGCGAGAGCCCCAGCGCCTACCGGGCACGCGACCACAGCGGGAACGCCGCCATGCCCGGCTGCTACGCCAGGATCATCACCCGGCCGAGCAGAATCCGAGAAGCCCCCGTTGAGGACGCCTGAGTACGGTTTCCCCCATGGCACTCATGCTCTCCCACGTCTTTCTCGAAGTCCGCGACCAGGACGAGGCCCTCGCCTTCTACCGGGACGTTCTCGGCCTGGAGGTCAAGTCCGACGTCGTGATCGAGGGGTACCGCTGGCTCACCCTCACCACCCCCTCCCAGCCCGACGTCGAGATCGTCCTGAACCAGGTCGGCACGGTCTACCCGACCGACCGCGAGCAGCTCGAAGCCCTGCTGGCCAAGGGGGTGCTGAACGGCGTCTTCTTCAAGGCCGACGACGTCGACGCCACCTTCGAGAAGATCCGCGTGTCCGGGGTCGAGGTGCTCCAGGAGCCCATCGACCAGCCGTACGGCGTCCGCGACTGCGCCTTCCGCGACCCCTCCGGCAACATGATCCGTTTCTCCGGACCGCAGCTTCGCCGGTCCTAGGGTTCCGGCTTCCACTCCTGGGCCAGGAGACCGAGCAGCACCTGGTCCAGGAACTCGCCCATCACCCAGGCCGAGGAGCGCAGCACGCCCTCACGGACGAAGCCGTTGCGCTCGGCCGAGCGCAACATCGCGGCGTTGTCCGCCAGCGTCTCGACCTGCAGCCGTTGCAGGCCGCGCACGACGAACCCGTAGTGACACAGCACCGCGACCACGTCGGTGCCGTAGCCCCTGCCCCGGGAGGACGGCAGCAGCCCGAGCCCGACGTGCGCGGACCGGTTGTGGGTGTCGATGCCCCACAGCGTCGCGGTGCCGACCAGCGCGCCGCCGTCCAGCTCCACCACGGAGAAATGGACGTTCTGCTGGTTGGTGTCGTCCACCACGAACTGTGAGTCCTTCGAACCGGGCGTGATCGGCCGCCACGGATGGCCCATGGCCCGCGAGGTGGTGACCACATCCCCGTGGAGTTCGGCCTCCAGGACCGGAATGTCGTCCTCGTGCCGAGCCCTGAGCCCTACCTTGCTTCCCCTTAGCATGCGAGTTTCCTACCCGACCAGCCCAATATGCGGCAAACCAATAAAAGTGATCGATTTCGGGTGGCCATCCGCAGGGCACTAGGCTGGCCGCATGGCGGAGATCTTCGTCCCGGACGGGTCGTGGACATTCGACGGCGAGACCCTGAGGATCGTCCCGGGTGGCGACAAGAACATCCATGAGCTGCGCAAACTCGTCGGCGAGCTGACCATCCCGCTCGCCGCGATCAGCAGCGTCTCCTTCGAGCCCGCACGCAAGGGCGGCAACCTGCAGCTCCGGCTGCGGCCGGGCACCGACCCGCTCACCGACGTCGCCGCCGGACGGCTCACCGACCCCGCCGACCCCTACCGGCTGTCGATCCCCAAGGACCGCACCGGGGCCGCGGGCTACTTCGCCGACGAGGTGCGCGCCTACCTGGAGGTCGGACGGACCCCGGAGGCGCTTCCCGAGGGGTTCCTGCTGCCCGGGCCCGCCGTACCGATCTCCGCGACCGCGGGCGACGGCACGGTGAACTTCGACGGCCACACCGTCTGGCTCGACTGGACCGGCTTCGCCAAGACGGCCAAGCAGTCCGCCGGGTCCCGGATGTTCCCGCTGCGGGAGGTGACCGGCGTCGAATGGGCCCCGCAGTCGGGCATCGGCTACGGACGGCTCCGCTTCCACCTCAGCGGCGTCCCCTCGGGGAAGTCCCCGGAGGAGGACCCCAACTGCATCTCGTGGGGGGTGCAGCGCTACGGCGGCTCGACCGTCCTGGTCGCCGCCGCCGTGCTCGCCCGGCTGCCACGCCGTACGGCCGTCGCGCCCACGCCGGCCCTCGACCCGAAGGACGAGCGGGAGAAGCTGGTGCGCCGGGTGGCCGAGCTGGAGAACCACGACGCCATCCTGCGCCGCCTGGGCGAACTCGGCGAGCTGCGCCGTTCCGGCGTGCTCACCGAGGACGAGTTCACCTACGCCAAACAGGCCCTGCTGGCCCGCCTCAACGAGGAGTGACCCCTCAGAGGGCTCCGAGGTAGACCCAGGCGCCGCCGTGCCTGACGAACCGGCTGTTCTCCTCCATCTCCCCCGGCACGCCCCGCTCCAGATAGTGGGCGCGGAAGCGCACCGTCCCCTCGGTGTGCACGGCGCTGCCGCCGGTGGTCTCCAGGATCTCCAGGCGCACCCAGCGCGTCCCGCCGCCGAGGTCGAGATGCCCAGGACGCGTACTCGGGTGCCAGGTGCGCAGCAGGTAACCGGCGTCCCCCACGCTGAAGGCGCTGAACCGGGAGCGCATCAGCGCCTCCGCCGTGCTCGCCGCCGCCTCCCCCCGGTGCAGCGGACCACAGTGGTCGCGGTACGGCACGGCCGCCCCGCAGGGACACGAGGTGGCGGAGGGGCGAAGCTGGGTGCGACGTGACATTCCCTCATTGTGCCTGGCCGATTCCGCGTGTGGTTCAACGCCGGATCGTCCAGTCCGGCACCCAGGTTCCGGCGGCGTCGTGACCGGCCGCCGTGGCGGCGAGATACGCGCGGAGGGTCGCCAGCGCGGGGTGGGGGTTGTCGCGGCGCCACAGGAGCGAGTGCGGGTAGACGGGCGTGGGATCGGTCACCGGGATGCGGCGAAGACCGTGGTCGGCGGGCCAGACGAGGCGGGTCCGCTCGCTCATGAAGGTGGCCAGGGCCGGGGTGTCGGCGACGGTGTCGATGAGCACGTCGGAGCCGAAGTTCGGGCCGGTCGCCTCGATGGTGAGGCCGAACTCGGCGACGAGGTCGTCGTAGTAGGCGCCCCACTCGGTGCCGGGGACGATGCCGGGCATCCAGATCCGGTGTCCGACGAGCTGGGCCACGGTCACCGAACGGGCGCCCGCCAGCGCGTGGGCGGGGCCGGTGAGAAGCTGGAGCGGCTCGTCGAGCACCCGGACGGACTCGACGTCCTCGGGAAGGGGTCGGCCGGGCATGGCGACGGCACGGAAGGACGCGTCGATCACGCCGGACCTGATCGCCGCGACGGCCTGCTCGATGTCGAACAGCATCACCACGTCGAGTTCGATCTCGGGATGAGCCTGGTGGAAGCCGCGCATCAGGCCCGACGTCGCACCTCGTGAGGCGATCACGTCGACGCGCAGCGGACGGCCGCCCGGACGCACGGACGCGACCGCGCGTTCGGCGACCCTGAGCAGCTCCCGCGCGTGGGGCAGGAACGCCTGCCCGTCGATGGTGAGCTCGGCGCCGCGCGGCGTGCGGGTGAACAGCCGAACGCCGAGGTCGCGCTCCAGCGTGGCGACGCGCTTGGAGACGGCCTGCTGGGTGACCGCGAGCTCGGCCGCGGCCTCCTGGAACTGCCCCGCCTCCGCGGCGGCGACAAAGGTCCGGACGGCTTCTAGATCCATGCCGACACCCTAGTGACACAACCATCGGTTGTGGCCCGGTGGCCTTCCGGTTGTTTGATCGCAGGGTGTGACTCTCGCTTTGATACTCCCGATCGCCGAACGGTTGTGCGACGGCGACCACCAGAGATGGGCGGCGGTTCGGATGGCCTTGAGAGACAGACACCGGTTGGGGCGGTCGTTCGGGTGGCTCTGGGGGGCGTACGGCACCAGCGCGCTCGGCACCTGGCTCGCCTTCGGCGCGTTCCCGCTGATCGCCGTCCAGGTGTTGCACGCCGGACCCGCCGAGGTCGCGGCGCTGTCCTCCGTGGGGGCGGCGGTCGGCGCGGCCGTGGCGGTGCCGCTCGGCCCGTGGGTCGAGTTCCGCCGCAAACGGCCGGTGCTGATCGGGATGGACCTGGCGCGGTTCGCGGCGCTGCTGACGATCCCCGCCGCGTTCGTGCTCGGCGTGCTCACCTTCGTCCAGCTCCTGCTGGTCTCGGTCGTCGTCGCGGCGGCCGACATCACCTTCCGCGCCGCCTCCGGCGCCTACCTGAAGACGCTGCTGCCCGCCGAGGACCTGCTTGTCGCCAATGCCCGGTTCGAGTCCACGACCTGGACGACCACGATCGTCGGACCCCCGCTCGGCGGTGCCGCGATCGGCCTCCTCGGCCCGGTGGCGACGGTACTGGCCGACGCGATCAGCTACCTCCTCTCAGCCCTGGGCATCCGCCTCTCAACCCCGAGCCGTCACCCGTCCTCCCCGAACAACCGCCTGTCCTTCCTGAGCAGTCGTTCCTCCACCATGAACCGTCGCCTCGACACCCCAGACGACCGCCCCTCCGCTTCGGGTGACCGTACGACGGACGGTCGGGAGCCACGGCCCGGACGCCGGGAGGTCTCACGGGCCGGGGACCTGCTCGACGGCTGGCGGTACATCCTCGCCGACCCGGCGCTGCGGCCGTTGTTTCTCAACACCGCCCTGTTCAACGGCCTGGTGATGGCCGCAGACGCGCTGCTGGCCGTCCTGATGCTCGGCCCGCTCGGGTTCACCCCATGGCAGTACGGCCTCGCCTTCGCCGTACCCGCGATCGGCGGGCTGGTCGGCTCGCGACTGGCCCGGCCGCTCGTCACCCGGTTCGGGCAGCACCGCGTCCTGGTGGTGGCCGGGACACTACGCGCGCTCTGGCCCATCGGGCTCGCCTTCCTCGGGCCGGGCACCGGAGGACTGCTGCTGGTGATGGGTGTCGAACTCGGGCTCATCCTCTGCTGCGGGGTCTTCAACCCCGTCTACGCCACCTACCGCCTCGAACGCACCGCGAACGACCGGATCACCCGCACGCTGTCCGCCTGGGCGGTGACGACCAAGGCCTCGACGGCGCTCCTGACGGCGATCTGGGGCGTACTCGGCAGCCTGCTCGGCCCGCGCACGGCCATCGGCCTGGCCGGCGCGCTCCTGCTGGTGACCCCCCTGTTCCTCCCCCGACGCCCCGCGGCACCCCGCACCGAACCGCTCCCGTCGCTCACCGAAACGCCCACAGAAACACCTGCCGCAGCCCCCACCCGAACGCCCGTCGAAGGCCCCGCCGGATCGCCCCCCGAAGCCCCCGCCCAAGCGTCCACCGAAACGCCCGTCGAAGCCCCCGCCCAGGAGAGAAGATGACCGACACGACCCCGACGCTGGACCCCAGGACCACCGCGCTGCTCGTCATGGACTACCAGCGGGGAATCCTGGACGCGCTCCCCGACCCCCAGTCACTGCTGTCACGGACGGCCGACGCCGTCGCCGACATGCGGGCGTACGGCGCCGCCGTCGCCTACGTGCGGGTCGGGTTCACCGAGGCCGACTGGGCGGCGATCCCGCCAGCCAACAAACCCTTCTCCTTCCTCGGACGGCAGCGCCTCATGCACCACGCGGACGCCGCGACGGACATCCACCCCCGGCTCGCTCCCGAGCCCGGCGACATCGTCGTCCGCAAGACCCGCTTCGGCGCGCTGTCCACGACGGACCTGGACCGGCGGCTGCGGGATCGCGGAGTCACCACCCTGGTCATCGCGGGCGTCACCACCGGCGGCGTCGTGCTGTCCACCGTCACCGACGCCGCCGACCGCGACTACCGGCTCCACGTCCTCTCCGACTGCGTCGCCGACCCGGACACACAGGTTCACCGGGCCCTGATGACCGGTGTCTTCCCGAGGGTGGCCCACATCATCGACACCGCGGAACTCCGCTCACTCCTGCGCACGAAGTGACCGTCGCCTTCCCAGGAAGCCTTTCCCCAAGGCGCTTCGCTCCGAGGCGTCCCTGCTCGGGCAGAGGGCCAGGGAACCATCCCTGCATGCGCGGGGAGCGCCCGTCGGAATCGCTGAGCGCGAACCTACCGTGGGGACCATCCCCGCGTGCGCGGGGAGCACAGCAGCCATGTGCCGACATTCGCGAACGCCGTGGGACCATCCCCGCGTGCGCGGGGAGCACCCTCGATGACCTGCGGGTTCATGGCGGGGCAGGACGGATTTTTATTACTTTCGTTGAGTCGGACATTTCAGACATCCCCAGACCCTGATCGACAACCACCGTCACCGTCCATAGCGACGACGTTTGGAGGCCTTGCTCCAGCCCTTCGGGGCCTCCGTGGTGGCCGAGGTGATCGCGGGTCGTTCCTTGGGGCGGCGGATCAGGACGAGTCCCTCGTAATCGATCGGGTGCCACTTGTGGTCGTACGTCGCGAAGGCGAAGCCCTGCTCGGGACCATCCCCGCGTGCGCGGGGAGCACGGCCGGTGTCCACGTACTGCGCCACCTCGGCCCACAGCGCCTCCCGAACCCTGGTCGAGGGTCTCCCGATGAAGACACCCGGGGAGATCTCCATCAGCCAGCGGGTCAGGAATCCCCGAAGGCCGGCGGGACAACGGGTGAGCACGATGACGGTCACCAGGGCACTCCGTCATCGTGGTTGTAGCCTGCCTCCACCTCGACCCCGTCGTCACTCTGGAGCATCACCTGGTCCATGTCGTCCTCGACGGGGACCTCCTGCGCCTCGCCCAGCAGTACGAGGTGTTTGATGTCGTTCACGCAGCGCCGCAGCAGGCCGAGTCTGTTGACCTCGTCCCGGATCGCCCGCCGGGTACGGGGGCCGATGTCCTCCTCGCTCTCGGCCACCACATCGAACGCGACGGGAATGGCGATCTCCGTCTTGTAGAGGTCGGCGATGTCCAGCACGAACGCCAACTCGTGCCCCGAGTGGACGAAGCCGAGCCCCGGGGCACAGCCGAGGGCGGAGACGGCGGTCTGGGCGATGCCGTACATGCACTGGGCGGCGGCGGTGACGGCGCGGTTGATGGGGTCGCCGGAGTCGAAGTCTCCGGGGACGTAGACCCGGCCGTTCCAGGAGACCCCGGTCCGGCCGGACTCCCTGCGGTAGCAGTCCTTGACCCTGCGTCCTTCCCTGCCGAGGAGCTCCTGCCGGGTGAGACCGGCCGGGTCCTCCTTCGGGAAGCGCATGCGGTACATCTCGCGGGCGACGTCGAGTCGAGTACGGCGGTTGGCCCACCTGGCCGCCTGCGCCTCGACCAGGTTGGAGGAGCGGTTCAGCGATCGGCCGCCCGCGTAGAAGCGCACTCCCTGCTCCCCGACCCACGCGACACCCGCGCCGCTGTCGCCCAGCACGCTCATCGCCTGGTGCGTGACGCGTACCCCGGGGCCGAGCAGGAGCGTCCCGATCGTCGCGGACGGGATGTGGGTGACGCCCTCGGCGTCCTCCGCGGTGAGGGCGTTGTCCTCACGGTGCAGAACGCATCGTTCGAGGTAGACGAACGACAGCCGGTCGCCCATCCGGGTGAGTTCACGCGGCGAGGAAGCGCCGCGTCTGCCGACCGTGGTCACGTCACACCACCGCCAGCGTCATCAGGCCGCAGCCATACGCCTTGGCCCGGCCGAGGCCGTGGGTCAGAGTACGGCGGAGCGCGTCCGGGTCGGTCACCTCAAGGCGCCCGTCGAACGTGACGGCGGTCAGCGTCACCGGTTTCCGCTGCCCGGCCTTGGTGAAGGAGAGCTGTCGCTGGTCATGGACGACCAGTTCGTACCGGTCGCCCTTCGGCGTCAGCGCGTACTGCTCGTCCTCCGGCAGGAGACGCCGTTCCTGCGACGTCTCGATCACTCTGAACCCCGCCTTCTCCTGGTGGGTCAGCAGCCAGCCCGACTGGTGACGCCGTCCGACGTGCGCGGTGACCTTGGTCGGTTCCTCCGAGGAGCGGCGGATGCTGTGGACGGGGTTGGCGGTGAGCCGGAAGGCCCACTGGTCACCCTTGGCAAGCCGGGCCAGGAAGGACTCGTAGTCACGGGTGTCCCACCGGCCTGTCTGGGGCCAGCCCGCCTGCTCGACCAGATGGGTGAGGTCGGGTTCGCCGGGACTGGCGATGTAGAGGAAGGTCTCGGCCGCCCCGCCGCGATCGAGTCGCCACAGCACCCTCGGACCTTCGCCGACCTGTGGAACCTTCGCGAAGGAGGACATCACCGCGGCGTGCAGCCGCTGCGGTGACGCCAGCAGTTTGCGGGCACCGATCCTGGCGGTGTTGAGACGGAACCTGGTCAGATACATCAGACGCTCTCCAGCGCGGACATCGGATCGTGGCCGGGCCGTACGACGGCGCCGGGCACCTGCATCCGCACCGGTGGCAGGTGCCGGACGCCGCGCAGGGCGTATCGGCGGTGCAGTGGGTCGAAGCTGAGCGGCTGGTCACGCAGGGTGTCCTCCCCCGGCCCCTCGACGAGGATCTCCAGGTTGACGGTGTCGCGCTGCCGCCGTTGGTACCACCGCGCGGCCCGCCACTCCTCCGCCCGTAGCGCCTCCTCCAGGGTGAGGTCGTGACGAACCCCCAGCTCCACCGGCCGGGACGGCGGGCAGGAGCGGCGACCGAGATAGAGCGGGAAGACCGGCTCCCGCAACGCCCGGTACAGCCCCTCGACCGTCTTGCCCTCCCCCTCGACTCCGGCGACGAAGACCGCGTCGGCCAGGTAGAACCGCTCGGAGACCGGCATGGCCTCGCCGCCCGCGAAGTGGTGTGCGGTGTGGAAGTCACGCAGGAGCGTGCCACGCTGGTCGACCCGCACCCCGAAGCGCAACGCGGCCAGGTCGTCGATGTCGTCGGTCCGCAGCCGCCCCTCCGCCGCCGCGAGCAGTCCGATGACGCCGCTCTTGGTCGGAGCCGCCTCGGTCGTACGGCGCGCGAAGCGCGAGGACGCTCCCCATGACTGCAGAGGACCGGCCAGCTGCATCAACAGGACGCTCATGCCCCGCCCTGTCGCCGGACGACCTCGGCGCCGACCGCCTTCACCAGTTCGTCGAGGGACACCTCCGTGGCGAGGCCGGACAGCGCCTCGGTGCTGCTCCCGATCCGTAGCAACCACGCGGGGTCACCGCCTGCGACGCCGTACGCCTTCTCGACCTCAGGGACGTAGGACGCCAGCGCCCGTGCCGCGTGCCGGACATATCCACCGGTCTCCGGTTCCGTACGGCACGGCTCCTCGAAGGCTCCGGCGAAGCTGACCGGCCTGGTGGAACGGACCTTGACCAGCACCGCGTCCGGCAGCGTGTGGTTGGCGAAGGTGTTGATCTTCCCGGTGGGCATCGAGGTCAGGAAGCACCGGGTGAACGCCTCGACGGCCCGCCGTACGGGCTCGGTGGTCCGCTCGTCCTCCCGCAGACCCTCCCCGAGGTTGCGGCGCAGCAGGTCGACGTCCACGGCGGCGTAGCGGTAGAGGGTGGCGGAGTTGAACTCCACGGTGCCGATCATGCCCGCGCCCGCGTCGTCGTCCTCCCGCTCCTTGTAGTCGTCCACGGCCGTGTAGTAGTCGGACTCGTTGTCCGCCCGGTGCACGCTGATGGCGTGCGCGACCTGCGCCGCAGCATCGACGTTGATCTCGGCGCCGTCGGCGACCATGCGGCCGAACAGCGCGATGTCCACTGAGTGCCTGCCACCCGCGAGCTGCCTGGCCAGTTCCTTGGTGGTCTTGTCCTTGAAGTAGTCCTTGCCCGCCCCGTGCCCCTTGGCCGCGATCTCGGCCAGCCCGTCGAGCTGGTGCGCGCTGAGGAACAGCAGGTACTTCGCCTCGGGCGCGACCGCGGCCTCCTGCCCCTCCTTGGCCCTGCGCTTGGGGGCCTCGACCTTGCTGCCGGTGGCGAGCTGGACCGTCTGCGCGGCCAGGTTCCACGCCTCCGCCTCCGCGATCGTCCCGTCGATCCGCCCGATCCGTACGGCCAGCAACTCGGCGATCCTGCGGGTACGGACCCCCAGCTCGGCGGGGTCGAGCAGCTCGTGGAACTCCTGCCGGGTCGCGCGCTTCCACGCCTGGCTGGAGACCCGGGCACGGCGCACCCCGCCGTAGACGGCGGTCTTGGGGGTTCCGGTGTCGTCGCGGTTCAGACAGCTCGGCGGAACGGTCTGCAGCACGTGGAAGTCGAGGATGGTGCGGGTCATCGGGAGTCCTTGTCGGTGGAACCGGCGTCGCCGGAGTCGGTGGAACGGTATGCGTG
Organism: Streptosporangium sp. NPDC020145; assembly: GCF_040631275.1. Classification (NCBI taxonomy): domain Bacteria; kingdom Bacillati; phylum Actinomycetota; class Actinomycetes; order Streptosporangiales; family Streptosporangiaceae; genus Streptosporangium; species Streptosporangium sp. NPDC020145. The sequence continues at coordinate 17,552 of NZ_JBEXZT010000029.1, read as the reverse complement.
GAAGCTGCGCCCCCACCTGGCACGGACCTGGCGCATCCCCTCCGGGGTCTGGGCCAGGTAGAGCTGCTCGGCCAGCAGGGCGTAGTCGAGCGGGATCGACTCCCTGCGCAGCAGCGAGACGATCTGACGCAGCCGCTCGGCCAGCGCCGCACGGGTCTCGGCGGCTCCGACACTTTTGAAGCGCTCCAGGATCGGCACGTCGAGGTCACCGGGCGGCATGAGCCGCCGTACGGCGGCGCCCAGCTCGACCCCGCGCCGGTGCATGCCCTGCTCCGAACGTGACTGCTGGTGCAGCGCATAGAGGGTGACGGCCAGGAACAGCGCGGCCTCCGCCCTGATCTCCTCGGTCTCGGAGAGCCCTCCCTCGTCGTAGAGTCCTTCGGCACCGGTCAGTCCGACCAGGTCGTGCGCCTCTTCGGGGAGTTTGCCCGCGCCACCTCTGAGCTGGGCCAGAGCCGCGACGGCCCAGCTCTCGTCCTTGAGGTAGCCCCGCTGCAACGCGCCGACACGGGCACCGGCTGCCTCACTGACCTGTTTCGCCACGGACCGCCGGATGGTTGGGGTGGTCATGCTCATACCTCCGTATCCGGCGACTCGCCGCCGTCCGGGGAATCACTGGACAGATAGCCCGTACCGGGCAACGCCTTACGCAGCCGGGTGCGAAACACCAGGTCGGCCCGTGAGGTGTTCAACCAGACCTGCTTGCCGTTCCACGTCTCGACGCGCCCCTGCCAGGCGTCCTCCCCCGCCTGTTTGACCAGGTCCTCGCCCAGGCTCCTGACACACCGGTGCGCCTCGTCCTGCCAGGCCGCGCGGGGATCCGCGGGAGTGTCCTCTGAACCGAGCGTGGCGAGCCAGTCGCGGAACACTCCGTCGAGGGTGGCGAAACCGAGGTTCCTGGCCGTGGCCTTGGGAGCCTCCATGTCAGCACCGGCCGCCCTGGCGAGGTCGGCGGCCAGGTCGCCCAGCAGGGTCACGGCCCGCTCCGCGTCGGCCACCGCGTCGATCGCCGTCTGACCGAGCCGCCGGTCGTCCTGTCTCAGCAGGACGAGCCGCATCTCCACGGCGTCGTCCACGATCTCGTCGATGACGGACTGCTGCGTGCCGTACACCACGCCGAACAGCCGGGCGCGGATCAACAGGTCGGCGGGCAGGTCGCCCTCGACGGTGAGGCGGGCGACCCAGTCGAGGACGCGCGGCCGGACGAAGGCCGCCGCCTCGCCCCGCTGCTCGCCTCCCTCGGCGTGAGGGGCGATCAGCGCCCCGAGCCCTCGCCACGCGCTGCGGCTGGGGTCGTGCTCGCGCGGGAGGTACACCTGTGCCAGGCCCAGCTTCTTCTCCTGCGCCGGGCTGCGCCGCCAGCCCGTCATCGGCTCGTGGGTGTGCCTGTTGTGCGGGGTGAGCGGATCTCCATAGGTCAGGACGACGCCGTGCACACCGTCGGCGTCGAAGGCGAGCCTGACCCGCCTGGACTGCCAGGTGTACAGGTCACGCGGCCCGTTGGGGCGGGTGCTCAGCTCAACGGGTTTGAGCTGGCCCGGCTTCGACGGACCACGCCGCCAGGCGGGCAGGTCGTCATGGGCGTCGATCCGCAGACCGGGGGTGTCGAAGGCGACCAGGTTGAGCAGCAGCGTCTCGGCGAGGCTGTCCTCCTCGGCCAGGACGCCACCGAGGGTGCCCGCCCAGGCGACCCCCTGGGGGTAGGTCTTGCCGCCCTTGACCCGGTCGTCGCCCTTGACGCCGGTCTTGATGCCGGAGGTGTCGAAGGCGTGGGCGTGCACCAGCCACCGGGCAGCCTCGGCGAAGCCGAGCCGATCGACGCCCCTGGCCCGCATGGTGAAGAAGGGCCTGCCGTTGGGAACGTCGGCGACCAACCGGTCCAGCGCGCTGACCTCCCCGGACACGGCGCTCAACCCGGCCGTCTGGAAGAACGGCCACTCCGGGTGGAGAAGGTCGAACCTGTCGCGGTGCTCGTCCAGATATTTCGTGATCCGATCGACGGGCAGGCCGTCGTCCCACAACTCCTGCCAGTCCTCGATCTCCTTCGGCCCGTCGATCGCGTCGTGCAGGATCGCCAGCAGCAGCCGCAGCAGCGCGAACTCCTGCGTCGGCACGTCTCCCACGATCCGCCTCAGATCAGCGGCCTGCACGAAGACGTCCCGCAGGGAAAGCTCATCCGCGCTGCCGTCGCGGCGCCGTACGGGCAGCCACCGCTCACGGGTCAGGTCGAAGGACAGATCACTCGGCACGGGTCACCTTCAGGCCGTCGTCGGGGGTGTAGTGCAGGTCGTAGCCCGCCAGCCGGGCCCGGCCCTCCTCGTCGAGCACGAGCAGCAACTCCCCAGCCAGCCAGGGGCTCTCCTTCGACTGCCAGGCCGGGAGGTAACCGGCCTCAAGCTCCTCGATCGCCTGGTCGATCACCCCGGGATACGAGAAGTGATGCGGCAGCCGCAGGCCACACGAGGCGACGACGCGGGCGAGGCCCGGCTCGGGTGCCGTGTCCACCGGGAGTTCGAGCCCTCCCCGGTCTTTGTCCAGCCACGGCGGCGTGACCAGGGAGCCGTCCGCCCGGCGCTGAACCACCAGCACCTCTATGGAGTCGAGGCCGTCTCTGACCTGCGCCCGGCCCCTGGGGCTGTCGTCCGCGTCGCCGACTCCCGCCTCGATCCAGCCGAGCAGCGACCGCCCCGCCCTGGCCACCGCCGCGAGCTGGAAGCCCTGCGCCTTGTCGTGCTGTTTGCCCCGGTGCAGATCATGCTCCTCGCGGGCACGGGCCAGGGCCTCCTGCCAGCCGTCCGGGCCGACCGGCTCCGTGCCGTATGCCCGCTGCACGAGCGGGCTGATGTCCTGCGGCAGCCGTACGGCGTGGCCCGTCGGGGCCGTCCCGGTGAGGTACGGCTCAAGCACGGCGGCCGACCGCAGCAGCGCGTACGACCCGTAGACGGCTCGCGATCCCTTCACCGGATCGATCGGCGTCGCCGTCCAGTCGGCACCGGCCACCAGGCAGCGGGCCGTACGCAACGGCTCGGGACGGTCGTCACGCACATGCCGGTGCAGGCGGCCCATACGCTGCAACAACAGGTCGATGGGGCACAGGTCGGTCACCAGCAGGTCGAAGTCGATGTCGAGGGACTGTTCGGCGACCTGGCTGGCGACCACGATGTGTGGGCTGCCGACGGGTCTGCGCCCCTCGCTGCGCTCAGGAGGGCCGAAGCGGTCCAGCAGGCCGGCGTCCTTGGCGGCCCGGTCCAGGTCGACGAACCGGGCGTGCGCCACGGTGACGTTCTCCGCGCCGAACTCCTCCCGCAGGCAGCCGACCGTCTCCAGCACCCGGTCAACGGTGTTGCGCACCACCAGCGCGCAGCCGCCCTGGGCCAGCTCCTTCGCGAGCCGCTCACGCAGTTCGTCGAGATCGTCGTCCAGCCGTTCGAGCAGCACCTCGGTCTCCCGGCCCGACGCCGCGACGGGCTCGCACGCGGGCTCACCTCCCGGCTGGACCGTCGTCAGCAGCGGGTAGCCCTCCGCGACCTCCAGCTTCGCGAAGCTCTCGCTGCCCTTCGCCGCCCCGGCATACGCCTCGGCCAGCTCACGCCGCCGTGCGGCCGGGAGCGTCGCCGACAGCACGACGACCGGCACCCGGTAGGCGCCCAGCCATGTCAGCACCCGGTCGAGGTAGGAGTTCATGTAGGCGTCGTAGGCGTGGGCCTCGTCGATCACCACGACCTTGCCCGCCAGGGCCAGGTGACGCAGCGCGAGATGGCGGCTCTTCAAGCCCATGAAGAGCAGTTGGTCGATCGTCCCGGTGACGAACGACGCGAGCATCCCCTTCTTGGCGCCCCTCAGCCACCGGTGCGCGACCAGAACTGTGGAACGTTCCCCACGCCGCCGCTCGCCGTCCTGATCGATCGCACGCATCCCGCGCTTACCCGCCCGCATCAGGTCGGCGTAGTCCTCGTTCAGCGCCGCCTTGGAGTGTGCCAGCAGCACCGAGCGCCGCTCGCCGGGAAGCCTGCGCAGCCACTTCAACAGCCGGGGGAACATGGCGCTGCCCGTCGCCATGGTCGGCAGCGCGACGAAGCAGCCACCCGCGCCCGACCTGGCCGCGAAGATCTCGGCGACCGCCAGCGCGGCCTCGGTCTTCCCCTCCCCCATCGGGGCCTCGATCACCATCAGACCGGGCACGTCCATCTCCCGGGCGAGCCGTACGGCCTGCTCCTGAACAGGGCGAATCTTCGCCCCGGCGGGGAACTCGAACCGGGAGGCGAAAAGATCGGCCGCCTCCCCCATGGGTTCCGTCGCCCGCCACGGCTCGGGAAGATCCAGCCCACGCCACGCCGCCCTGACCCGCTCCCCGTCGCTCTGGTTGGCCGCATCGGGGAAGTAGGGGAACAGGTCGGAGTTACTGGCGATCCAGTCGGCCACGATGACCAGCCCGGTCAGCAGCACCTGCGCGGGCTGCGTGAGTTTGACCTCCCGCCACGCCGTGAGCCGGCCCTCGACCTCACACGCCCGCGCGCACCGGTCGAGGAGCTCCCACTGCACGTCCTGCCACCGGTTCGCGCAGCTCGGGGTACGCAACAGCTCGGGACGGTCGTTCAGGTTCTTGACGTCCGAGCTGGTGGGCGGGACGCCGTGGTGCCCACCGGCGACGATCCCGAACGGCAGGGCCGCCGTCTTCGCCCAGCCGTACCGCTCGATCAGCCACTCCTGGAGCAGCACCAGCCCGGCCAGGCCATGCGGAGCGAAACGACGGTCGGTCAGCCGCTCACGCACGGGCATCTCCAGCCCGGCCTCGCGCATCTTGTCGCCCAGCGACTCGACCTGGCAGGCGAAGGCCGGGGTGGCCTTGCCGATGTCATGGGTGGTGGCCATCCAGACCGCCAGCCTGCGCGCGTCGGCCTCCCCCTCGGGAAGCGCCTCGGCGATCAACCTGCGAACCTGCGCGGGAAGCCAGTGGTCCCACAGCAACCCGGCGACCGCACCGCTGTCCGCCATGTGCCGCCACAACGGAAGCCACCCGTTGGCATCGTGATCATGCTTGGCCCACACCTTACGGCCGGCCTCAGAAAGCCCCTGAGCGAAGGGCTTGTTCGACCTTGTGTTCGACACGGGAGTTAATTAAGCACACGTCCGCCGAACGTGTCTCGAAAATTTCGAATTTCCCCTGCCCCTGATATTCAGGGAGGAAAGATCATCCTATTGAGTATGAATTCCTTCCATTTGCGTCCTATATATCCCACTAAAGGACTTCACCCTAGAAAATCCCCGCGTGCGCGGGGAGCACTGCCAGAGCGGCGGCGGCGGAGGGACGGGGCGGGCGGGACCATCCCTGCGTGCGCGGGGAGCACCTTCGCAGCCATGCGCGTGTCTCCTGTCGTGTGGGACCATCCCCGCGTGCGCGGGGAGCACCCGATCGGCCCCATCGCCGATCTGTATCGATGGGGACCATCCCCGCGTGCGCGGGGAGCACGAACCGGCGCACCTTCTCCAGGGAAATGCCTAGGGACCATCCCCGCGTGCGCGGGGAGCACCTCGCCGACCTGCGGGTTTACCAGCGCAGAGAGCCGAAATTCATCACTTTCATCGACTTGGACATACCGGACACACCATCAAGTTCACTGAGACAGCGCCGACCACAGGCTAACGTGCGACACAACACAAAACCCCCTGATCCACAAGCACGCCCCAAGACGAGAAACCCACCCACCAGAAAGCCACGCCGCCACCCTTGCCTTCAGAGCCCTCCACACCCGCCAAACAACATGCCCGAAATGTCTAGCTCAACGAAAGTAATGATTTTCAGCCCTCACCGCCGACAAACCCGCAGGTCGCCGAGGGTGCTCCCCGCGCACGCGGGGATGGTCCTCGGGGGTCTGCTGATCCCGGGAGAGCGAAGTAGTGCTCCCCGCGCATGCGGGGATGGTCTCAGCATCTACCGCTTCGACGATGAAATGCTGATGCGCTCCCGGCGCATGCGGGGATGGTCCCCGATCCGCCGCCGTCGCTCTGGTGCCCCCTGCGCTATGGCCTTCACGGTCCCACCCCCTGTCGCGCGCCGTACCCGGCCCGTTCAGAGGTTCACCGCCGAGGCGGTCTCCTTCAGTTCCGTCTCGTCCATGTGCGCGACCCGGCTGGTGAAGAACCAGGAGTGGCCGAAGGGGTCCTCCAGTTCGACCTGTAGGTCGCCGTGGAACTGCATCTCCACCGGCCGGATGACGCGGGCGCCTGCGGCGACGGCCCGTTCGGCGAACGTCTCGACGTCCGTCACGAAGACCATCAGGTTGATCGGGGTGCCGCCGATCGTCTTCGGGCTGCGGAAGCGGTATTCGGGGTACTCGTCACGCAGCATGAAGACCGCGTCGCCGATCCGGAACTCGGCGTGGGCGACCTTGTCGCCCTGGCGGGGGATCTCGATGCGCACGTCGGCGTCGAAGGCCTCCTTGTAGAAGGCGATCGCCGCCTTGGCGTCGTGCACGTTGAGGTAGGGGACGCCGCCCCTGTACTCCTCGGGGATGGGGTTCTGCTTCGTCGTTGTCATGACTCCATCCTTGGCACCGCGCCGACCTGCGACAACGACGAGATCCGAAACGGTCGCTAACCCCTGGGTTATCGATCGAGCCCGGCCAGGAGAAACGATTGGCGATCGAGCTCGGCCAGGAGGAGCGCGAGGAAGGACCGCACCCTGCTGGTCTGGCCGCCGACCGGCCAGACGGGCCCGTACTCGATCGGCGGCATGTCGGCGATGGGCACGTAGACGATGTCCGGCCGGGCGTGGTACCGCGTGGCCTGGCCGCCCACGACGGCCATTCCCGCACCGCCGCTGACCAGCGTCAGCAGTTCCTGCCGTGAGGTCAGCACCTTCTCGCGCTGGATCGGACGCCCTCCGGGGGTCTGCGGCGGGATGAGCGTGTCCAGCAGGTAGGCGGGGGCGTCGGCGGGCACGAGCACGGTGTCCCTGGCGAGGTCCTCCACGGTGACGCTGTCGCGGCGGGCGAAGGGGTGCCTGGCGGAGACGGCCAGCATGCGGGGGTCGCGCAGCAGCGCGGGCCCGCTGGACAGGTCGTTCTCCTGCACGGGCAGCTCGGTGATCTGCAGGTCGAGTTCGTCGCCGCGCAGCGCGTGGAACGCCTCCGACAGGTGCACCTCGCGGATGCGCACCTCGCAGTCCGGATGGCGGGCGCGGAACGCCTCCCCGGCGGCCATGATGGCCTCCCCGACCAGGGGGCTGGAGAAGCCCACCCGCAGGGTGCCGGTGAAGCCACGCCCGGCGGCGACCGCCTTGGCGATGCCTTCCTGAATGCGTTGGTATCCGGCCTGCACGTCCTCTCGCAGCGCGTTGCCGACCGGGGTGAGCGCCACCTGACGGCTGGTCCGCTGGAACAGCGCGACGCCGAACCGGCGCTCCAGTTGCTTGATCGTCTGACTCACCCGGGCGCCGCTGACGCCCAGCCGCTCGGCCGTACGGGCGAAGTGCAGTTCCTCGGCCAGGGTCAGGAAGATCTCAATGTCACGCCGTTCCATAACCCACAGGTTAGCGATCGTTGCGAAAGTCGTCGTTGTCGCAGGTCAGGGCAGCGACAAGGCTGAACACCATGAAGAAAACGGCACGTGTGGACATCACCCTCGACGTCATCTGCATCTGGTCCTACCTGGCCTTCACCCGGTACCGGCGAGCCGCCGCCCGCTTCCGCGCGGAGGGCGGGCACGTCGATCTGACGATCCGTTCCTGGCAGGTGGAGCCGGGGGCCGTGGGCGGCCGGTCCAAGCTCGACCAGAGCCTGGCCCGATTCGGTGAGAGCGGGGTGGCGCGGGTCAACGCCCTGGCCGCGGCCGAGGGCATCCCGCTGGCCTTCGCCAAGGCGGTGACGGCCGACACCCGCCACGCCCACCACCTGATCGCCATGGCCGCCGACCAGGGCCTGGCCGAGGTCGCGACCGCGCGACTGTTCCAGGCCCACTTCGTGGACGGCGCCCACATCGGCGACCTCGGCGTCCTGCGCGCGCTGGCGGCCGAACTCGGTGTGCGCTGGGACGAGACGGTCCCCGTGTCCTGGGCTCGTGATGTCACCGCCGTGCCGGTGTTCCGCTTCGACGGCAGGCCCGCGCTCAACGGCGGCACCCTGTCGGAGGAGGTCCTGTACGGCCAGCTGGCCGTCCTCTAGCTCGAAGGAACCGGTGGGGCCGCACCGCTCCCGCCGACAGTACGTCTCGGATCTCCTTCCCGACCCGTGTTGGTTTTTTCGACCGTTCGGTCTAACTTTGGACCATGAGGTCGAAAGAATCGGGGAGTCCTTCTCGTACGCGGCGGGCTCGGCGGGAGGATCTGATCGCCGCCGCCGTCCGGGTGATCAGCCAGGACGGTTACCCGGCCGCCTCGTTGGAGCGGATCGCGCGGGAGGCGGGGACCAGCAAGGGCACCGCGCTGTATCACTTCGCCTCGAAGGAGGAGCTCTACCAGGCGGTCGTCACGACGCTGTTCGAGGACGGAGCGGCGTTCATGGCGGAACGGCTGCGGGCCGCGAAGACCCCGACCGAGAAGCTCCGCACCTACGTCGAGACCAACCTGCGCTTCATCACGCTCAATCCCGCGCACGTCGGAGCGACCCAGCGGATCATCGAGAACTCCGGCGCCGTCCAGGTCGTCCAGGTCGAGGACGCCGCCGCCCCGCTTCGGCGGCTGCTGGAGTCCGGCCAGGCCAGTGGCGAGTTCGCCGTGTTCGACGCCGAGGTCACCGCCCTGTCGATCCGCACCGTCATCGACGGGGCGGCGTTCTACTTTCTCGCGCGTCCCGAGTTGGACCTCGATCACCACATCAGCGAGATCGTCGCGCTCTTCCTGCGGTCTGTCAGGCCGGTTCCGACCGCTCCCACCGCCGATTCGGAGGAATGACCATGCCTGCCTCCCCGCTACGCACGGCCAAGTTCCTGGTCGTCGCCTACGCCGTGTTGAGCGTGCTGACCGTCGCGGCGATCGCCGTCCTCTCCTCCGTGGCCCCGTCCCTCGTCACGCCGCAGGCGTGGGTGCGCGGTGTCATCGTGGCGGCGACGTCGGTCCTCACCTTCGTGTTCGCCCGTCGCGCCCAGCAGGGGGGTGGCCGGGCGCTCCTGCGCCTGCGGATCGTGCTCGTCGTGATCCTCGTCGCCCTGGGCGGGGTCGTGCTGTTCCTGGCGCTGCCGGCCTGGATGGTCGTGGAGCAGGCCGTGTGCGGGGTGTTGCTGCTCGTGGCGGCGGTGCTCGCCTTCCGTGCCTCCCCGGTTCCGGCGAACGGACCGTGAAAGGAGGTCAGCAGACCGTGTCCCGCGGGGGCGTCCTGCGGTCTGTGAGGTAGCGGTCGATGTGGTCGCGGGCGCAGGGGTTGAAGGGGTAGAGCGTGTGTCCCGGTCCCTCGTGGCGGATGGTGACGCTGCCCGGCACCTGCCGTACGACCCGGGCGGTCGTGGCGGACTCCACCCACGCGCCCGCGCCCAGCAGCGGCGGCAGGCCACTCGGCAGGGGCTTCGGCGGGTTGGTCGTTTCCACCGGCCAGCCGACGCAGGCCAGCGCCCCCGCCGCCAGGGTGAAGGCGGCCCCGGTGTCCGGTGCGATCCGGCGTAGCCTGGTCAGCGCCGCCGCCGTCTCCGCGCGGTCGCGGAAGCGTGGCCAGTCGAGACATTCGGTGACGGGGGTCGTGAGGTCCGGATAGCGGGCGCCCCGCGGCGGGGCGAAACCCGAGGCGTCACCCTTGAGGGCGTCCTGGACGGCCCTGCCGAGCGCGGGCCACTGCTCCTCCCCCGCCCTGGCGAGGCCGAGCGCGAAGCTCCGCAGGTCCTGGGCGTCGTAGGACGCCTCGACCCGGCGGGCCGCGATCGGCGCGTGTTCCGCCTTCGCGAGCAGTCTGCGCCAGTCGCGGGCCGCGTCACCCAAGGGGCAGGTGTCCTCGCCGTCACACCAGTCGAAGAAGCGCCGCATCGCCGCCTGGTTGTCGCGGGCGGACTCACCGACCTCCTTCAGCCAGTCGGCTTCACTGTGGTTCACGGTGCCGTCGAGCACCATCGTGCGTACCCGGGCGGGGAAGAGGCGGGCGTAGGCCTGGGCGTACAGGCCGGCGTAGGAGGCGCCGTAGAAGTTGAGTCCCGCCTCGCCGAGGGCCTGCCTGATCGCCTCCATGTCACGGGCGTGGTCGGCCGAGCTCATGTGGGCGAAGAACTCCGGGTCGCCGTGGCGGCAGGCCTGGGCGTATCCACGGTTGGTGTCGGAGAGCCTGCCGAAGTCGGCTTCGTCGGCCGGGAACTCCGGGTAGGGAACGCGGGTCCAGACGCACGGCAGGCCGTCGCTCCGGCCGCCGAACTGCTCGCCGTACCCCCGCGTGTCCCAGGTGACGACGTTCATGCGGGTGCGCAGGTTCGCCCAGATCTCCGCGTGGGCCTGGGTCGTGGCGATGCCGGGGCCGCCTGGCCCGCCGTACGCGATGAGGACCGAACCCTCGGCGGTGCCGGTCGCGGGCAGGCGACCGAGCCGTAGTGTGATCTTGCGTCCGTCGGGTTCGTCCCAGTCGAGGGGGACCGCGAGGTCGGCGCACTCCAGTTCGCTCTTCTCACCGGGGCAGGGCCGCCATCCAAGAGCGGCCCCGCGCGCCGAGGCCGCCGTCGGGAGCGTCTCCGAAAGCACCGCCGAGGCCGCCGCAGGAAGCCCCGTCGAGGCCGCCGTGGGAAGTGCCGTCGAGGCCGGGAGTGCCGTGGCGATCGTCAGCGCGACCGTGGCGCCGGACATCCATCGTGTGATCATGCCGCCCCACGCTAGGGACGCCATCCCACCCGGTCTGCCCGAGAAAGTGGACGTTTCCGCTAACGAAAGTTGACACTCCGGCCCTGTCATACCGCGCTTGGATTCCGGCCCGGCCCGCGCTCTCTTTCCCGCCGTACCGCGAAAAAACGATTTTTTACGGCTGCGCCACCCGGCCCCGGGGAAATCCCCGAGCGGGTGATGGCTATGCTGCGGCGCATGGACATCGTGATCCCGCTTTTCGACGGCTTCGAGCCGCTCGACGCGATTGGACCGTATGAAATCCTCGCTTACGTGCCCGGCGCGACCGTGCGGTTCGTCACGGCGGAACCCGGGCTGGTGCGGGACGTGCTGGGGTCCCTCCCGGTGCACGTTCCGACCGGATACGCCGAGGTCGAGCGCTGCGACGTCCTGCTGGTTCCGGGCGGGGGAAGCTTCCAGGCCATGGTGGCCGACGCCGCCTTCCTCGACTGGGTGCGCCGGATCCACGCCGGGACCCGCTTCACCACCTCTGTCTGCACCGGCGCCCTGGTGCTCGGCGCGGCGGGCCTGCTCGACGGTCTGACCGCCACCACCCACTGGGCCGCGACCGCCGCCCTGGAGTCGTACGGCGCGACCTACACCTCCGAACGGGTGGTCAGGCAGGGCCGGGTGATCACCTCAGCCGGGGTCTCCTCCGGCATCGACATGGCCGTACGGCTGGCCGCCCTGCTCTCCGACGAGGTGACCGCCCAGGCGATCCAGCTCTACACCGAGTACGACCCGCAGCCGCCCTTCGACACCGGTTCTGTGGCCAAGGCCCCGGCCGAGGTCCTCGAACGGGCCCACACCCTGCGCTGACCGCTCCCTTTTTGTTTCCCGGGCCGGGAAAGCGTCCCACCGGTCCGGGAGAACCTTCTGCGGCCCCGAAAGAACGCCGGAAGGACACCGGAAAAGCACCGGAACAAATCCACCGTTTCGGTTTCTCGATGGCGTGTCGTTCACCCGCAACGCAACTTTTCGTTTTCCTGACACGTCCATTCCGGTGACGAAGACATTCCGGGGGACGAAAGGAAAAGCGATGACGCCTTCCCGTGGACCCGCTCTGTTCGCTCTCACCGCCGCGACAGCGGCCCCCGTCGTGGCAGCGGCTCCCGTCATCACGGCGGCTCCTGCCGTGGCGGCGGCTTACGGCGGGCCGTTGACCGGGGCATCCCCGAGACCCCGGTCACCGGCCCTGCCGGACGTGACGCCGGGCGCGCGTCACCAGGGCAGCGTCACCAGGGCAGGGGGCCGTCGATGTCGAAGTAGCCGCCGGTGGGTCCCTCGGGGCCCACCTGGGCCATGCGGACGATGATCTCGGCCCCCTCCTCGACGGTCTGGTGGCCGGTGCGCCCGTTCAGGTCGGTCGCGGTGTAGCCCGGTTCGACCGCGTTGACCCGCATCCAGGGGAACGCCTTCGCGAACTGCACAGTGATCATGTTGACCGCGGCCTTCGAGGCCGGGTAGGCGAGTCCCGGGTAGGCGTACAGCGGTGTGCCCGGGGTGGCGACGCCGCTCAGCGAGGCCAGGCCGCTGCTGACGTTGACCACGACCGGGGCGGACGAACGCCGCAGCGACGGCAGGAACGCGTGAGTGACCCGCACCACGCCGAAGACGTTCGTCTCGAACACCGTCCGTGTCATGTCGCCGGTGGTGTCCGCGGTGCCGACCACGCCGCCGTCCGGCAACCGCCCTTCGACACCGGCGTTGTTGACCAGTACGTCCAGCCCGCCCTCGGCCTCGACGACCTTCGCCGCGGCCGTGACGGACGCCTCGTCGGTGACGTCGATGAGAACCGTCCGCGCGCCCAGTTCCTCCGCGGCCCGGCGTCCTCGTCCTGCGTCCCGGCTGCCGATGTAGACGGTGTGACCTGCCGCGACGAGCCGGCGTGCGGTCTCCAGGCCGAGTCCCTTGTTCGCTCCGGTGATCAGCGTTGTCGTCATGCCCCCATGCTCGGGCCCCGCCGTACGGTCGACCAGTGGACTCGTCGTCCAGGGACCGCCGATCCCGGGAAGTCCGGGCTTGGGCGGGGTCCGTGGAGGCGGTGGTTCCGAATACCTGGTAGGACAGGGGGAACGTCCGCCTGTGAGCAGCGGGCCTAAGAGGAGTTCCGATGTCACCGGAGAGCACGAGCGCACTGTCCGTATCGTCGGGCTCCCACGGGGACGCCGTGGTGGTCCGCGCGGTCGGCGATCTCGACTACGACTACGCGCCGGTGTTCCGGCGGCAGCTCGCCGATCTTTGGGGCACCTCCCCCGCCCCCTGTCTCGTCATCGATCTCAGCGGGCTCACCTTCTGCGACTCGACCGGGCTGGCCGAGCTGTTGTGGGTGCTCCAGCGCAGCAGGGAGGCGAAGACCCGGCTCGTCCTGGCCGGTGCGAACCGTACCCTGCGCCACATGCTGGCCGTCACGGGACTGCTGACGTTCTTCGAGCTGGCCGACTCGGTCGAGGACGCCCTGGAGGGACGCTAAGGAAGGACACCGGGAAGGGTGACGTGCAGGCGGATGATCGTGCCCGTCTCCGGGGCCGAGCGGACCTGCACCAGGTCGCAGATCTGGTGCACCAGCCACATGCCCCGGCCGCGCAACGAACGCGGGGAGGGCGCCATGCGGCCGATCATGGGGTCGCTCATCACCCCCGCGTCACGGAACTCGCAGATCAGCGACCCCTGCTGCACCCACGTGCGCAGAGTCCCGTGGCCGCCGCCGTGCGCGATGCTGTTGCCCGCGACCTCGGTCACCGCGACGAGGGTCTCCCGCAGCCGGTCTCCCGTCAGCCCGTGCGGCGCGGCGCAGGCGATCACCTTCTCCCTGACTGCCGCGAGGTCCCCCCTGGCGTAGGGGAACTCCTCGTACGGGTCGCAGGCGGGTTCGAGCTCCGCCCAGGAGAACGGTTCCCTGACGTAGTCGGAGGAGGGCCGCGAACCGTCGTCCGTCAACGTGTACGGATGACAGCGGCTGATCGCCCGCATCGTCTCGGGGTCGATCGTCGCGGTGTCGTAGGGGCACAGCAGCCACCAGGCGGGGGAACCGGTGAAGGCGAGGTTCAGCAGCCATTCGTGGTAGCGAAGCTCCTCGATCTCCGCGCCTCCCCGGCCGTGCCAGTCGGTCTCGCCGATGCCGCGCACCGGTCTGCCCTCCGCCGTCCGTTCGCCGATCCAGCGCTGCCAGGCGGGGATGAGCCTGGCGGGGTTGCGGCCGAGCGCCTCGGTGTCCATGAACACCACGCCGGGGTCGGTGCCGGGCAACTCCTCGCGCAGCATCCGTTCGCGGTCCTCGGGCACGGAGATCAGGACGATCTCCCCCGCCGCCAGGGCGTCGTCGATGAAGGAGCGGACCCCGGCGAGGAACTGCTCCTCCCCGGAGTAGGTGTAGAGCTCGTGGCGCAGGCCCGCCGTGTCCATCACACCGGTGGTCTCGGTAGTCATGGCGTCAGCTCCACGCGTATCTCGCAGTTGCCGTAGCCGAGCATCTCCCAGCACGACCTCACTGTCGGATTCGCGCCCTCGATCGTGATCCGGTGGACCGAGGTGTCGGCGGCGGCCTCGACGAGCGCGCGCATTCCGGCGGCGTCCATCAGCTCCAGCTCGTCGAGATGGAGCCGTAATGTCGGTGAGAGCGCCGTCGCGGCGGCCAGGGCGGCACCGAACGCCGCGGCTCCGTCGGAGTCGACGACTCCGCACACGGCCCAGTCTCCGGGCCCCGAGCTGAACATCCGAAACGACGGTCCCGCGCGTCCGGTACCCAGTTCGCTGGGGTGCACACACGCCACATGGTCCAGGGTCGCGGCGCCGAAGCTGTCGTGGCCGTACGCGCAGACCATGATGGCCTCGTGGTCGGCCACCAACCGGTCGAGGCGCAGTTCGTGGTCGATCAGCGCCTCGATCCCGATCTCGGGTGGGACGAGCTGATCCATCACGGCCAGTACGCGCAGGGCTCGATATCCCTGTCGTCCCGCCATGTCGGCCTCGCGCCGTACGAGACCGAGCATCGGGCCGAGGTCGGGGGTCGGGCCGTCGCCGAGGACGGAGCGGGGGTCGACGAGGATGGCGTCCCGGGGGACCTCCGCGGAGGCGATGGGGTCGAGGGGCGAGCCGACGATGACGACCTTGTCGCCGAACAGCTCACCGTCGGCCAGGAAGGCCGAGGTCACGGCCGCGTATCCCTGGTGGGGCTCGACGATCCAGCACACGTGCTCGCCGACGTCGACCAGGTCGAGTGTCGGCGTAGTGCCTGACTTCCGCACCGCGAACCACCCCGCTCTCGCCGCGTCACCCCGGCGTAGCCTACTGCGCCTGGATCAGCCGACTGCCCCACGAGGCCCGCCGGAACCGTACGGCCAGCCGACCGCCCAGAAGCCCCGTGGGTCGTACGGCCAGGCGGTCGTGAAGGCCGGGGGACGGGGTCAGCTCGCCTCGAAGGCCGCCGCGACCGCGGCCCTGACCCGGTCCATGACGCCCGTCGTCGAGGTGATCTCCCTGTCCAGGGAGGTCATGTCCACCTCGGGCATGCCGCAGGCCACCGCCCAGCCCCACGGGGTCAGGTCGCCGTCGACGTTGAGGGCGAAGCCGTGGCTGGTCACGCCACGGCTCTGCCGCATGCCGATCGAGACGATCTTCCGCCCGGTTCGCTTCGTCCAGACGCCGGTGAGCAGCGGTGAGCCGGGCGGGGTGTCGCGGCGCTCGGCCGGGACGTCGAGCGCGTCGAGCGCCCGCACCAGCCTGAGCTCCACCTCACGGACGTAGTCGACGATCCCCTCGTCGTCGCCCAGCTTGACGATCAGGTAGCCGACGAGCTGTCCGGGGCCGTGGTAGGTGAGCTGGCCGCCCCTGCCCGTGTTGACGACGGGAATGCCGTGGGAGGGGTCGGGCAGATGCTGCTGCAGGGTTCGTCTGCCCGCGGTGTAGACCTGCGGGTGGCTGAGCAACCAGAGCGTGTCGGAGCGCTCGTCGCGCTGCCGCTGACCGACCAGGTCGGTCATCCGTTCCATCGCCTTCTCGTAGTCGACCAGGTCGTCCTGCAGCAGTGTCAGCGGCCGTTCCCTCATGCCCCCAGATTAGTTGTCAGTAGCGAGTCGCCGGTGCCTTGGGGAGGAAGATCCACATCAGGACGTAGGCGACCCACATGGGGCCGGGCAGCAGGGAGAGCAGCAGCCAGAGGATCCGTACGACGGTGGGTGACCAGCCGAGGCTCTCCGCGATGCCGCCGCAGACTCCAGCGATGATCTTGTGGTTTCTCGAACGGTGCACTTCTTCTCCCCGTGTCGTGGTCTGTTCGTCTGGTTCAACGAGTGGCGGGAGAACCCCCGTTCCCTCGCCGACCCTGAGAAAACCCTGACAGGGTTCGACGGGCGGGCGCCCAAGGCGAACCGACGCCCCAGACCGGACCGACGGCTCAGGCGGAGCGGCGACATGGACGGGCCGTGACCCAGGCGGGTCACGGCCCGCATGGATCACGGCCCTTGTGGGTCACGGCCCTTGTGGGTCACGTCCGGGTGGGTCACGTCCGGGTGGGAACCTCAGCGGCCGAGGATCCTGCGTACCCAGGTGTCGCGGGTCCGCAGCGCGTCACGGCCGAGCCCGCTGTCCGGGAAGTACATCTCGAAGCCGTGGAAGCCGCCGTTCCACACGTGCAGTTCGGCCTCGCCGCCCGCCGCCCAGATACGGCTGGCGTACTCGACCGACTCGTCGCGGAACAGCTCGGCCGACCCCAGCTCGATGTACGCCGGGGGCAGACCGGACAGGTCCGTCGCCCTGGCGGGAGCGGCGTACGGCGAGACGTCGGGGCCGCCGACCCCGTCGCCGAGGACCGACTTCCAGGCGAAGAGGTTGGCGGCCCTGTCCCAGGTGCCGATCCCGTCGTACTGGTGGGTCGAGACGGACTCGTTGCGGTCGTCGAGCATGGGGACCAGCAGCAGCTGCCCGGCCAGCTTGGGACCCTTGCGGTCGCGGGCCATCAGCGACATGGCGGCGGCCAGGTTGCCTCCGGCGCTGCCGCCCATGACGATCAGGCGCTCCGGGTCGTAGCCGAGCTCCTCGGCGTGGTCGGCCGTCCAGAGCAGGCCGGCGTAGCAGTCCTCGGCGGGCCCGGTTCCGGGGTTCTCCGGGGCGAGGCGGTACTCGACGTTGACCACGACGAAGCCGAACTCGACCACCATGTCGACCAGGCGGGGGGTGTCCATGTGCCGGTCGCCCATGACCAGGCCGCCACCGTGCATGTTGTACAGGCCCGGCGCGCCGGGCACGCGCTCCTTGGGCCGCAGGATGGTGACGGCCAGGTCGGGGGTTCCCGGCCTGCCCGGGATCGTGCGTTCCTCGGCCTCGACGGGCCGGTCGCCGATGACCACCGCGGCGGGCTGGGCCATGGCCTCAAGTCCGGCCCGGGAGGCGGCCAGCGTCTCGGCGTTCAACGGCTGGGGCGGGCTGTCGCCGCGCATCGCGGCGAGCAATTGTCCGAGCTCGGGGTCGAAGGGGACGGGGGAGACAGTCGTCATGGGGACCTCGGTCGTTGTGGAACGGCAGGCAGGGACAGCCTAAATCGCCCTTTTCTCCCCCTTCACCTGGCCCCTCTTCGATATACGATTTTTATATACGATTTCCTGCTCCGGTCCCTGTCCGCCCCGGAAGGCGGACAGGGACCGGAGCGCCCGGTCGTCGAACGCCTACTTCGACGCCGGCTAGGAGCTGTTTAGAGTTCGGATCATGTGGTTGAAGTGAGGAGCTTCAACCACATGACCGAGCCTCGGAGATAGAGCCCGGCTTCATAGCT
>NZ_JBEXZT010000028.1:0-90929 GCF_040631275.1 Streptosporangium sp. NPDC020145 | reverse complement strand
GGCCCATAATCCGCTACCGCAGACACTTACCGCTTAACCTGCAGAAACAGGATCACGCGAAGGTCAGCTCATACACCACTTCGCTGGACGTGACCGTCGCGAAGATCGCAGAGTGTTGCTGCTTCTCACCGACACAGTCAACTCGTAACGTCACCGACTGTGTCTTTGGAGTATCTGCCGGCTGAGCAGGTCCGCCGGTACGGAGCCTTCGTGGCGGATCCCACACCTGAGGAGCCGGAGCGGTTCCTCCGCCCGGCCGGCGGCCGCCCCCTCACCCGGCCGGACACGATGATCGGCGACAAGGGCTCACTCCACCCGCAAGATCCGGCTCGACCTACGCCGGCGCGGCATCAAAGCGGTCATCCCCGAACGCCGCGATCAGATCGCCAACCACAAGCGCCGGGGCAACCTGGGAGGCCGCCCGCACGCCTTCGACGCCCTGGCCCACAAGCAGCGCAACCTGGTCGAACGCTGCATCGGCGAACTCAAGCAATGGCGCGCGATCGCCACCCGCTTCGACAAGCCGGCCAGCCGCTATCTGGCAGGCGTCACCATCGCCTCGCTCGTGCTCTGGCTCCGAGACGCCGAATTATCAGACACCCTCTGGTCCGGGCCGCCCGCCTCCGGAGCCGGCACCCCGAGTGGCGACGAAGCCCTCGATCGCGTCCATGTGGTCGGGCCGCAGACCCTCGCGGGGCGACGGCGCGATCAACAGGGCCCGGCCGTCTTTGGTCAACTCGTCATGCACCGGACCGCCGGTGGGCACCTCGACGTCGTCGGTCCAGACGAGCCGCCACCCTCGCGCCAGGACCTGGCGTGCCGCGGCGAGTTTGGCCTCCGCCGCGGCGGTGCTGGAAAGGTGCTGCACCAGCGGATCTCGACCGTGCCCGTCCGGTGCAACGCGCGGACACGGTCGATCAGAGCGGGCGCCCAGCGCATGCGATAGGCGTGGCCACCGGAGTGGGCGACCCCTCTGCGCGGGATACCTCCCCAACCGGGCCGGGCGACGTTGATCACACCGTCGACGTCGAGCAGCCACACCGGCCGGCTCATCGGCCGGCGCGTCCTTCGGGAGTGCCCGTGCTCATACCCAGCCTCCTGGGGGTTCCGGGGGGAAGGCATCCCGCTCCGCCGCGCCGGGAGGGCCTTCAGTCGTCGAGATAGGCGCGCAGTTCGCGGCGTGCCCGGCGGCGGTCACGCCGGCGCTCCTGGCGCAGGAAGTAGTGCCACTCCCGGTATCCGCCTCTGCCGGTGTGACCGAACCAGAGACCGGCGGGGGCACCCCAGTAACAGCCGGTCGTGCGGATGCTCTGGGAGACGCCGTCGGCGGTGATCTCATCCGGCAGCGTGCACGGCCCGAACCGGTGGTCGTGCACGGGCAGGCAGGTCACCATCGGCGTCTCGGCCATCCGCACCCACCAGGGCCGGGTCTTGTCAGTCTTGCTCATACGGTCACCTTTCGGCTCCGCGACGCCCCGGGATGGGGCCGTCACAAGACCGGATGCACCGCGATCACCTCCAGACGTGTAACCCGATCACGACGATACAGCGGGCCCTCAGGTGCCGACGAGACCCTCATCGCCCCCGGGTCAGGACGAATGTGCCCCACCGAAGGCGTCGCGGGCCCAGGCGGCGAAGCCGGTCATGGTCAGCCCGAACGCGTGCGCGTGCTCCGGGTGGGCCGCCTGGCCGAGGACGTTCATCTGTTGCTGCATGTTGACCATCATGGGCGGAAGCCCCCGCGCGACGGCCTGCTCGGCGGACAGGACGGGAGCCTCGACCGTACGGCCCAGCACTCCGGACAGGACCTCGGCGATCTCGGTCATCGTCAGGAGGTCGCCGGCGAGCTCGACGTCGGCGCCGGTGAACCTCGCCGGGTCGGCGAAGGCGGCGGCGGCCGCCGCGCCGATGTCCGGAACCGCCACCAGTGACAGTCTCGTGTCCTTCGCGAACGCCGTCACGAATCCCTGTTCCGCCCAGTCGCCGAACATGTAGGACCGGCCGAGCAGGTTCTCCATGAAGGTCGCGGGCTTCAGGATCGTCCAGTGGGGGAATCCCGCGGTGCGTACGAGGTCGTCCACGTGGGCCTTGCTCGCCCAGTAGTGGCGGCTCCACTCGTCGGGCGTCCAGCCGGGCACGGCCCGGACCTCGTCTCCGGCTCCGGAGACCGAGGTGTGCACGAACTGCGCCACACCGGCCGCTCTGGCGGCCTCGACCAGGTTGCGGCCGCGGACGGCCTCGCCGTCGGACATGAGGTTGGTGAGGTCCGGGAGCTGCACCGAGAACACTCCGCGGACACCGGTCACCGCGGCCGTCAGGGACGCGGGATCGTCGAGGTCTCCGAGCACCGGTTCGGCGCCGAGCGCCAAGACGGCCCTGGCCGGCTCGGACTCCGGATCTCTGAGAAGGACCCGCACGGGTGTTCCCGCGGCGAGGAGGGCTCGCGCGACCGCGCCGCCCTGCTTGCCGGTCGCACCGGTGACGAGCACTGGATCAGGCATGACAGGCCTCCACCAATAAGTGGGGTGACACCCCGTTTTCAGTTCTCAGGGTAAGATATGGGGGACCACCCCACTTGGCAAGCGGCAGGAGACACGGTGCGGGAGACCAGGGAAGAACGGCCGAAGCGCGCGGACGCGCGGCGCAACCGCGACCGGATCCTGGCCGCGGCCCAGATCGCCATCGCCAGGGACGGCGTCGACGCCTCGCTGGAGGAGATCGCCAGGCAGGCCGGGGTCGGTTCGGCGACGCTGCACCGGCACTTCCCCTCCCGCCTGGCGCTGCTGGAGACGGTGTTCCTCGACCGCGTCGAGACGCTGTGCTCCCAGGCTCGCGAGCTGGCCGCGGAGCCGGACCCCGGGGCCGCGCTCGTCACCTGGCTCAGGGCCATTGGCACCTACGCCGCCAACGTGCGCGGGCTCGCCCCGTCACTGCTGCTGAGCGCCCACGAGCTCGAACACCGGGAACGGAACGTGACCTGCCACAGGAAGATCAGCGGCGCCGGTGAGGAGTTGCTGACCCGGGCCCGGCTGGCGGGAGCCGTACGCCCTGAGGTGTCCATCGACGACCTGCTCACCCTCGTCAACGCCATCTCGGCGGCGACCGAGCGGCACGCCGACGCGGCCGCCGCGACCGACCGCCTGCTCCTGCTCGCCCTCGACGGAATCCGCTCCACGACGCCGCCGGGGCCGTAGCCCGGTCCCGTGAACCGGCGCACCGCCCACGGTGGGACGCGGCGGCACGGGTGCGGGTCAGGCGGGCTCTTCGCCCGTCTCCTTGGCGAAGGGAACGCCGCGAAGGCTGAGCAGTACCAGCGCGGCGCCTCCGCAGGTGAGCGCGATGTCGGCGACGTTGCCCACGAACGGGCCGTAGTCGATGAAGTCCACGACGTGCCCGCGGGCGAAGCCGGGCTCACGGAGGAGCCGGTCGCCCAGGTGGGACACCGCGCCACCGAGCAGCGCGCCCAGCACGAGCGCCCAGCCTGGGGAGGCCACGCGGCGGGCGGTGTAGAGAATGCCGCCCACCGCGGCCGCCGCGACCAGGGCGAACACCCACGTGGCGTTCTCTCCCAGGGAGAAGGCGGCGCCGGGGTTGTACAGCAGCCGGAAGTGGATCAGCGGGGGGAACACGGGGACACGCTCAGTCTCGGACAGTGCGGAGACCGCCCAGAACTTGGTGAGCTGGTCCAGGAGCGCGACCACCGCGGCCAGCGCGAGCATGATGCCGTACAGCCGCCTCGGACCCCGCTCCGATCGCATCATTCAAGGCCTCCGTACCACCGTGTCCGAACCAGGATTCCCCCGAGCCTACCGAGGCGTTTTCCGAGGTGCCGCCACGCCTTCGAGCAGGGCGTCGCGTTGCGCCGGGCTCAGGCGGTCCGGCCTGGGGGCGGCGGCGAACGCGCCGCTCCCGGCCCGTTCCACGACGAACGGGTCGGCGAGGACCGGACGGCGGCCGATCGCGTCCAGGGCGCCGGCCGCCCGCCGTACGGGCCAGCCCAGTGCTGCGGCGAGTTCGTTCACGGTGAGTGGCCGGGCGGCGTACACCAGCGCGGAGACCACCGTCAGCGCGTCACGGACGTCGGCGTCGGTGAGATCACTGCCGTTCATCTGCTCGCTGATCCAGGTGAAGAACTGAGCCATCCGGCCCAGCCGGGCGCCGGTGGGCGTGTCGGCGCCGAAGATCTCGATCCCGCGCCGAGCCTCCGTCGCGACCTCGGCGTGCGCCCCGGTGTCGGCCCTGAACGCCCGGAGCCAGACGTCGTCGTCGACGACGTACCGTTCACGGCGCCCCGAGTCCCGGGTACGCCCGACCAGCTCGATCGCCTCAAGGTAACCGACGGCCTTGGACACCGAGGCGGGGCTGACCCGCAGCCCGCGTACGAGTTCGGCGGACGTCAGGTCTCCTGAGCCGGAGGTGAGCAGGCAGGCGAACACGCGGGCGGCCATCCGGGGAAGGCCGACCCCGACCAGCGGGGCCGCGAGCCGCTCCACGAAACCGTGCACGGACTCGGCCGACCGCTCGCCGGCCGGTGGACACGCGGCCTGGACCGGTCTGCGACGGCGGGCCCGCTGTCCGGTGGCCTGCTGCGCACGGTCGGCCAGATAGCCACCGGGCGCGCTGTTGCGTGCCACCTCGCGGCTGATCGTGGAGGTGGGCCTGCCCAGCCGTCTGGCGATCTCGGCGTATCCCAGCCCCTCGGCCAGCCAGGTCGCGATCCGCCGGCGGTCCTCGTGGGTCAGCCTGTCTCCGGGCATCGGCTCGCCCCTGTCGGTTCGGGTTCACGGGTGCGTTCACCAACAATACATTGCAACGAACGATCGGCATGGATTGCATTTATCAACAATGTCATTGCAACGATTTTCACGAAATCCCAGCGAAAATGCGCATTGTTAAGGTTTATTCGTTGACGAGTTTTGAAACGCAACGTAGCCTTTCCGCATCTGGAAAAGATTGGAGCCCTTTGTGACGAGAGCGTTGGACGTGCCCCGGATACGGGCTCACGTCGCCGGACTGCTCGCGGAGTACCGGATCCCGAGCGCCGTGATCGGCGTCCTCAGCGACGGGGAGATCACCGACTTCGCGGTCGGCGTCAGGGACGTCTCCACGGGAGAGCCCGCGACGACCGACACCGTCTACCGGTGCGGCTCGGTGTCCAAGACATGGACCGCCCTCGCCTTCATGCGGTTCGTCGACGAGGGAAGGGTCTCCCTGGACGAGCCGGTGCGGACCTACCTCCCGGGTTTCCGGGTCGCCGACCCCGAGGTCGGTGCCAGGGTCACCCCCCGTCACCTCCTCAACCACACCAACGGCATCGAGGAGAGCTACGGAGATCCGGGGGAGGGGGACGACGTGTACGAGCGCATGGTGGAGAACATCGCCGGCGCGTCACAGGTCCACCCCCTGGGTCACACCCACGGCTACAGCGCGGCCCTCGGCTACGCGATCCTCGCCCGCGTCATGGAGGTGGTCGACGGCAGGCGGTGGGACGACATCATGAGGGACCGCCTGTTCGGTCCCCTGGGATTGACCTCGACGAGCAGCAGGCATGAGCACGTCGACCGGAACCGGGCCGCGACCGGATATCTGATCCGGTCCCTCGACGAGGGCCCCGTCCTCTCACCGCTGGGCCACCTGCCGCGCTCCTTCGGCCCCGGAGGCAACATCAGCACGACGGCCAGGGAAACGCTCATGATGGCCTCCGTCTTCCTCAACGAGGGAAAGGCACCGGACGGGACCAGGATCGTCTCACCCGAGATCATCCGCGAGATGACGGAATCCCGGGTCGCCGTACCCGACCCGTACATGTTCGGGCCGGAATGGGCGCTCGGTCTCATCGTGTGCGACTGGCACGGCCAAACCGTCTACGCCCACGACGGCAGCGCGGTCAGCCAGAGCGCCCGCCTGCGGATCCTGCCGGAGTCGAACATCGCCATCACGATGCTGACGAACGCCGGGCCGCGCGACAGCTTCTACCGGGGGGTGTTCAACGAGATCCTCGCCGACCTCGGCACGGTCACGATCCCCGACCTGCCGAAGCCCGCCCCGGTCCCGGCCCTCGACCTGTCCAGGTACGAAGGCTCCTACGGGCGGCCCGGCACCCGCTACGAGGTGGTGGCCGAAGACGGGAGACTCCACCTCGGGCTCACCCTGAACCCCATGGAGGCGAAACTCCTCAACAGGCCGGAACGGCTCGAATACGAGCTTCTCCCGATCAGCGAGACACATTTCCTGATGCCTTCCGGTGACCCGCTGGAGGACCCGCAGACCGTCGCGATCTACGACTTCGAAGACGGGGCCGCGCGGTACCTCCACATCAACTGCCGGGTGCATCCGAGAACGAACAAGGAGAGTGCCACAGTGCACGTCATGACCGTTTCCACGATCTCCGACAGCGAGGGCTTCTGGAACTCCCTGAAGAAGGCGTACGGCCTGCTGCCCAGGGGGGCGGGATGGACGCTGGCGGTGGCGAGCGCCGATGGCGACAGGGCGGTGAACGTCATCGTCCACGACTCGGTCGACGGTGTCAGGAGCTTCCTCGAAGAGCATGTGGGCCCCTTCGCCACCACCGAGTACTTCGAGGCCGACGCCTCAAACGCGGTCGGGCTCCCGGCGGTGTGACCGCCCTCGGCGGAACGGTGGTATCACTACCGGCATGGGGATGCATCGCGACGATCTCGCCGATTTCCTGCGCCGGTCCCGGGGACGGCTGACCCCGGGGGAGGTCGGGCTGGTCGAGGGGCCGAGGCGGCGCACGCCGGGGCTGCGCCGTGAGGAGGTCGCGGCGCTCGCCGGGATGTCGGCCGACTACTACATGCGGCTTGAGCAGGCCAGGAGCACGCAGCCCTCGGTCCAGATGCTGGCCGCGCTGACGCGCGCGCTGCGGCTGACCATCGACGAGCGGGACCATCTGTACCTGCTCGCCGGGCACCGGCCGCCGGAGGGGGCACGGGCGGGGGAGTACCTGCGGCCAAGCCTGCTGTACCTGCTCGACCGGCTGGACAGCGTTCCGGTCCAGGTCCTGAGCGACCTGGGTGACCTGCTGGCGCAGAACGACATGGCGCAGGCGTTGTTCGGATGCGTGTGCACGGTGGCCCCGGAGAACCGCAACATCGTGCTGCGCTGGTTCACCGAGCCGGACGTGCGCGGTTACTTCGCGCCCGAGGAACACGAGGAACAGGCCAGGCAACTGGTCGCCGACCTGCGCGCCACGGTGACCCGCCGCGGGGACGACGTGGCGTCCCGCGAGCTCGTCACACGGCTCCGTACGGCCAGCACCGAGTTCACGGCCCTCTGGGACCGGCACGAGGTCGCGGTGCGCAGGTCGCACCCGTACCGGATCATGCATCCCGAACTCGGCGTGATCGAGCTCGACTGCGAGGTGCTGGCGACGCCCGCGGCGGACCAGCGGCTGCGGGTGTTCACCCCGACGCCCGGCGGCTCCGAGGCGCTGGACATGCTGCGTCTTCTCGGCCCGCGGCACCGGCACGGCGCCGCCGCGACGACGCCCGCCGAACGCCCGGCGGGCACGCCGCAGGCATGACGTGTCAGGTCCAGGTCGCCGAATCCGGGTCGATGCCTCGATCGCGGGCGTTGGCGTCGATGATGTCACGGAGCCAGAAGGTCAGGCCCGGCTCGATCGCGTCGTAGTAGGCCCTGAAGCCAGGGTCGGCGGCGTGGCTCCTGCCCAGGCAGACGTGCATCGGAAGGGTGCAGTCGAAGTACGCGCCGATGGACGCCCTGTGCCGTTCGGCCAGGGCGTTGGCTTCGGCGCTGCCGGGTCTGACCCCGGCGCGCTTGGCCGCCGCCAGGTCGTTTTCGAGCGTCGCGACGCTGTCAGCGATCCGCCGCCAGTCCTCGGGGGTCATGCCCGCGGCGCGCTCGGCGTACTGCGCCCATTGAGGTGTTTCGCCCCACCGGTCACGCGCGCCCTCGGCCCACGCCGGATCCCAGCGCTGCCCGAAGATCGCGACCTGTTCCTCCGCGGAGAGCAGGATGCCGGCGTTCGCGGCTTCGATCATGCGATCGACCGCGTCGACCATCGACTGCAGACGGGAGATGCGATCGAGGAGCTGGGCGCGCTGTTGTCTCAGCGGCACGGTCATGTCGACCGCCGGAGCGTCGAGAAGCTCACCGATGTCGTCGAGGGGCAGGCCGAGCTCGCGGTAGATGAGCACCCGGTGCACACGTGCGACGTCGGCCGCCGAGTAGAGCCGGTAACCGCCTGCGGTCCGTCCGGACGGGCGGACCAGCCCGATAGCGTCCCAGTGATGGAGGGTGCGGACGGTGACTCCCGCGTGCGACGCCGCGGCCCCGACGGTCAGCCCGTCGGACTCCGCGGCATCGCCCATCGCTCTGTCGGTCACACCGACGAGTCTGTCATGCGCGTCTGACCTGCGCGATTTCCCTCCTTCGGGAGGGGGATGCCCATCGCCTCAAGGTTGCGCGCCTCGTCGCTGTCGAGTTCGAGGAGACGGGCCGCGGTCAGGATCACCCGGGCGTTCTCCGGCGTGACGACCTCCAGATCCACGGTGTTCCACGGCGTCTGTCGTGGTCCGGTCGTGCATCCGGGCACCAGCGTGGTGCACGCCTGCGCGATCCCGTCGAGCTGGCTCAGCACACAGGAGAAGCTGACGCTCACCGTCGAAGGGGTCTGCGGGGCACCGGTCGGGACAAGCAGGACATCCTGGAACGCCCACCGCCGAAGGTGCGTGACCTGGCCGGGAATCGTGAACAGGTCGATGAAGCCGAGCCCGCGGGTCCAGAAGTCCACGGACGCGGCCAGATCCGACGTCGGCACGGTGACGAACATCGGCATGCCGTAGATGCCCCGGTAGATCTCAGGTGGCGTCGCGTCGGGCCCGGGCGGAGGGACAGGGCTGATCTCGAATGCGTCGTAGTAGTCGGCCATGCGTTCATCGTGGAGCCTGACGCGGCGTCAGGGTCAAATCCGAATCGTTCGACGACCACGGCCCCGGCCGCCCGTATCAACCGATCGGTTGATGCCGTGATCCACCACCCCGCTCCCCGTACGGACGATCCGCCGCTCCCGCCCCCGCGCGATTCTCAAGGCATGCCAACGAACCGGGATGCCGCCCTCCGCACCACCGGACTCCGCAAAGCCTTCGGTGGCCACCTGGCCGTCGACGACATCCACCTCACCGTCCCCGCCGGATCCTTCTACGGCCTGGTCGGCCCCAACGGAGCGGGCAAGACCACCACCCTGGCCATGGCCGTCGGCCTGCTCCGCCCCGACTCCGGCAGCGCCGAGATCTTCGGCGTCGACGTCTGGCGTGACACCGTCCGGGCCAAGGGACTGATCGGCGTGCTGCCCGACGGCAACGCCATGCCGGAACGGCTCACCGGCCGCGAAGTCCTCACCTACCTCGGCCTGCTGCGCGGCCTGCCGCCCGCCGTCGTCGCCGAGCGCACCGACGAACTCCTCCAGGTCCTCGAACTCGACTCCGCCGAGCGGACCCTGGTCATCGAGTACTCCACCGGCATGCGCAAGAAGATCGGCCTGGCCGTCGCCCTCCTGCACGCGCCCCGCCTGCTCGTCCTGGACGAGCCCTTCGAGGCCGTCGACCCCGTCTCCGCGGCCACGATCAGGGCCATCCTGCGCAGGTTCGCGGACAGCGGCGGCTCGGTGATCATCTCCAGCCACGTCATGGCCCTCGTCGAGCAGCTCTGCGACCACGTGGGAGTCATCTCCGACGGCCGCGTCGTGGCCGCCGGGCCGCTGGCCGACGTCCGCGGCGCCGGATCCCTGGAGGACGCCTTCGTCGACCTCGTGGGCGCCCGCACCGGAGGGACGGAGGGGCTGACGTGGCTCACCTCCTGACCCCCGGCCCGGCCGCGTCGGCACGGCACATGATCCGCATGCGGCTGGCGATCATGCGCAACTCCCTCCGCGGCGACAACGCCTCCAACCTCTACACCGGCGTCTCGCTCGGGCTGATCCTGGCCTTCGGGACGATCGCCGTCGCCGTCCTGTGGCCCGTCCACCTGCCGGTCGTGCTGGCGGTCTGGCTGTCCGGCTGGATCTTCGGCCCCATCTTCATCGGGGGTGGCAGTGAGGCCCTGCGCCCCGAGTACTTCTCCATGCTCCCGGCCCCGCCGGGCCGGATCGCGACGGCGCTGCTCGCCGGAGCCTTCGCCGGCCCCGCACCGGCGGTCAATCTCGTCGCCCTGATGTCGCTGCCGGTGTACGGCTGGCGCTTCGGCCCGGCAGGTGTGCTCATCGGCCTCGCGGCGGCGGTCGGCACGCTCGTCACGATGGTGATGATCTCCCGTGTGATCGTGGCCCTGATCGGCCTGTTCGTCAGATCCCGCGTCACCGCGGCAGCCGTCGGCGTGGTGACCGGAACCGCCGTCGCCCTGTGCAGCAACGGCTGGGCACTGGTGGCGGCGCTGGGCGGCGCCGACACCGCCGCGTGGTCGCGGCTCTTCGTCCGCGCCCTGCCGTCGGGATGGGGCGTGGCCGCCGTCGAGGCCCCCTGGCCTCTCGCCCTGGCCATCCTCGCGACCGACGCCGCCGTGATCGCCCTCCTCCTGACCGCCTGGTCCGGCCTGCTCGCGCGCCGCGTCGTCTCGGCCGCGCGGGGCGGAGTGCCACCCCGCCGGGGCACCCCGCGTCCGCTTCCCATGGCGACCGGCGCCCGGATCGCGGCCGCGAAGGAGCTGCGCGCCTGGTGGCGTGACCTGGTCCGCATCCAGCTCCTGGCCACCGCCCTGTCCTACGCCGTCGTCACGCCCCTGCTGCTCGTGACCATCGGCGCCTGGGTCATGGTCCCGTTCACGGGTCTCGTCGCGATCGTGATGGGAGCCGCCACCTCGGCCAACCTGTACGGCTCCGACGGCACCGCCCTGTGGCTCACCCTCATGACCCCCGGAGCCGAACGCGCCGACGTCCGCGGCCGCCAGCTGGCCTGGTTGGTCATCGTCGGCCCGGCCGCGCTCGTTCTCTCCCTGGCAGGCGCCCTCGTCAGCGGCCTGACCTGGGCCTGGCCGTGGGTCCTGGGACTGCTGCCCGCCCTGCTCGGTGGCGGCGCCGGGGTCATCGTCCTGCTCGCCGTCACCTCGCTCGTCCCCGGTACCGACCCGCACAAGCGCGGCGGCAACCCGCTCAGCACCGGCGCCGACGAGACCGCCGAGACCAGCCTCGCCTGGCTCGTGCTCCTCGCGGTCCCCGCCACCGCCCTGCCCACGGCCGGTGTCATCCTCCTCAACCCCTGGGCCGGCGTCGCCACCGGCGTGCTGACAGGAGTCCTCAGCGCCTGGGGTCTGGGCAGGATCGCCTACCGCAGACTGGAGAGCCACGGGATCGAACTGCTCAACCTCATGAAGTACGGTCCGCCCCCCGAACCCGCCAAGCCCACCACCGCCGACCTTCCCATCCACCACCGCATCGGCGTCACGATCAGCTACCTCATCGCCTGGCTTCCCCTGTTCCCCCAGGGCCTGGCCCCCCTGGTCATGAAGATCCTGGGTGTCGAGGAGCGCGTCTGGTTCCTGGCCCTGTACCTCCCGCCGATCTGGCAGTGGCCGACCATCATCTTCATGATCGCGATTGGGCTGCTGATGTACGGTTACGCCATCCTCATCCCGATGCGTCTAAGCTCGTCCACGTCGACTCCCAGGCGAAAGGGGAGGGTAGGCCCCGGATGAACGACCCCTTCCCGCCTTCCGTCTGGGAACGGCGCTTCGAGCGCATCGTCGAGATCGTCCCTTACCTCACCCTCGCCACCTCCCTGGTCATCAGCCTGGCCTCCCCTGCGCAGCCCCCGGGCGGGGTCCTGCGCACCCTCGCGCTCACCGCCCTGGCCCTGGCCTGGATCCTCGGCTCCCGCACCCTCCTGCCCGCCGCCGTGCGCGGGCGACGGGTGGCGGTCACCGCGCACTTCCTCGGTGTCCTGGCCACCGCGGCACTGCTGGCCTTCCACGACCCCATCTTCATCATCTACTGCACATCCGGCTTCTTCCTGGCCGCCCACCTCGCCCCCTCCAAGTGGACTTTCGCCGCCGTCGCGGCCACTTCCTTCGTCCTGTACGGCTCGACGCTCGACTGGTCGCAGGCCACCATCCAGCTCGTCGCCTTCTACCTGGCGATCATCGTCGTGCAGACCGTCGCCATCGGCGGCGGCTCCATCGCCGGAATCAAGATCGAGGACCGCCAGCGCGCATACCGGAAGGCGGTCAGCGACCTGCAGACCGCCCTGGAGGAGAACGCCGACCTGCACGCCCAACTCCTCGCCCAGGCCCATGAGGCGGGCATCCTCGACGAACGCCAGCGCATGGCCCGCGAGATCCACGACACCCTCGCCCAGGGCCTGACCGGCATCATCACCCAGCTGCGCGCCGCCCAGCGCGTCGAGGACGCGGAAACCCACGTGGCGCTCGCCCTCGACCTGGCCCGCGAGAGCCTCACCGAGGCCCGCCGTTCCGTCGCCGCCCTCCAGCCCCACCAACTCGACGACGCCCACCTGCCCGAGGCGATGACCACCCTGGCGCGTAACTGGGCGCGGTCCACCGGCGTCGACCTGCACGTCGAGGTCACAGGCGACCGTATCCCGCTCAGCCCCGCCATCGAGGTCACCCTCTTCCGCGTCGCCCAGGAGGCCCTCACCAACGTCGCCAAGCACGCGGGCGCCACCCGCGCCGGCCTGACCCTCTCCTACGCCGGCGCCGTCGTCCTGCTCGACATCCGCGATGACGGCACCGGCATCCGCGACTCCGGCGGCAGAGGATTCGGCCTCAGCAGCATGCGGCAACGTCTGCGCGGCGTCGGCGGCTCCCTCGAAATCGAGAGCACGCCCGGCGAGGGCACCGCCGTCAGCGCCACCGTCCCCGCACTCCAAGGAACCCCCCGGTGATCCGCCTCCTCATCGTCGACGACCACCCCATCGTCCGTGACGGCCTGCGGGCCGCCTTCGAAGCCGAGCCCGACATCCACGTCGCCGGTGAAGCCGCAAACGGCCGCGAAGGTGTGGAGCGTGCCGCCGCGCTTGAGGTCGACATCGTCCTCATGGACCTGCGCATGCCCGAAATGGACGGCGTCACCGCCATCGCCGCCCTGCGCCGCTCCCACCCCCACATCAAGACCCTCGTCCTGACCACCTTCGATGCCGACTCCGACGTCCTGCCCGCCATCGCAGCCGGCGCCACCGGCTACCTCCTCAAGGACGCCCCCACCGACGAACTCCTGCGCGCCGTCCGCGCCGCGGCCGCCGGTGAGCCGGTCCTGTCTCCCTCCGTCACCGGACGCCTGATGGGCCAGGTACGCAAACCGGTCAAGGCCGCTCTCACCGACCGCGAGCTCCAGGTCCTCGCCCTTGTCGCCGACGGCGCCTCCAACCGCCAGGCGGCCGCCAGGCTCTTCATCAGCGAAGCCAGCATCAAGACGCACCTGCTGCACATCTACGACAAACTCGGCGTCCGCGACCGCGCCGCCGCCGTCGGTGAGGGCTACCGGCGGGGTCTGCTCAGCTAGCCGGTCGGCGGCTGGCGGAGTGGTCCTTGCCAACGGGCCTGTTCCGGGTCCGCGGCGGAGGCTTCAAGACGGCTGGACCTCGTCGAAGAGGGCAAGTGCCCGGGTGGGGTCCTGGCTCACGAGACGTTCCAGCCCGGCCGTCGTGATCTTCGCCCACCTGCCGGCCCGCTCCCACATCTGATCCTCGAAGGCACGGACGACCTCGTCCAGATCTCCGGAGGCGGCGGCCACGGACTCGGCGAGCTCGGCGCCTTCCAGCATCGCGAGGTTCGCACCCGCCCCCAAGGGCGGCATCAGGTGGGCGGCATCGCCCAGAAGCGTCACCCCGGGGACGTGGTCCCAGGTGTGGGACACGGGCAGGACGTGGAGGGGGCGGGGGATGAAGGCGGTGCCGTGGCGGAGGAGGTCGAGAACGGGGGCGGTCCAGCCGTCGAACAGGGCCAGCAGGGTTGATCGCACCGCTTCGACGTCGGCCGGATCCAGGTTCGTGTGCCAGTCCAGCGGTGCGCGGGTCTGGACGTAGACCTTGACGTGGCCGCCGCTGTTGCGCTGGGCGACGAGGGAGCGGTTCACGCCGTACACGGCCACGGAACCGTCTCCGACCAGCCGGGCGAGGTCGGGGTGGCGGGTGTCGACGTCGTCCAGAGAGGTCTCGATCGCGGTGACGCCGGTGTAGTGCGGCGTGGCGGGGGAGACCGCGGGGCGGACCCGGGACCAGGCGCCGTCCGCGCCGACCACGAGGTCGAACGTCTCCTGCCGCCCGTCCGCGAAACGGACCAGTGTCCCGCCCGGGGTCCCCGGCACCACCTCTGTCACGCCTCGCCCCCACCGAACGTCGAGAGGGCCGAGCAGCAGGTCACGGAGCTGCCCGCGGTCGATCTCGGGATTGGCCCGGTCGTCCGGGCCTGGCCGCCAGTCGCGCAGGACGGTCCCGTCCGTGTCCAGGATGCGCATGGCCTGCCCCTCGGGACGGGACAGCGCCTGGAACTCCGCCAGCAGCCCCGCCTTGCTCAGGGCGAGCTGGCCCAGCCCCTTGTGCAGGTCCAGTGCGCCGCCCGGAGGGCGGGCGCCGGGGGAGGGGTCGCGTTCGAGGACGGTGACGGGGTGACCGTGGCGGTACAGGACGCGGGCGAAGGTGAGCCCGGCGGGCCCGGCCCCGACAACGGCGATACGATGTCTCATGTCGATACACTGTATTTCATTCTTACGCCGTATCGCGACAGTACGATGTAGCCATGACTGTGTGGGATCGTCCGGAGCCGTCGGCTCGTCCTGTGCCGCTCGACCGGGCGCGGATCGTCGCCGCCGCCATCGCGCTGGCCGACGAGGGCGGGCTGGAGGCGATGTCGCTGCGCAAGGTCGCCGCCCGGCTGGACGTCGGCCCGATGCGGCTGTACGGCTACATCTCCACCAAGGAGGAGTTGTTCGACCTCATGGTGGACGAGGTCTACGCCGAGATCCTCCCCGACGGGCGGCCCGGTGGCTGGCGGGAGGCGCTGCGCGGCCACGCCCACCGCACCAGGCAGGCCGCCCTCCGTCACGAGTGGCTGGCCGACCTGCTCGGCGGCCGTCCGACCCTGGGCCCGAACGGCTTCGCCGTGGGTGAGGCCGCCCTGTCCGCTCTCGACGGCCTCGCCGACCTCGGCACCGTCATGCGCGCCGCGGAGACCGTCAACGCCTACGTCACCGGTGCGATCAGACGCGAGATCGCGAACCTGCGGGCCGAACGCGCCACGGGCCTGTCCGACCAGGACTGGCAGCGCGCCTACGGCCCGCATGTGCGCAGGATGCTGGACACGGGCCGCTTCCCGATGCTGACCAAGATCGTGTACGACGGCACGGAGGTGGACGCCGAGACGTCCTTCTCCACCGGCCTTGACTGGGTTCTCGACGCCGTGGCCGCCAAACTCGCCCAGCCGCCGATGTGACCTCCGGGGCCTCTCCAGGGCAGGAGGCGACGGTCCTGGGGAAAGCGATCCGCTCCTCGTTCCCGCCGGTCACCGGCAGGGCCTGCGGTATGACGATCCGTCGACCAGAGGGAGGCGGCCCCGGTCTCGTCCACGGAACCGGGGCCGCCTCCCTCTGTCTCCTGGAACCGTACGGCGAAGCGCTTCACCGGTTATGTCCGGCGGATCACCGCGTGGCGGCCACCCGCCGCCCGAGGGGAGCCGGAGGGCGGAACGCCTGCGCGAGGGCCTGGCCGGTGAACGAGCCGGGATCGGCCGCCAGATCGGCCGGAGTCCCCTGGAAGACCACACGACCACCCGCGTCACCGGCGTCAGGACCGATGTCGATGACGTGGTCCGCGTGGGCGACGACCCGCAGGTCGTGCTCGACGACGACGAGTGTGGCGCCGTCGTCGACCAGTTCGTCGAAGAGGACGAGCAGCCGGTCCACATCGGTGCCGTGCAGCCCGGTCGTCGGCTCGTCCAGGACGATGCGCTGGCCGCGTCCCCGGCCGACGTCTCCAAGGTGCTTGGCGAGCAGCAGCCGCTGTTTCTCCCCGCCGGACATGGTGTCCATGGGCTGCCCGACGGTGAGGTAGCCCAGGCCGACACGGTCCATCCACCCGAGCCTGGCGACGATGTCGGCGTGTCCGGCGAACAGCTCGATGAGCGTGGCGGGAGGAGAGGCGAGGACGTCGGCGATGGTCGCCCCGTTGACACGTGTGGCCAGGGCACGGGGATTGAACCGCGACCCCTCACAGACGTCGCAGGGGGTGAAGACGTCGTCGAGGAAGGCCAGCTCGGTGGTGATGAACCCACGGCCCCGGCACACCGGGCAGGCGCCCTTGGAGTTGAAGCTGTACCACGCGGGAGCGAGCCCGGACTCGGCGGCGAAGATCCTGCGGACCCGTTCGGCCAGGCCGAGCTGGCTCAGCGGCGTTGACCGCCCGCCACCCTGCAGAGGCTCCTGCCCGACCACGACGAAGTCCTGGTGCTGTCTGGGCAGTTCACCCGTGACCAGGGAACTCTTTCCCGATCCGGCCACGCCGGTGACGGTGGTGAGCAGCCGTAGCGGAATACCGACGTCGAAGCCCTGGAGGTTGTGGGCGCGCGCGTCCCGGATCATGACGTGCCCGTGGGCGGGGCGGGTCGTGGCGCGCGGCGTCAGCGGTTCGCGCAGGGCCCGCGCGGTCGGTGTGTCGGCGCGCAGCAGATCGGTGGCCGTCCCCTCGAACAGGATCCGGCCGCCCTGGCGCCCTGCTCCCGGCCCGAGGTCGACGACGTGGTCGGCGAGCGCGATGACCTGCGGATGGTGTTCGACCACCAGTACCGTGTTCGCGGCGTCACGAAGCCGGAGAAGAAGCTCGGTCAGCCGCCGGACGTCGTGCGGGTGCAGACCACTGCTCGGCTCGTCGAAGACGTAGGTCACCGAGCTCAGCGGACTGCCGAGATAACGGATGATCTTGATCCGCTGCGCCTCCCCGCCCGACAGCGTCGAGGAGACCCTGTCCAGGGTGAGGTAGCCGAGCCCGACCGACCGCAGCGCCTCCAACCGCCTGCGGGCCTCCGACAGGGCGGGGGCGACCCGGTGGTCGCTCAGGTCGGCGAGGAGGTCGTGGAGCCGGTCCACCGGCAGTGCCGTCCAGTCCGCGATGGAACGCCCGTCGACCAGGCTCGCCAGGGCGGCCTGGTTCAGGCGCGCGCCCCCGCACAGGGGACACGTCCGGGTGGTGATCACCCGGTGCATCGCCTCCTCGGTCTCCTTCGACTTCGACCGGGGCGGGTTGCGGATGTAGACGTCGCGCATCCGCGTCACGACGCCGTCGAACCTCGCCGTCTTGGGGAAACGCGGATCAGGGGCGGGCAGCTTCATCTGGTCGGCGAACAGGAAGTCCCGCATCTCCTGTTCCGTGTAGTCCCGCAGCGGCTTGGACCTGTCGAAGAGGCCGCTGTAGGCGAAACGCTTCCACCGGTAGGTGCCCGGCCGGAAGGCGGGGAACCGTACCGGCCCCTGGTCGATGGAGCTGTCCAGGTCGAGCAGCGCGTCGAGGTCGACGTCCTGGACCACGCCGAGCCCGTCGCAGTCCGGGCACATCCCGCTCGGGTCGTTGAAGGAGTAGGCGGGCGAGTATCCCGCAGACGGCTCGCCGATCCGCGAGAAGATCAACCGCAGCAGCGGGGCGATGTCGGTCGCCGTCGCCACCGTGGAACGCGCGTTCCCGGTGAAGCGGCGCTGGTCGATCAGGACGGTGAAGGTCAGGCCGTCGATCCGCTGCACGTCCGGCTGGGCGGTGTGCGGCAGCCGGTTGCGCACGAAAGACGGGTAGGAGTCGTTGACCAGCCGCTGCGCCTCGGCCGCGACCGTGTCCAGGGCCAGCGACGACTTTCCGGAGCCCGACACGCCCGTGAAGACCGTCAGCGCCTCCTTGGGGATCTCCACGCACACCTCACGCAGGTTGTGCGTCGCGGCCTTCTCGACGACGATCCACCGGCCGCGACCGCCGTTTCCCCCGCCAGAGCCGTCTCGCATGCGTCCTTCCCCTCTCCCGGCACCGAATCCCCGAATGGGCATGCCCAGCAGGAGGCCCGTCATCCTCCTTCCCGAAGATCCCGGCCGATTACTCGCCGGGCACGCGCTGGTGTTGCGTCTGACGGCGCGGCAGCGCTTTCCGCGGATGAATCCCGGTTGCGGCGGGACCGATGGGCTTGGTGGGGTAGCCGCATGGACGGTGTCACTGAGCAGGCACGATGGGCGAGAGCGGGAAGAGGCGGGACCGCCACGCGACAACCGGCTCCATGGCACAGGCTTGCGGTGCTCGGGGCTCTGATGCTGGCCGCCCTCACTTTCAACACCGCGGAGAACCTGCCGGTCGGTCTCCTGGAGCTCATCTCCGACGATCTACGGGTGTCCCTGTCCGCGGTCGGCCTCCTGGTCACCGGTTACGGCGCGATGGTGGCCATCGCGTCGGTGCCGATCGCCCACGTCGTGCGGGCAGTGCCCCGACGCCACGTGCTCACGGGGTTGCTGGCCGCGCTCGTGGTGTCCAGCCTCGTCGCGGCGCTGGCCACCTCCTATTGGCAGCTCCTCGTGGCACGGCTGCTGACCGCGCTCGCCCAGGCGCTGTTCTGGGCCGTGATGGGGCCGGTCGCGGTTGGCCTGTTCGCGCCCGAGGTCCGGGGGCGTGTGATCGGGGCACTGTCCGTCGCCGGTTCGCTCGCCCTCGTGCTCGGTGTTCCCGCTGGGACCCGTCTGGGCCAGCAGAGCGGTTGGCAGGTGCCCATCGCCCTGCTGGCGGCCCTGGGGCTTGTCTCCCTGGTCACGATCGCCGTGCTGCTACCGACCTCGCGCCCGGAAGAGGAACCCGCCGCCTACGGCACCGGTCCCGACGCACGGCGGTTCGGGACGGTGCTGACGGCCGGGGCCTTGTCCGCCACCGGCGCGTTCACGGGATACACCTACATCGTGACCTTCCTGGGAGACGTGAGCGGGTTCTCCCCGAGCACGGTCAGCGTCCTGTTCGTGGGTTTCGGTGTCGCGTGTCTGGCCGGGGTGAGCATCACCGGGACGTTTCTGGACCGTTTTCCGCAGTCCGCGCTGGCCGCCGCCGTGGCCACGCAGGCGGTGGGCATGCTCGGCCTGTACGTCTTCGGTGCCCATCAGGTGGCGGCGGTGGTGTTCCTGGTGCTGATGGGCGGTGCGCTCGGGCCGGTTTTCATGACCACGCAGAACGCGATGCTGTACTGCGCGCCGGGCCGTACGGACATCGCTCTCGCGGCGAACTCCGGTGCCTACAACGCCGGCATCGCGGCGGGAGCCGCGATAGGGGCACTGGTCCTGCCGCTCGCCGAGGTACGGGGCACCTTCCTCGCCGGCGGGCTGCTGACCGTCGGGTCCTGCGCGGTCCTGCTCGGTGACCGACTGCTACGCGGGCGTCGCCGTACAGGAAGTCCTTCATCGGGTCACCGCTGAGGCCCGGACGTACTCGTGGCCCATCGGGACCGGCCCGTCGAGCTTCTCGGCCCCGCGGTAGGGCCACAGGTCGGAGCCGCACACGCACGCCGCCGTCACCCGGGTGATCGCATCGGTGGGCTCCACGATCACCGGATCCGGCCGCTCGTCAACACGGACGTCACCGGGATCGTGCAGGACCACGCCACGCATGAGGATCTCCTTCCTGGCTTGTGAGGCCTGGCCGGAGCACGACCCACGCGCCTTCGTCACCTGTGACGGACACCTCTCGCGCGGCCCCGGCCCACCAGGCCGAGGGCGGCGTCGTCCGCCTCTCCACGCCGCGGAGTCTCCGTGGACATGGTCATCGGCGCCGGTAACGCCACCCATCCACGACTTCCTGTTTCGCTCTGACCCTGGAGGAGTTCAGCGGCGGAGAGAAGACCGGCTACCTGCGGCGTAAGCTCGAAACCACCGGCTCTCTCGGATTCGACGGACATGCTCATGACCACGAGAACGTTGCTCCTACGGTTGGCCGCTCCCGCACTCGCTTTGATCGCGTCGGCCACGCTGACCGCGTGCGCGCCGGACCAGGGTGCCGCACGCGCCGCCCTCTCCTCCGCGCGGGCCGCGTCCGCCACCCCGCTCGCCCCGGTCACCACGATCGCCGACGGCCTGGACGCCCCCTGGTCCATCGCCTTCCACGGCCGGACGGCCCTGGTCAGCGGGCGGGACACCGCCCGCGTCGTCGAGATCGGCGAGCGGGGAGCCGTCCGTCAGGTCGGCGTCATCGAGGCGGTCACCCCGATGGGCGAAGGCGGTCTCCTCGGCATCGCTGTCCGCAACGGTTTCCTGTACGCCTACTACACCGCGAACGACGGGAACCGGATCGAGCGGTTCGAGCTCACCGGCACCCCCGGCAGGCTCGGCCTCGGACGCTCCTCCACCGTGCTCGACAGGTTGCCGTCGGCGAGCTATCACAACGGCGGCCGGATCGCGTTCGGACCCGACGGAATGCTGTACGCCACCGTCGGGGACGCCGGCGACCGCCCCGCAGCCCAGGACAAGAACACGCTCGCGGGCAAGATCCTGCGGATGACGCCGGAGGGGAAGGTTCCCCCGGACAACCCGTTCGCGGGCTCCCTGGTCTACAGCTTCGGCCACCGCAACCCCCAGGGCATCGCCTGGGACAGCGGCGGCACCCTGTACGCCAGCGAGTTCGGACAGGACACCTGGGACGAGCTCAACGTCATCCGGCCAGGCGGCAACTACGGCTGGCCCGAAGTCGAAGGCATCGCCGGCCGGGACGGCTTCACCGACCCGGTCCAGCAGTGGCCACCGGCCGAGGCGAGCCCCAGCGGCATGGCCATCACGAACGGGACGATCTACCTGGCCAACCTGCGCGGCAGGCTCCTCCGGCAGATCCCGCTCGACCGGCTCTCCACCTCCACCCAGCACCTCGCCGGCCGGTACGGACGCCTCCGTGACGCCGTCGTCGCCCCCGACGGGTCGCTGTGGGTGCTGACCAACAACACCGACGGCCGCGGCACCCCCGGCCCGGGAGACGACCGCATCCTCCGCGTCGCGATCGGCGGCTGACACACCCGCCGCTGGTTCACCACCCGCCCTCCGCCCGCCGTCCAGCGGATGGGGCAGGAGCCGGGCGCCCACCCATGTGGCGTGCCGTCCGTTTCGCCCGCCGTGGTGCTCATCGGCGGGCGACCCCACGACGGCTCACGTCCGGCCGGACGGTTCGGCAAGGATCTCCCGGCCGCAGCGTCGTGCGACGGCTCCGTCAGCGTGTCGCGGCGGGGATGACGGTCTCGGCGTACGGCACGGCCCACACGGTCGGGTGGGAGATCGAGTGGCCGGTCCAGCCGTCCTCGCCGTAGGCCTCCCCATGATCGGCGCAGATGAGACCGAGCCAGGGACCGAGGGACGGCAGCGCGTCGAACAGGCGCCCGAGTTCGGCGTCGGCGTAGGCCAGCGCGGCGCACTGGCTTTCCCACGAGTCCTGTGACTGCCCCGGCAGGTAGAAGTGCGTGGGCATGTGCGTGGCGGAGACGTTGAGGAACAGCAACAGGCGCCGATCCTT
This sequence comes from Streptosporangium sp. NPDC020145, assembly GCF_040631275.1. Lineage (NCBI taxonomy): Bacteria > Bacillati > Actinomycetota > Actinomycetes > Streptosporangiales > Streptosporangiaceae > Streptosporangium > Streptosporangium sp. NPDC020145. The sequence goes on along the minus strand of NZ_JBEXZT010000028.1, from coordinate 69,450 downwards.
GAGGTGGCCGTCCAGGATCCGCAGGGCGACATCCACCTGGTGGCGGGTGGAGTCCGGCTCATCGGCGCTCATCCGGCGATGCCAGTGACTCTCCTGGAAGAGCGCGGGAAGCACACTTCCCAGTGGTGTCAGATGGGAGAAGAACTCCACACCTCCGATGCACACGGTGCGGTAACCGAGGCCGGCCAGGCCGGAGACGATGTCGGGCGCGTCGAAGACGTAGGTGCGTTCACCGATGGTGGCGCCGTTCGGGGAGCGGCAGGCCAGAAGTCGCGGAGGCCGGCCGGGGCGTGCGGGAGTGGGGAGCCAGCCCGCGAAGAACGACATGTGCGCCGGGAAGGTGTAGGTCCCGAGGGTCCGGCGCTCTTCCCAGTTACCGCCCGGCAGGATCCGCGCCAGGTTCGGGCTCCGACCGGCATGAAGAACGGAACGCGCCGTGTCGAAGCGAAGCGAATCGAGCGTGATGAACAAGATGTTGTGACTGGGGATCACGTCATGGCCACTGATCACGATGTCTCCTTACCCGTCCGCCTCCCGGTCCTCCAGCGTGGACGCGCGACCCCAATCGGGTGATTCCGTCTCGAACGTCGGTGCCACCACGTTCACCGCGTGTCATACCCCGGCGGTTCGCGACTCATCGAGTGCTTCGGAAGCTCTGGGCCCAGCGGTGCAGCTCGGCGGTGGCCTCGTCGCGGGTGAGGGAACCACGTTCCAGGTGGACCTCCTGGAGATGCCGGATCGCGGCCCCCACCATCGGGGAAGGCGGGATGCCGAGCGTCCGCATCACCGTTCTGCCGTCGAGGACGACGGGGGCGTCGTCACGCCTGGTGTGCCTGTCCCGTTCGGCGGCGGTGCGGGCGTCGGCCTCTTCCTTGGCACGGCACGCGGCCTCCCACACGTCGTAGTCGGCGGCCTCCAGGGCGTCCAGGCCCGCCCGGCACCACCCTTCCATGTCGCGTTCCCACCCAAAGCCGACCGTGTCGAACAGGTCCAGCGCACCTGCTCCGATCGCTCCGAGGCGGGCGAGCACGGCGTTGATCGGCCGGTCCTCATGTGGCGGTCCGACCCGGATCGACGCGTACCCGGGGCCCCAGCTCTGCCGACCGTTCTCCCACAGGGCAGCGGCCTGGCTGCCGTTACCGCCCCAGAAATCCGCTTCCACATAAGCGATACGGCCGCCGCGTGACCAGCCCCTGAGCCTTTCGGTGAACTCCGGCGACATGAGCGTGAACGGCCCGCTCTCCCGTCGCGCGTCGGTCAGCTCGTTGAAAATCTCGTCAGTCACCGGTAGCAGCCCCAGGCGTTGCCGGAGAGGCGCCACCACCGCCCGCGGCACATCGCCCGACAAAGAGCGGAGATGGTCGAAATCACCGACAACACCGTGGAGCACATAGGACATGCCCGCACCCTAGGCCGGGCAGCGGCACACAACCACCGCATTTCATGGCCGGGCGTCGCGGTGTCGACCACCGGGTGGGCAACCCGCGTTGAGACACCGCGTTTCAAGCTGCGAGGGTGTGTTTCCCCTGGTGAAGGCGGTGTTGGCGGCGGTCGAGGTGACAGGTCACCGTTCGCCGTAGCCTCAGGAGCCCTGAGCCGTATCAGCTCGGCTCTCGAACTTCAGCGATCTCCACGACAGCAGATCCCTCAACCCAGGGTCTTCGGTCCGCCACGCGCGATACACCCTGTGCACGAGATCCAGCCCGGCGAAGCCGTACAGGCCGGTAATCCTGGCACGGTAATGCTCATCCGGACCGCCCTCCCGGAATTCGACGTCATAGTCGACGTCAACCTCCTCGTCGGCATCCGGGTTCTGGCCACCCGCGTAATCAAGGTGAACCTGGAAGTAGAACTGGCCCGCCGGCTCGCGATCCAGCCTTTCCACGATCGCGAACATCCAGCGTGCGTTCAGGTCCGCGAAAAGGTCGTGCACCTCGGTGTCGGTTGGATCGTCCAGCACACGCCCGCTCGCATCGGATGCTCGAAGTCTCGGTGCGGCCATGCGGGGATCATAGACCGCGATCACCGGGTCGGTGCCTTGCGCTCGGTCACCGCCGGCCGGGCCATGGAACCGTCCCTGCGGCACCGTCGCGTCCTCCTTGCCGGGGTGCCGGTCCATGGCTTCGGCCGTGAGACCAACGAGGCCGGGTCTGACCCGCGCTGTTCCGGCGGCGCGTTTCCAACCGGGACGCCACCACGGTGCAGGAGTCGCGGGACTCCGCAGTGACCGGTGGTTGTCCGACCGCATTTGTGCCGTTCAAAGGCGTGCGTGGCCCTCAGAGTGGGGTTTCATCCGTGCTGTAACGGTGGCGTGGGGGTAACCGCAATCCAACTTAACGTTCGGTAATGGGTCGATTACAAATGGCAACCGTAGGGTGCGGTCGGCCCTCCGGCCGTACCGCGACAACCGGCAGGAAAGGATCCCTATGGCCTTGCCACAGAACCCCCCTCCCGGCGGATGCCCCAAACGCGTCGTGCTGACCAACGGCGGTTTCGAGCAGCCTCAGGTACCGAACCGAGACAACGTCACCTTCCTCGACGCCGGCCAGGTACCCGGCTGGCAGACCAACGACAGCAGGAACCAGATCGAGTTCTGGCCCTCCAACTCCTCCACCTACGGTGTCCCGTCGGCGGAGGGAACCCAGTTCGTCGAGCTGAACGCCAACTCGGCGTCCATGCTGTACCAGGACCTGCCCACCACACCCGGCCAGAAGCTGTACTGGAGGCTGCGCCACCGCGGCCGCAGCGGCAACGACGTCATGCAGGTCCACATCGGCCCGGTCCCGGCGCAGGGCGCCCGGCTCGTCCCCAACAACAACCCCCAGAACCTGGAGGACGGCACCGGCGCGTGGGGCACGCACAGCGGCGTCTACACCGTCCCCGCGGGTCAGGACCACACCCGGTTCGGGTTCGTCGCCATCCGCTCCGCCGGAGGCAGCCCCAGCGTCGGCAACTTCCTGGACGACATCGTCTTCGGCACCGCACCGTGTGTGGTGCTGACCAAGAAGGCCGCACCCGACGGCGAGCTGAAGATCGGCGACACCGTCACCTACGAGGTCACCGCCGTCAACGAGGGCGGCTCGCCCGCCGACAACCTCGTCCTGACCGACGCCGTCCCGCCGGGCACCAGCCTGGTGCCCGGCTCACCGCGCATCGTGAACGGCCCCGGCGCCGGCAGCGACGAGCGCGCCTCCTACGATCCGGTCTCGCGCACGGTGACCTTCCGCCTCGGCGAGGGCGCCACCGCCGACGCGGGCGGCCGGCTGGACCCCTCCACCGACGGCAGGCCGGTCTCCACCACCGTCCAGTTCCAGGTGAGGATCGAGCGGACGGCCGGCGGCCACCTGATCGAGAACCAGGCCAAGGCGACCTACGACAACACCCTGGAGAACCCCGTCGAGCACAGGGACGCCGTCTCCAACGCGGTCACCACCCCCGTGCGGAGGCCTGTCGACCTCGGCCTGACCAAGGCGGCCGACCGCACCCAGGTCGGTGTGGGGGAGGTCGTAACCTTCCACCTGCTCGTCACCAACCACGGCCCCGGCCAGGCCACCGGCGTGAAGGTCACCGACAGACTGCCCAGGCACCTGACCTACCTGTCCGCGCACGCCACCGGAGGCACCGGCACCGGCGGCTACGACCCGGCGAGCGGTGTCTGGAACGTCGGCACGCTGGATGAGAACGCCGGCGCGCGCCTGGAGCTCAAGGCCGTGGTGACCAGGCCCGGCGCGATCCGCAACACCGCCGCGGCCACCGCCAACGAGACCCCGCCCGACCACCCGGTCACCACCAGCACACTCGTCGTCTGCGCGCTGCCGCCACAGCCCTGCCCGCCCCGCCACAGCGGTGGTCACGGCGGCGGTTGCGGAGGAGGCTGCGCCCCGTTCCCGCCTTCCTGCCCCGAGACGTGCGGTCACACCGTCTCCGGCCGCACCGAGCCCGGCCAGGGCTGGCAGGTCTACACCGACACGACCATCACCCTGCAGGTGGACACCGGCGACGCCGAGTTCGCCGCCACCCCGGTCTACGTGGCCTCGATCAGCAGCACCGGCGGATCGCAGTGGCTGCTCAGCGGTGCCACCGGCATCTACGACGCCACTCCCACCGGCTTTCGCGTCTACGTGCGCTGGACCGACGGCGGGCCGCTGAGCCCGGCCGACGCCGAACGCTACGGCTGGTACGTCACCTGGATCGGCAACGAGGGCCCCACCTCCCCGCAGGCGTCCTGACTCCCCGCCTCCCGAAGGGCGCTCCCGCTCCGGACGGATGAGGACACGACCGCCACCTGGTTCGGCCCTGCCCGCGACCCACCCGGCCCACAGCGGCCCTCGCGGGCCGCCCCTGTTTTGCCGGCCCAACCGTGAAAGGAAACCCATGAAGTCGCCGTACTCGACCGCCAAGCTGGTTCTGCCGGCGGTGTTGTCGATGCTCGCGCTCGCCAGCGCGTTGCTCGTCACCGCGCCGGCCGACGCCGCATCCGCCGCCCGGCCCGCCCAGGCCCCCGTCGCAGAGGCCACACCCTCGCCTGTCGTCTCCCCGCCGTTCGTCGACGACGAGCGCCGTCACGTCGTCCAGAACGTCAGGACCAACGGCTATCTCATCCACGAGGGCTACTCCGCCCCGGGCTGCGTCAACTGCTACGTGCTCGCCTGGACCGCGGGCGTGACCCCGCCGGCCAACGAGTGGTTCTTCGAGGAAGGCCAGGTGCGGGGCGGTTATCTCTGGTTCCGCATGCGCAACGCCAAGTCCAACCTGTGCGCCGCGCCCGGCCGCATCGTCGACGGCCTGCCCAGCGTGGTCAGCAAGGACTGCAGCAGCACGAACGAGTTCCTGTGGCGGGCCGAGCCCGACCGCGAGGGCGACTGGCGCACCGTCAAGTTCGTCTCCTCCATCACCAGAAACGCCATCAGACCCGTCTACGGCGCCGGGCCGAACGAGTTCGTCGTCCTGGCCGACGACGGCTACAGCCCCAACTACTACTGGTCGGTCTCCCGCTAAACCGGCATGACGGGCGGCCTTCCCCGCCCCCATAGGTCGCAGACGGGCGTGGAACGGCGAGAAGCCCGCGCGATGATCTCGTCGTCAGCATGGGGCAGACGGTCCGGGTGATGGCAGTGGACGTCGGCATCGGCGATGACGCGCGGCTCTCACTCCCGGAAAGGTACGGTGCCGCCCACAATGGGTCGTGGGTGGCACCGTACGGGTTCGTGGTGAAACATTCCTTCGCGGTCGGGATATGGCGGATGGTGTGTTCTCGATGGGTTACCTGCCGGGCGAAGCGATGCGGACGACCTCGGAACCCGGCGCGTGAGGTCGAAGGTGACGACCGCCCGCCCCGGGAATGCGCTTCTCCACACCTTTGAAGGAACCCAGGGCGTAGATCAGCACGGTGGACACCTTCGGGTCGGTGAGCTCGGGTGTGTCCCTGGGTTGCGCGGCGCCGTCCGAGCCGGTGATGACCGTGATGAGCTTGTCCGGGCAGGCACGGTTCTGCAGCTCGTGGAGGAACTTCGGCAGGAACATCTCCTGTGCGCACGTCCTGGAGGACCGAGTTGCCCCGCGTGGAGAAGTGGAACTGCCTACGTTGGTTCTTGTCGCCGAGAAGGTCGGCGAACTGCTTGAGGAAGGCCGCAGAGCGTTGACCTCCTTGAGCCTTTTCAGCTGCTACCCGAACTGCTCGGGTGTGGTGACGTCCTTCACCTCCTCCACCAGTGACCGGACCGGGACATCGTCCGCCCCGGGCATCACGACCACCCTCGTCCGGCCGTTCCGCCGGCCAGCCACGCGCTGATCTGGGCGGCCGCGCAGCCCGTCGCGAGCACCAGCAGGAGGCTCTCGGGCAGCGGCTGGCCGCTCACCCGCAGTACCGCCGTGACGAGGACGACCACGATCAGGACGACGATCCGGTGGCCGGAGGGCATGGTCACCGGGGTGGGGCGCGTAGCGGGCACCGGCGACTTCCGGCGCGGGGTACGGACGGACATGTGAGCCTCTTTCCTGGGCGCGGCGTGGAATCCGCTGCGGTGTTCGTCGGGCGGTTACCGGCCGCCCTTGATCTGTGGTCGTAAGAGTTACGCATTTCCCGGTCACCGGTCTAGATTTCCTGACCTTTCCGTCCTTCGGAATTCTCCGGAAGCGTTCGGTCGTATGCGACTTATAGCCGCGGCCCATTCCGTACGGCCGTTCCGAAACCGCGATTCGCGGCCGAAACCTTTCCGAACCAGAGAGCCGGACAAAGATGGGAAATAAATAAAGGGGCCCCTGCCGGTACAGGGGCCCTGCACATCCCTCGAACGGTCCACGCCGCGCTCGGGAAGGCAAGACGGGCATCCGAGGCGGCGGATGCCCGAACGCCACGCCGACCCGATCTCACTTCCCGCACCCCACAGGACAAGATTCAGCGGCTTTCCGAAATATTCGGAAAGCCCTCTGAACTGCCAGAACACCACCCCGGGCATCCACCAGAACCCGCGCCATCCCCACCCCGCCACCCTCGGCGACCGGACCCCGGCCACCCCTTCCCGAACCCGCCCATGTCGGCCGTCAAGCACGTCCAACGCCGCCAGAGCCGGTCCCGGCGACCTCGGCCAAGACCCACATCCGGCAGCGAGAGGCATCGCGGGAGAGGCCGTTTTTCGAACCCGTCGGCCCCTTCGTCAAGCAGAACTCCCACCATCCCGTCTTTCCGCCGAGTTCCGGCTCGCCTTCCCCCTGGCGGACAAAAGCGTTATCCGGCGAGAACACCACAACACCCAACGAAGAATGCGAGTTGTCCGCCGGGATGAGACGGGTGCCGACGTTGAGATCGTGCCACCCTCACCGTCGTCCGAGGCGGGCGGACCCCGCCGCCCCGGCGGTGGATCGCCGGCTCGACCGTCGCCACTTTCGAACGCCACTTTCGAAGGGTCGGTCCGGGGGAGTAGGGCGAAAGGTCAATGTCACCGTGCTTGGTAGTGCACCCCTGATCACAAACAACTACTCTTCGCATCTGATGTGTCGCTTTATGTAGCTCTGGATCCTGGTTGGAGTTCCATGCCTTCACGGCACACGTCGCCGCCCATCGCCACAGCGTCGGCCTTCGCCCCGACCGGTGTCCCCGCCCCAGCCCTTACCCGAACGCTCCCGCCCAAGGAGGCCACCATGGTCCACGACAGCACCGAGCAGAAGTTCACCTTCCTGTTCACCTGGTTCGACCGCACCGGCGACGGCCATCTCACCCGCGATGACTTCCAGCGGATCGGCGAGGTGTTCGCCGCGGTGACCCCGGACGAGAGCGCCAAGAGCGCGCTACGCGCGGCGTTCATGATCTGGTGGGACGTCCTGGGCGAGGCCGGTGTCCCGGACGCTCAGGGCCGCATCGGTCCCCAGCGGTTCGTCTCCGCCATGCGCTCCCACGTCGCCTCCGACGCCGCGACCCTCGAACGCCTGGTGATGCCCATCGTCGACGCCCTCATGCGCGCCCTGGACACCGACGGAAGCGGCGCGCTCACCGCCGATGAGTACGTCCGCCTGTACGACGCCCTCGGTATCACCCCGGCCGTCTCCGGCGCGGCCTTCCGGCGCCTCGACCGCAACGGCAGCGGCACCCTCACCCATGAGGAGTTCCGCGCCGCCATCGAGGACTTCTACCTCAGCACCGACACCGAGGCGCCCGGCAACTGGATGCTCGGCTCACCTCTCCCGTCCGGCTGACCGGCCGCAGGAGGGCATGCTCAAGCCGTCCTGCCTTCGCGTCCTGGAAATCCTGCGCCGTCACCAACGGGACTCCCGCGACGGCGCGAAGTCACCACCTCCAACCCTTGCCCAAGGTATCGAAAATCGATAGATTTCCATCGCGATTCGATGGAAGGACGGGTCATGGGAAAACTGACAGTGCGTGCGCTTCGCGTCGTGCTCGCGGCGGTGTTCGTCGGCACCGTGTTCGTACAGGCATCGATGGTGTGGGCATTGGCCACCGATCCGGAGGACGGGTCGCTCCCGCTGACCCCGCTGCGCTTGATCACGATCCTGGGCATGGTGTCGGGCCAGGTCACCCTGGTCGGCGTATGGCGGCTGGTGACGATGGTGCGTCGCGGAACCGTGTTCTCCCACGCCGCCTTCCGGTACGTGGACGCCGTGATCGGCGCGATCGTTGTGGCCGCCCTCCTGTGGTTCGCGGTCACGGCCCTCAACGCGCCGGGTCAGCGGGACGACCCGGGCGTCACCGTCATCATGGGCGGGATCGGCCTGGGCATCCTGGGGGTCGCGCTCATCGCGCTCATCGTGCTCGTACTGCGGATGCTGCTCGCCCAGGCCGTCGCGCGCGACGTCGAAGCGACGCGGATGCGGGCCGAGCTGGACGAGGTGATCTGATGCCGATCATCGTCGACATCGACGTGATGCTGGCCAGGCGGAAGATGTCCGTGGGCGATCTCGCGGACCGCGTCGGGATCACGCCCGCCAACCTGGCGGTGCTCAAGAACGGCCGCGCCAAGGCGGTGCGCTTCTCGACGCTCGCCGCTCTCTGCGAGGTCCTCAAGTGCCAGCCGGGTGACCTGCTGCGCTGGGAGGCCGAGGACGCCGCGGGCGGATGACGTCCACGCTCACGGCCGTCCTCGCGTCCAGCTCCCAGCCCTTCGCGTACACCGCGGCGAGCCCCTCCCCGCCGAGCGCGGCCTGGCCGCGACGGGTGAGGTCACGGACCTGCGGATCGGTGCGGTCGTGCGCGCCCCGCAGCCGGGCGGTGGCCCCGAGCAGCACGACCGACTCATACGGTCGCCCGCGTGCTTCGGCGAGGGCGGCCGTGTTCACCGTCACCGGTGACAGGACCGGCAGTTCCCGGGTCGCCAGTGCGGCGCCGCGCCGCGGTCGGGGTCGCGGCGCGGTGGCTGCCGCCGCTGGTCTCGGTGCTGATCCTGGACGTCGTCCTCGTGGTGCCGGCCGTCGTGCTGACCCGGGTGCACCGCCAGGTGGTCGAGGCGCTGGACGCCGGAGGCGGAGACCGGCGGCGCGGTTGACGTGCGCTCGTCAGGCCTTTCCCGTGATGGTTTCGAGCCCGTCGTCCCAGCGCCAGCGTACGTGGCGGCCGCTCAGGTGGACGCCGCCGATCCAGCGGTCGAGACCGTTGAGCGCGACGTGGTCGGCCTCGCCCGCGAGTACCCGTGCTCCGGTTTCGGTCAGGCGCAGGCGGATGGTGTGGCCGACCCGGCGGTCCCCTCGCCCGGCATCGAGCAGCGGAACCGGAGCACGGACCATCCGGTCGATCATCGCGAAGTACCAGATGTCTCCGAGGTACGGGCGTGTTTCCCGCGCCGCCGCACGGATGAACACGGTTCCTGCGTCGGGCGCGCCGTCGGCGACTGCGGCGAGTACCCGTCGTTCGGCCAGTGACAGCCCGTCGCGGGTGGCCGGATACTCCCTGCTGAGCCGGTCGAACGCCTCGCCGAGGAAGCGCAGCTCAGCCGAGTGGCTCGCGGCGACGGCGCCGAGGCCGTCGGGGGTCGGCGCCCGGAAGGCGTCCCAGGCGTGGGTGGCGAGCCGCAGCGCGTCCGGGGTCAGCCGGGCGCACGCCCTCGTCGCGGGCAGCTCGCGCAGCTGTTCCACGGTCAGCTGGCCGAGGCCGCCGAAGCGGGCGATGCCGGGATGCTCGCCGATGCAGATCAAGGTGATGCGCCGTGCGGGAACACCCAGGTCGGCGAGGCGGGCGAGGATCTGGATGATCTGCAGCTGGTCGTACAGGTCCGCCTCGAACCACAGCACGTACTCGCCGTCCCGGTTGTCCTCCAAGACGCGGTCGCGTTCGGCGAACATCGCCGCGGCCTCACCCCGTTCGTCCGCGCCCGCCTCGGCGAGGAAACCGGCCCTGACACGGCGGAGCTCCCCGGCCCCCACCGCGGGCACCGGGCCGTCGTGCAGGACGTCACGCCAGAACAGCACGCGCCGGGCGAGCCCGGTTCCCGGCAGGGCCGTGCCGTCGCCGTTGCTGACATGCAACGCCGTGGCCATCCGGTCGTCGGCCGGCCGTTCGGCGAGGAGCCTGCCACGGGCGGCGGCGTACGACTCGCCGGTCTTGGCCATCCGGGCGCGCACGCGTCGTTTGAAGTCGGGCTGCTTCGTCATGGTCGTCTCCCACGCGGCCAACCATGGATCCCCCAGCGATCGGTACGGCGGGCGCGCGATCGGCAACGAAGCTCCGGCCGAGAGGTGGACCTCCCTTTGCCTCCGTGGGTGACCCGGCTGGGGCGGGTCGCCGGAGGTTCGGCGCGGACGGTCGCCGTCCCGCCAAGGTATCCCATCTCCCCGTGAGAGTCGCGAACCGGCCGGGCCACCTCAGACCGAGTCTCCCGTCTGCCGTCAGGGTTCCAGGTCGATCACCCCTCTGCCGGTCGCGATGTCGAACGGCACGGAGGCCTGGTCGTGCACGATCAGCCAGTCGCCGTCGATCTTCTGGAAGCAGAAGGTGCCCCTGACCCATATGCCGCTCGTCGCGGTCCCGTTCCTCGACGTGCCACTGAGCCGGCCGAAGCCGTACCCGAACGCCACGTCGTCACCCACGACGAGTCTCAGGTCGCGCACCTCGTAGGTCACGTCCGCGAAGAACGCGAACACGTTCGCCCAGTTCCTGAGTTTCGCCTCCGCTCCGACGTGCCGCAGCGGAGGTTCCACGTCGAAGGACACGACGTCCGCCGCGTAGAGACGTTCCAGGCCCTCAAGGTCCTTGGCCTGGATCGCCTCGACCAGCCTGCCGAGGTGCCTCCGGAGAACGGTCTCGTCTGTTTCGTGTCGCGTGGTCATCGCCGCCCGCCCCTTTTCTTCCGGTGTGGATTTCCTGTCCCTCACCGTTACGACGGCGTGGCCGCTTCGAATGTCAGGTCGATGTCAGGTCGATGTCAGGTCGTGGTGCCGAAACGTCTGCGGTACTCGGTGGGCGTGGTGCCCAGGTGGCGGGCGAAGGTGCGGCGCAGGGTCTCGTCGCTGCCGAGACCGCTGTGCCGTGCCGCCGAGGTGATGCTGTGCCCGTCGAGGAGGAGCTGCTGGGCGCGGTCGAGACGGACACGTTCGACCCAGCGGGCCGGAGTCGTGTCCAGCTCCGCCTGGAACAGCCGGGTCAGGTGCCGGGTGCTGACCGACGCGGAGGCGGCCATGGCGGGCAGGCTGTGGTCTGCCGCCGGGTCGGCGAGTACGGAGGCGGTCAGTGAGCGCAGCAGGTCGCCGCGTGCCGGTGGGGTCGCCAGCGCCGTGGAGAACTGTGACTGGCCGCCCGGGCGCTGCATGAACACGACCAGTTCACGGGCGATGTCCCGGGCCGCGCCCGCTCCGTGGTCGTGTTCCACCAGCGCGAGGGCCAGGTCGATGCCCGCGCTGATCCCCGCGGAGGTGACGTAACGGCCGTCCCGGATGTGCAGGGCGTCCGGTTCGACGCGCACGAGGGGGTGGCGGCGGGCGAGAGCCCGCGCGTGCCGCCAGTGGGTGGTCGCCCTTCGGCCGTCGAGCAGGCCGAGCGCCGCCAGGACGAAGGCGCCGCTGCAGACCGAGGCGACCCGTGCCGCCCGATCGGCGAGGTCGGCGACCGTCGTCAGCAGTTCGTCCTCGGGGCCCCGCTCCGCGAGGTGGTCGGCTCCGGCGACCACGACCGTGTCGACGGGCCCGGCGTCGGCCGCCGTCGTCGTCGCGGCCAGCGTCGGTCCGGAGGCCGTCCGGACGTCGCCGCCGTGGGGGGAGACCAGGACCGAGGTGTACCGGCCCGCCTGGTGCAGCACCTCCAGGGGGCCGCTGACGTCGAGCAGGGTCACACCGTCGAACACCACGAAGGCCACTCGATGCGTCATGTCGGAATCTGTGGTTCACATGGCCGTATGGACATGGTGTCAGGGTATGGCACCGGGTGAATCTGGAGGAGTCAACCGATCGAGGGTGAGGAGAGGCAGTCATGACGGGTGAATCGATCGCGGGTGTACGGATCCCGGACAGCGCCCTGGCGCGTGAGGCGACCGAACTGGTGCGTGAGGCCGCCTCCCCCCTGCTGTTCGACCACTCCCGGCGGGTGTTCCTGTTCGGGGCGCTACGCGGCCGGGAGCAGGGGCTGGACTTCGATCCGGAGCTGCTGTACGTGGGGGCCATGTTCCACGACCTGGGGCTGACCGAGCGCTTCCGCCGTACCGACCAGCGTTTCGAGATCGACGGCGCCGACGAGGCCCGCCGCTTCCTGAACGCCCACGGTGTCACCGGAGAGCCTGCCGACCGGGTCTGGACGGGGATCGCCCTGCACACCACCCCGGAGATCCCGCTGCACATGGCGCCCGAGGTGGCCCTGATCACCCGTGGCGTGGAGCTGGACGTTCTGGGCATCGGCTATCACGCGGTCTCCGACGAGCAGCGCGAGGCCGTGGTCGCGGCCCACCCCCGGCCAGACTTCAAGAACCGGATTCTCGCCGCCTTCACCGAGGGCGTCAAGGACCGTCCGGAGACGACCTTCGGCAACGTCAAGGCCGACGTACTGGCCCACTACGTTCCCGGCTTCCGGCGCGGTGACTTCGTCGAGGTCATCAAGGACTCCGACTGGCCCGAGTAGTCATCCGCCCGTGGCGCGGATCAGCGCGGCCACGCCGTCCAGGATCCGGGCGAGCCCGAACCGGTAGTCCAGCCGCCGCTCGTCCGCCGGGGTCTCCGCGGGGTAGTCGTAGGCGCCCGCGTCGACGGCGGCGCGCAGCGCGGGGAAGCGCCGCCCGTCGACCAGGCCGCCGAGCAGGTCGCTGTAGGCGGCGATCGACTCGCCCGAGGCGGCCTGTCCGAGGTCGGCGCTCAGCCGCGCCACGGTGTGCATGTGGCTGGCGACCAGCAGGGCGACCCCCACCTTGTCGGCCTCGCTCAGCCCGGTGTCCTTCAACGCCCCCAGGGCACGGTCGGTCCACGCAAGCTGGTTGGGGGTGATCGGTGGCCCGGTGATCGGCAGGCGCACGATCCAGGGGTGGGTGTGCAGCATCTCCCACTGCGCGCGGCACCAGCGCTCCAGGCCGGGGCGCCAGCCGCCACAGGGCTCGTCCAGTTCGGCGGGCAGCGCCGCGACGTGGTCGAGCATCAGCAGCAGCAGCTCGTTCTTGCTCCTGACGTACCGGTAGATCGACATCGTGGTGAAGCCGAGCCGTTCGGCGACCCGCGCCATCGACACGGCGTCGAGGCCGTCGGCGTCGGCCAGCTCCACCGCCGCCTGGACGACGCGGGACAGGGTCAGCCGGCTTCTCCGCTCCGGTTCGGGCTCGTCGAACCGGGCCCACAGCGCGCTGAGACCCGCGGGCAGCTCTTCTTCCTTCACCCGCGAAGTGTATGACATAGATTTATGTGTATGACATACACGTCACTGATCGTGGGCGGCGGCATCGCGGGCACACTGAGCGCGATCGCTCTCCGTAAGGCGGGCATCGAGCCGGTCGTCTACGAGGCCTACGAGCACGGCGCCGACAACGTGGGCGCATTCCTGACACTCGCGGTGAACGCGCTCGCCGCGTTACGCACCCTCGGCGTGGACGTCGGCGAGATCGGCTTCGAGACGCCGAGGATGACCCTCACCAGCGGCTCCGGCAGGAAACTCGGCGAGCTCCGGTACGGCGAACCCCTGCCGGACGGCACCGTCAGCAGGACCGTCAAGCGAGCCGACCTCTACCGCCTGCTCCGCGAGCACGCCGTACGGCAGGGCGTGCGGATCGAGTACGGCAGGCGGCTCGTGGACGCCCACGGCGGGGGAGGCGGGGTGCTGGCGAGGTTCGCCGACGGCGGCACGGCCGAAGGAGACCTGCTGATCGGCGCGGACGGCCTGTGGTCGCGTACCCGCAAGATCATCGACCCGGCCGCCCCCGGCGTCCGCTACTCCGGGCTGCTCAACACCGGTGGCTACGCGCGCGGTGTCCGGACCGGCGCCGAGCCGGGGGTGATGAGCGCGATCTTCGGCAGGCACTGCTTCTTCGTGCACCTCACCCATCCGAGCGGGGAGGTCTGGTGGGCGGCGAACCCGGCCAGGAAGGCCGAGCCGACCCGCGCCGAGCTGGACGCGATCGACCCACAGGAGTGGCGGGCCCATCTGGTCGAGTTGTTCCGGCGCGACGCCGGTCCCGCCGCCGACCTCGTCGCGGCCTCCGACGAGATCTTCCCCGCCTGGAAGACCTACGACGTCCCCTCCGTGCCCCGGTGGCACCGCGACCGGATGATCGTCATCGGGGACGCCGCCCACGCCACCGCCCCCTCGATCGGGCAGGGCGCTGCCATGGCCATCGAGGACACCGTCGTCCTGGCCAAGTGCCTGCGCGACAGCCCCGGCGTCACCACCGCCTTCACCGCCTACGAACGGCTCCGGCGCGAGCGCGTGGAACGGGTCGTCGACCAGGGCAACCGCACCGGAGGCTGGAAGGGGCTCGGGCCCCTGGCGCGCATACCGCGTGACCTCGTCATGGCCGCGGGGATGAGATTCATGGCCCGCAGGGGCGCGGATCCGAGTCGCTGGATCTACGACTACCGCATCGACTGGGACGAACCGGTCCGCACCGGTGACCGGCCTGTTTCGTAGTGTGTGACGGCACCGGGGGCGGTCACCGGTTCGGCGTGTTCGATCCGAGGTGGTCGCTCATCGGAAGGACTCACGGTGGTCGTGTGCCCACTGCCGGAAGTCGTACGGCGGGCGCCCGGTGAGGTCCTCGACGGTCGAGGTGACCAGGGACGAGGCCGAGCGCTTCTCGGCCGCCGCCAGCAGCGCGTCCACCAGGGCGGGCGGACGGCCGTCGGCGAGCATCCGCGCCCGCGCGTCCGGTACGGGGACCTCCTCGAAGCGGAGTTCACGGCCGATCGCCGTGCCGATCGCCCGGACCTGCTCGGGACGGCTGATCACCCGGGGCCCGGTCAGCAGGTGGGTCGCGCCCCGGTGGGCGTCGTCGGTGAGCGCGCGGGCGGCGACGGCCGCGATGTCACGCGGGTCGATGACCGCCGTGGCCGCGGTGAGCGGGCCGTGCACCACCCCGGTGGCGCGGATCTGGTCGGCCCAGCCCAGGGTGTTGCTGGCGATCGTGTCCGCCCGCAGGACGGTCCGGGGCAGGCCGGACCTCTCGATCAGGCCCTCCATGTCGGTGTGCAGCCTGAAGATGGGGTCGTCCTGCTCCTCGGGCCGGCCGTCCACGCCGATCGACGACAGGTAGACCACCCGCCGGGCGTGCCCGCCGATCGCCTCCAGCACCGCGGGCGCGCCCTGGGTCGTGAGGAAGGGCCAGATCAGGAAGACCGTCC
Source organism: Streptosporangium sp. NPDC020145 (assembly GCF_040631275.1). Taxonomy (NCBI): domain Bacteria; kingdom Bacillati; phylum Actinomycetota; class Actinomycetes; order Streptosporangiales; family Streptosporangiaceae; genus Streptosporangium; species Streptosporangium sp. NPDC020145. The sequence continues at coordinate 54,204 of NZ_JBEXZT010000028.1, read as the reverse complement.
CGACCCCGGTCAGCGCCTCGTCCAGCCCGCCGGGCGCGTCGAGGCTCCCGGGCACGACGCCGACGCCGTCGGGCACCCGGACCGACGCGGCCTCCTGCGGGAGCACCAGGGCGCGGACGCCGGGGGCGCCCGTCGCGCTCAACCGGGTGAGCACGTGCCGTCCGACGTTTCCCGTGGCCCCTGTCACCAGAATCATCGCCTCGTCCTTTCGTCTCGGTACCCGACGAACTCTGCGGCGCGAACGAACCGCCGGACCACTCAGAAGCCGATTGACGGCCCGAATCCGACATCAACTAGCTTTCAGTGGTGGAAATCGACGTTGCGGACGAGCTGGACCGGCGGCTGATCCACGCGCTCCAGCTCGACCCGCGAGCCCCGTTCAGCCGGATCGCCGAGGTGCTGGGGGTCTCCGACCAGACGGTGGCACGTCGTTACCGGCGGTTGCGGTCGGCCGATCTGCTCAGGGTCGTGGCGGTTCCGCCCGCCGACTTCCACGCGCACGGACGTTTGCTGCTGCGGTTGCGCTGTGTCCCGGGAGCGGCGGACGGGGTCGCCTCCGCGCTGGCCCGGCGCCCGGACACGGCCTGGGTGCAGGTCGTCTCCGGCGGCACCGAGGTGCAGTGCATCACCCGTGCGCGGATGCCCGGTGACGGCGAGCGACTCCTGGAACGCCTGCCCCGCGGCGGACGGGTGGTGGACCTCACCGCCTACTCGCTGCTGCACACCTTCTACGGCTCGCCCGGAGGCGTCCGGCTGCTGAACGCCCTCACCCCGCAGGAGGCCGGCCGGCTCGGTCCCGGGCCCGACGCGGTGACCGGCTCCGGCCTTCCCCACTGCGACGCCGACGACCTTCGCCTGCTGAACGTCCTGGCCTACGACGGCCGTACCGGACTGGCCGAGCTCGCGGCGGCCACCGGCTGGTCACCGTCGACCGTCCGGCGGCGGATGGACGACCTCCAGACCCAGGGGGCGCTCCACTTCTACACCGAGTTCGACGTCGCCTACCTCGGCTATCGCGCGGGGACGCGACTGTGGGCCTCGGTCCCGCCCGCCGAGTTGACCGCCGCCGGAGAGGCTCTGGCCTCCCATCCCGAGGTGGTCTTCGCCGCCGCCACCACCGGGCCGACCAACCTGGCCGCCACGGTGATCTGCACCGACGCCCACGACACCTTCCGGTACCTCACCCAGCGCCTGGCGGCCCTGCCCGCCATCACCCATGTGGAGACGACCCCGATCGTCCAGACCCGCAAACGCCTCGGCCGTCTCCTGCGGCCCACCCTCGACGGCTGAGGCCTGCGCCGACGACCGGTTCGTACGGCCGGGCGAACGGGATTCCGGATCCCGCTTGACCTTCACACGGTGACAAGGTCTTCACTGCTGCCGAGGAGGTGGTCCCGATGACCATTCAGGAACAGGACGCGGTTCTTCGAGGACTGGAGGACGGCCGCGAGTCCGTACGGCTGCGGGCCGCGATGGCGATCGGCACGACCCCCGACCCGCTGTTCGTCGGCAGGCTCGTCGAGCGATGCGCGATCGAGCCCGAATTCTACGTGCGCGATATGCTGACCTGGGCACTTACCCGCCACCCGGCATCGGTGACGATTCCGGCGCTGCTCAAGGAACTCCACTCCGAGCGCGCGCAGGCACGGAGCCAGGCGCTGCACACGCTGTCCAAGATCGGCGATCGGCGGACATGGCCGGCGATCACCCAGGCGCTGCTGACCGACTCCGACGACGAGGTGGCGCGAAGCGCCTGGCGGGCGGCGGTCATACTCGTGCCCGAAGGGGAGGAGGCCGGGTTGGCCGCGGTGCTGGCGACACAGCTCGGGCGTGGCGGACGCCAGACGCAGCTGAGCCTCAGCCGGGCGCTGGTCGCGCTCGGTGAGGCGATCGTGCCGGCCCTGCGCGCCGCGGCGACGGACCCCAGGCCGCGCGTGCGCGCGCACGCGATCGCCACGGAACGGCTGTTGAACGACCCGGAAACCGGATTCGAGTTCGCGATCGAGGAGGCCAAGCGCGTCGTAGCCCTCGGCCCGACCGGCAGGGAGGAGTGACAGGCGGTGTTGATCGGTGATGTGGCACGACGGTCGGGGGTCAGCGCCCGCATGCTCAGGCACTACGACTCGCTCGGCCTGGTACGGCCGACGGGCCGTAGCGGCGCCGGCTACCGGGAGTACTCAAGCGAGGACGTCCGCCGGATCTTCCACATCGAGAGTCTTCGCTCTCTGGGCTTGTCGTTGCGTGACGTCGGGCGCGCGCTCGACGATCCCGACTTCACGCCCTCGGACCTCGTCGACGACCTCATCCGCCAGACGCGGGAACGCATCGCGGCCGAGACCGAGCTGCTCACGCGACTGCGTCAGATCGACGCCGTGGAGCCCGCGGACTGGGAGGAGGTCCTCCAGGTCGTCGCGCTCCTGCAGGCGCTGGGCTCGAAGAGCGCGGGCAGGCGGCAGCGCGCGGCCCTGTCCTCGGTGTCCTCGGTCGAGGAGGTCGCGGTGCCGGTCGAGGCACTGGTCGAGGCGGCGCTGAGCGAAAGGGACCCCCACGTCGCCGGAGCCCTCCGCTGGGCTCTGGCGCAGTCGGGCGACGACGGTCTGGCGCTGCTGGCGGAGGGCTTCGGCTCGCCGGTGGCGGAGGTGCGCGAACGTGCCGTCCAGTCCGTCGCCGAGATCCAGAACGACAAGGCGACCACGCTGTTGAGAGAGGCTCTCACCAGCCCCGACGGCGTGGTCCGCAGGCGCGCGGCGCTGGCGCTCGGGGCGCGTGGGGTGGCCGCCGCGATCCCCGCGCTCATCGACGTCGTCGTCGAGGGGACGAACGACGTCGACGCGGCCGACGCCCTGGGGGCGCTGGCGAGCCGTCCCGCGCTGGCGGACCGGATCGCCACCGGGCTCGTCGATCGCCTCACCCACAGCGCCGCCGGACCGTCCGTACGCCTGCGGCTGGCCCAGGCACTCGCGGACGTCCCGGGAACCACGGCGTCAAAAGCCCTCACGGATCTGTCTCACGACGAGGACCGCGCCGTCGCGCTCACCGCGACATACATCCTCGGCATACGCGACGCCCGATGACGGTCCGCCCCCAGGGCTGTACGCGTATCGTCCGAGACTCCGGCCAGCCCGGCCCAGTCTAGAATGACGGGTTCGGCCTATATGGTCGCGGCATGAGTTCCTCCTCCTCGAATGTCTTAGGTCCGTGGTCGGAACAACTGACCGGTGCCTTTGAGATCCTGCTCGGCCGTCCGTTGGCGGGTTTCGACGCCGACGCCGTCTACGCGACGTTCTTCGGCGGCGACCTCGTCAACGAGCTCGGCTTCACGCGGGACTCCATCTGGATGAGCCCGGCCGTCCTCCGCGGTGCTGAGCCGGTTGTCTGGGACTGCCCGGTCTTCGACCTGGAGGAGCCGCTGCTGGAGTTCGACGCAAGCCGGTCGGTCTTCGAGTTCGACAAGGCGGGGCTTCCGCCGGAGTTCGAGACGGACCTCGCGGCGGCGTGTTTCTCCGGCCGTCTCGTCCTGGGTGGTGACCTGGCTCCTGTGTTGGCGCGACACGGCCTCTCCGCGTCCGATCTGCGCGGCACCTGGACCGTCTGCTACCCGCGGCTGGTCTCGGACGGCACACTCTTTGACGCGATGCGGGTCGCCACCGCGCTCGGCACGGGCCCTGAAAGCCTCCTTCCCCTTGAGGCGGAGGCTGCCGAGGAGTGGCGGGAGGCGCTGGCCGACCGCACGTCGCCCGAGCTGTTCGCCCACTTGAGCTTCTTCTGCACCGAGGGCGAGGAGGGGCTGATGTACCTGCGAACCGAACGGTCGGGCGGTGACCTGCTCGCCGACGAGGGCTGCACGCTGATCGCCAACTGGGAGGAGGGCCAGGGTCAGGTCGAGTTCGCGGTCGTCCAGGTCGGCGAGCTCCTGGGCGGCACCGCGACATCCTGAGGCGTGCACGGCAGGCGGTACGACGCCGTCTGCCGTCGGCCTTCGGAATGCGGCGCAAGGCTGAGCCGCCTGCTCAAGCGCACCGGCCTGGCCCCGGAGGCACGCAGCCACCTCCTCGCCGCCTACGCCGAAGAACTGGTCGGCGAGGACGACCCCACCGCCCTGGCGGCGGCCCGCGAGGCGCTCGACCTCGCCACCTCACCTCGCCTGCGGGCTGCGGCCATCCAGGTCCTTATCCGCGGCCACCGCGGCCTGCCCGAACGCGACGACCTCTGCCGCGAACTGGTGGCGATCGGCACCGAACACGACCTGCCCGTCTATCGCGTCATCGGGCCGCCGAGGCCCCGGTGGCAATGAGGAAATTCCCAACGAAGCACCGCCTGACCTGCGCTAACGAAGGTGTCGTAAGCCGGGTTTCGGCTTCCGCCGCCTGACGTGCGGTCTCCAGCGGACGCGACCCGTTTCCGCCGTATTCCGGTGGCACCTCAAGACGAGCATGAATCGGTGGACACGCGGGCGACGCCGGACGTTCAACAACTGCCTTGCTCGCCGGGTTTCAAGATCAGTTAGTGTCCACGGAGGCAAGATCCCTCCGGAAGGAAAAACCCTTTGCCTCTCGCATGGAAGCGCAGACTGACCCTGGCCTGCGCCGCACTCACCCTGCCCCTGACAGCGACGGCGGTTCCCGCCCAAGCGGAGGCGGCGGGTCTGGCACCACTCCTCGAAGTCGGCCCGACGGCCGTCGGAGGAGACCACTACATCGTGGTCGTCAAGGAGTCGGCGACCCTGTCCGGGGAGTTACGCGCGTCGCTGGAGCGTGACGCGGTCGTCGAAGGCGGCCAGATCACCCACCGCTACGCCAAGGCCATCGCCGGTTTCGCCGCCGTCCTGCCTGACGACGCCCTCGACGCGGTCCGTGCCAACCCGGCCGTGGCCTACGTCGAGCCCGACTCGGCGATCAGTGGCCAGACGGTCCAGCCCAACCCGCCGAGTTGGGGTATCGACCGCGTCGAGCAGCACAACCTGCCGCTGGACAACAGCTTCACCTACACCACGACCGGTGCGGGCAGCACGACGTTCATCGTGGACAGCGGCATCCGTACCACGCACACCGAGTTCGGCGGGCGGGCGTCCTTCGGCGCCAACTTCGTCGAGGACGGCAGGACCGACGACTGCCACGGTCACGGCACGCACGTGGCGGGCACGGTCGGCGGCGCCACCTACGGCATGGCCAAGGCGGTCAACCTGGTGGCCGTGCGCGTGCTCAACTGCGCCAACAGCGGCCTGACCAGCGACCTGGTGGCGGCCATGGACTGGGTCGCGCTCAACCACCCGGCGCGCTCGGTGGCCAACTTCAGCCTCCAGGGCTACGGCACGGCCGCCAACGACGCCGCCGAGGGTCTGATCGACTCTGGCGTCCAGACCGTGTTCATCGCCAACAACTACAACACTGACGCCTGCACCAACGCGCCGCGCTCGCCGCGTGGAATCGTGGTCGGGGCGACGGACATCACCGACCAGAAGGCGACGTTCTCCTCCTACGGCACCTGCGTGGACGTGTTCGCGCCCGGGGTCTCCATCACCTCCTCGGTCAACACCGACGACAACGCCTCGGGCTCCTGGTCCGGCACGTCCATGGCCGCCCCGCACGTGACCGGCTGGGTCGCCCGCTACCTCCAGGACAACCCGACGGCGACGATGGCCGACACCAAGGCCGCACTCATCAGCAGTTCCACCAAGAACGTGCTGACCAACATCGGCGACGGCTCGCCCAACCGGCTGCTGTACGCCGAGCCCGGTACCACCCCGGTGGAGGATGTCCCGCCGAGCACGCCGGGGACCCCGGTGGCGAGCAACCTGACCTCCCGCACGGTCACGCTCACCTGGACCGCCTCCACCGACAACGTCGGCGTCATCGGCTACGACCTGTTCACCGGCTCGGGCCAGCCCGTCGGCACCTACCCCAGCGCCGGCGCGGCGCTCACCGGCCTCAGCCCGAACACCACCTACACCTACTACGTACGGGCCCGTGACGACGCGGGCAACGTCTCGGACCCGTCCGGCACGGTCAGCCTGACCACCCCGGCCGATCCGGGCGTCGGCGCATGCAAGGTGACCTACAACCTGGCCTCGGAGTGGTCCAACGGCTTCAACGCCGACATCACCTACACCAACACCAGCCTGAACACGGTCACCGGCTGGACCATCGCCTGGTCCTTCTCGGCCGGCCAGCACGTGAACAGCGGCTGGAACGCCGTCTGGAGCCAGAACGGCGTCAACGTGACGGCCGACAACCTGACCTGGAACAAGACCGTGGCTCCCGGCGAGTCCGTCTCGGTTGGGATCAGCGGCAGTCATACCGGCACCAACCCGGCGCCGACCGCCTTCACCGTGAACGGCTCGACCTGCACGGTGGGCTGACGGCACGGCAGTGAACGAGGGAGGCGGCGGGCCACGGTGCGCGCCGCCTCCTGCCGTGTGCGGGGTCAGGGCAGCGGCCTGCCAAGCCTCAGCCGAGGTTCTGACGCCCGAGATGTCGAGCTGCTTCTGTCACGACCCGGCGGAGGCGGCTCCCGATTCGCCGTACGACGTTGGACGGGGTCACGCCCTGAGCGGTCGCAGCGCCGTACTCCAGGAGACGACCTGGTCGAGCAGCCTGCCCAGGGCGTCCTCCTGGTGCGCGGCGGGTTTGAAGGTGGTGAAGTTCTCGAAGTCGGTGTGCAACAGCAGCTCCACGCCCACCTGGACATCGGCCACCTTGACCTGACCGAGCACCTGCCGCAGGTGCTCGGCGGCCCGCACGCCGCCGCTGACGCCGTAGCCGACCACCCCCGCGGCCTTGTCGTGCCATTCGGCGAACAGGAAGTCGATGGCGGTCTTGAGCGCTCCGGTGATCGAGTGGTTGTACTCGGGTGTCACGAAGACGAAGCCGTCGAGGTTCGCGACGGTCTCGGACCACTTCTTGGTGTGCGGGTGTTCGTACACCCCGGTGGCCGCGGCGAGAGGTTCGTCCAGATGGGGCAGGTCGTAGTCCTTCAGGTCGACCAGTTCGTAATGCGCGTCGCCACGTCTGACCGCGTGGTCGTGGACCCAGCGGGCCACGGCCTCGCCGTTGCGTCCCGGACGCGTGCTGCCGACGATGATGCCAATCTTGATCATTTACCCACCTTCAATACGATTTTTCCGCGAATAAGGCCGCGCTCTGCTTCGTGGTGCAGAGCAGCCAGGGAATCCAGCGGGCGAACGTCCACCGTGACGTCCACCACGCCCTCGTCGATCAGCGCCACGAGTTCGGCCAGCTGGCCCGGGTCGTTGCGGGCCACGAACCGGACGGCGCGCGGGTGCTCGATCGGCCGGGTGATCGAGACGAACTCCTCGGCCAGCTCCGTCACCGAGGCGGGCACGTCGGCCACCAGGTTGATCAGCACGTCGTTACCGCCCGGCAGGGGAGTGGTGGTGTAGTCGACGACCTCGTCGGCGCCCAGCGCCCGCACGGCGGCGGCGCTGCGCGGACCGGCGGTCGCCACCACGTACGCGCCCGCGTGCTTGGCCAGCTGCACGGCGAACAGCCCGACGCCGCCGCCCGCCCCGTTGATCAGCACCCGGCTGCCGCGACCGATGCGGGCGTGCTCGAAGACCGCCTGCCACGCGGTGAGCCCGGCCACCGGCACGGCCGCCGCGTCCGCCAGTGGAATCCGCCGCGGTGCCTTGGCCAGCGCGTCCGCCTTCGCGACCGCGTACTCGGCGGCCGCCCCGCCGATGAGCCCGATCACCCGGTCGCCGGGGGTGAGGTCACCGGCCCCGACGACCACGGTGCCCGCGACGTCCCAGCCGAACGTGTGCGGAAGCGTGACATCGAGCACGTCCCGCAGCAGGCCCGTTCGCAGGCCGACCTCCGACAGGTTGAACGACGTGGCGGCCACCCTGACGAGCACCTCGCCCGGCCCCGGCCTCGGCACCGGCACCTCCTCCAGCGAGATCACCGAGGCGTCGCCGTACTCATGGATGCGGGCGGCCCGCATGGTGCCGAGGAAGTCGGCGGCGTGCTCGCTCGCCCACGTCTCGAAGGTGCTCGCGGGCACTCCGGTGACCTTCTCCACGGTGTCGGTGGCCGGGCCCGGCTCGGCCAGGCCGCGCAGCATGCCGTCCACGGCGGGAGCGGGCCATCCGAGCCCGAGCAACCGCAGCCTGGCCTCCTCCGGAGGCTCCTCCTCCCAGCGCACCGGCAGGCCGATCGCGTCACCGATCGCCCGCGTCTGTTCCCGCTGGGTCAGCGGCCGGGGCCCGGTCAGTGTGTGGACCACGCCGTGGTGCCCCCCGCCGAGCAGCGCGCGCACCGCGACGGCCGCCACGTCCCGCTCGTGGACGGGAGAGAAGGCCACATCACCGTACGGCTGCCGCACGACGCCCGCCCGAACCTGCGCGGCCCACCGCAGGGCGTTGGCCGCGAAGGCGTGCGGGCGCAGCACCGTCCACTCCCGGGCGGTCCCGGCGATCTGGCGCTCGATCTCGACCTCGTGCGGGCGCGCGGCGGCCGAGGACAGGTAGACCACCCGCCGCGCTCCGATCAGTTCCAGCACCTCGCGGGCGCCCTCCGCCGAGGCGAACGGCCACAGCAGGAACACCGCGTCGACGCCGTCGAGGGCCGCCCCCAACGCGACTGGATCGGTCAGCTCCCTCGTCACCGTGCGGACGTCGGCGCCCGCGTCTTCGAGTTGGTTCACCAGAGGGCGGCCGATCGTGCCGGTCGCCCCGCTGACCAGTACTTTTGTCACGCCGTCAACGATATGAGCCACAGTCGAGACAGCCAATGCGCCTCTGTCTATGTTTAATACGCGATCGTCTTCGGCATTAGACTCATGTCATGGACGTGCTGAGCGACGTGGTCGCCTTCATGCGCTTGGGTGTGCCCCGCTCGGCGCGTGTCGAGTGGCCGGCCCGGTGGGGACGGCGGTTCCCGTCTGCGCCCGGCTCGGCGGGCTTCCAGGTGGTGCTGCGGGGCTCGTGCTGGGTGATCCCGCCGGAGGGGGAGCCGGTTCCGGTCGCGACGGGGGACGTGCTGTTCTTCCCCCACGGGCACGGCTACGCGCTGGCCGACTCGCCCGCGACCCCCGTCGAGGAGCCCGACTGCGACCCCTACGCCGAGACCGAGCTGTTCTCTTCGGCCTCCGTCGAGGGCGCCGGGCCCGTCACCGTGACGCTCTGCGGTGGCTACCGGCTGGACTCCAGCCGGGCGCACCCGCTGCTCAGCGGGCTGCCCGAGATGATTCACCTGCCCGCCAGGCTGGGACGCGACACCGAGCTGCGCGCCGCCGTCGAGCTGCTGGGCAAGGAGATCGAGAGCCCTCGGCCAGGCGCGGACCTGGTGGTGTCGGCGCTGCTGGACATGCTGTTGCTGTACATCCTGCGGGCCTGGTTCGACGCCTCGACGGAGCACTGCGCGGTCGACAGCTGGGCCGCCGCGCTGGCCGACCCGGCCGTCGGTGCCGCGCTCGACGGCATCCATCGCGACCCCTCCCACCCGTGGACGGTCGAGTCACTGGGCCGTCGTGCCGGACTGTCCCGTGCGGCGTTCTCCAGCCGGTTCACCCGGTTCGTCGGGCAACCACCGCTGACCTACCTGACCTGGTGGCGGCTGGGTACGGCCGCGCGCATGCTGCGTGACTCCGACGCCGCGCTGAGCGAGATCGCCCCCGCAGTCGGCTACGGCTCGGAGTTCGCCTTCGCCAACGCCTTCAAACGCGAATACGGTATGGCCCCCGGCAGATACCGCCGCCTGGGCTGTCCTCCGGACCGGACGACGACAGCCCCGCAACCCTGAGCGGGGCCTGAGGAACGGCGGAGCGGAAAACCCGTCGTACCTGGTAGGCCAGAAGCAGCGGTGCCTCGCCTGCGATCGGTTCCGCTGTCATGCCCTCGGATCGAGGAGGACCCTGCCGATCGGGCGGTCCTCGACGACCCGGCGCTGCGCCTCGGCGGCCTGCTCCAGCGGGTTCCTCCTCAAAAACGCCTCCGGAGCCCAACTGGCCGAAGCCGTACCCCGCAGCAGTACCCGAACCGCTATCGCGAGGTGTCCCCAACCTCTGACATTCGCGCCGGCCTGCCCCGCACCCTGCTCGTGGTCGGGGACCGCGACCGCGGCGCCCGCCCCGAAACCGTCACCGGCTTCGGCGACGCGCTCAGGAAGAAGGGCGTCCATGTCGAGGCCGAGGAACTGCCCTTCGCCGAGCACGCCTTCGACGACGCGTACGGCAGCATCACCTCCCAGACCAGCCGACGGATCCTGCTCGATTCCCTCATCAAGGACACACGCTAGGACCTGCCTGCCAGCCGAACCCCACCAAGGTCGGATCGTTGCCCACCCAGGCCATAAACACCCCCCGAACGGCGCAAACCCCAGTTCAGACGCGTCAGAACGACCATCCGCACCACACCGGCTCCACCAGGACCGCCAACGCGACCATTCGTTCCGATGCGATGCCGGCATATCCGCCGTCCAGGTCCGCCGCGGCACGTCGCGATCCAGAGATCCGCGCCAGTCCCTGGTTCGTCAGTCCCCGGTTCGTTCCGAACGCGGGCGGAGGCCGTCCAGCAGGACGGTGAGATAAGCGTCGGCGAGGTCCTGGGAGGGGGGCCGGGTGCGAGCGACCGCCAGGGCTGTCTGGCCGATCAGAGTCGTGGTGACGACAGGGTCGATGTCGGTGCGAACCGTACCCTCACGGCGTGCCCCGTCGATCATTTCCTCGACGGCCCGGACGAGGTCGGCGCGCAGTGCCGTGGTGGCGGGCAACTCCAGGCCGCCCAACTGGTCGTTGACGGCGTGATGCGCCGCCTGGAAGGCGATCAGTTCACGCAGGAAGACCCGCAGGGCCCGCGTGGGCGTGGTCTCGGCGAGCAGGTCACGGGCGCGTCGCACCACCGGTTCGAGCAGGCGTGACACGGCGGCGTCCAGCAACGCGTCCTTGCCACCGAAGGCGCGCACCACGGTCGCCGCCCCCAGGTCCGCCTTCCTGGCGATGGCCTCGACGGTGAGGGACGCGCCGGGTTCGGCCATCAGGGCGGTGGCGGCGTCCAGGGCGAGCTGACGGTTGCGGACGGCGTCGGCTCGGCGTCGGGATCCAGCGGGCGTTGACAAATGGAATGCCCCTTCCACATAATAAATGGAACATGCATTTCATTTATTCTAGCGCGGAGGAGTCCTGTGAACGAACGCATCCTGATCTCCGGTGCGAGCATCGCCGGCCTGACCCTGGCCCACTGGCTGGCCCGGTACGGCTTCAGACCCACCGTGGTCGAGCGCGCCCCGGCACCGCGCTCCGGCGGCAACGGGGTCGACGTGCGCGGCAACGCCACCGAGGTGGCCGAGCGGATGGGCATCCTGTCGCGGATCCACGAGTTCGCCACCGACGTCCGCGGCATGAAGTTCGTCGACGCCGCCGATCGGGCCGTCGCCCGGATCGACACCAGGGACCCGGCCTCCATCGAGATCATGCGCGGTGACCTGGTGACCCTGCTGCACGAGGTGACCGATGTGGAGATCCTGTTCGGTGACTCCATCCTCGGCCTGGAACAGGACGACGACGGCGTGTCGGTCACCTTCGAGCACGCCCCAGCCCGTCGCTTCGACCTCGTCGTCGGCGCCGACGGAATGCACTCCAACGTCCGCAGGCTCGTCTTCGGGCCCGAAGAGCGGTTCGTCCAGTTCAAGCACCACTACTTCGCCTTCGCCGACACCGACGCCTCCCTTGGGGAGAACCGCTGGGTGACGATGTTCAACACGCCGGGCAGGATGACCGGGATCTACCGATCCGGCAACCACCCCCAGGCCAAGGCGTACTTCATGTTCCGCTCCGCGCCGCTACGGTACGACCACCGGGACGTCGCCGAACACAAGCGTCTGATCAGCGAGGCGTTCGGGCGAGAGTCGTCCTGGCGGACCAGGGAACTGCTCGACGCGGCCCTCGCCGACCCCGACTTCTACTTCGACGCCCTGGGCCAGGTGCGGATGAACTCCTGGTCCTACGGCCGTGTCGCCCTCGTCGGCGACGCCGCCTGGTGTGCCTCTCCCGTCTCGGGCGCGGGTGCGGAACTCGCCCTGGTCGGGGCCCATCTCCTCGCCGGGGAACTCGCCGCGTCGGGCGGCGACCACCGTGTCGCCTTCGCCCGCTACGACACGGCCCACCGCCCGCTGGTCGACGCGAAGCAGCGGATCGGCCCCAACGTCCGCCTCATGGTGCCCAGGACCGAAGGCGGCCGGTGCGTCCGCGACGTCGTCGCCCGCCTGCCGCTGATGAAGGTCATCGGCGCCGTTGAGCGCCGGGCACAGGCCAGGAACGCCCGCCCCCTGCCGGAATACGCCCTTGGGCGACGCGGGAACGGCGCCTGAACCGTCCTCACCAGGTGACGGGCAGGTCGCGGACTCCGTAGAAGACCGCGTCGGGTTTGAAAGTCAGCTCCTGTGGCGGTACGGCCAGCGCCAGCGTGGGAACACGCCGGAACAGGGTGCCGAAGACGACCTGGAGCTCCACACGGGCCAGCGACTGGCCCAGGCACTGGTGGGCGCCGTAGCCGAAGGCGACGTGATGGCGGGCGTCGCGGTGGACGTCGAGCACGTCGGGATCGGCGAAGACGGCGGGGTCGCGGTTGGCGGTGCTCTTCACCGCGATGACGCCCTCGCCCCGGCGAATCAGCCGCCCGCCGATCACAAGGTCCTCGCGGGCGACACGACGGGCCTCGGTGTGGGTGATGGACAGATAACGCAGGAGTTCCTCGACGACGCCCGCCACCCGGGCGTGGTCGGCGCCGTCGCGGACCGCGCTCAGCTGCTCCGGATGTGTCAGCAGCGCCGCCGTACCCAGCGCGATCATGTTCGCGGTGGTGTCGTGCCCGGCCACCAGCAGGAGCTGCCCCAGTGTGGCGATCTCCTGCCGGGTCATGGCGCCGGTACGGTACTGCTCGACGGCAAGCCCGCTGAGCATGTCGTCGCCCGGCTCCGCGTTCTTCTCCTCCAGCAGTCTTTCGAGGTAGGCGTTCAGTTCCTCACTGGCGGTCAGGGCGTGGGCCGGGTCGCCCTCGTCCATGACGAGCTCACCGGCCACCCGCTGGAAGAAGCCACGGTCGGCGTAGGGCACGCCCAGCAGCTCACAGATCACCAGCGAGGGAACCGGAAGGGCGAACGCCTCCACCAGGTCGGCCGGGTTCGGCCCGGCGAGCAGGTCATCGACGAGACCGTCGACGATCCGCTGAATCGTGGGACGCAGCGCCTCCATCTTCCTGACCGTGAAGTCCGCGGTCAGCCGACGCCGGTGAACGATGTGCTCCGGCGCGTCCATCTGCATCAGCGTCTTCATCCGCGCGTCGCGTGCCTTGCTCACCGCGTTGGTGTGCGGAAAGCCGGGCTCGGCGACGTCGACGCTGACCCGCGGATCGGCGAGCAGCGCGCGTACGTCGGCGTGGCGGGTGACCATCCACGCGCCGCTGCCGTCCCAGAGCCGCACGCGTGAAACCGGACTCAGCTCGCCACGGCGGCTCAGCTCCGGAGGCAGATCAAAAGGGCAGCCCATCGCACGGGCCATCGGGAACATCGGCGTCTCGGACAGATCGTCGGGCATGGCGTCTCCATCGGGTCGTACACGGACATGGTCGAGCCGCGGTTCAGCTCGCATCGGTGGGCGGGACGGGTCGCGGAGCGGGCCGACCGGCCGGTGCCGAACGGCTGAGGCGAGCCGCCGTACGGGCGGTGACGGCGCCGACCGCGCAGACGGCCGCGCACCCGAACAGCACGTAGCGGGCCGAGTCGAGCACCGAGGCGCCGCCCAGGTTGACCAGGACTCCGGCGATCGCCGTACCGAACGCGATCGACAGGCTCGTCACCGTGGCGATCGCGGCCGCCGCCCGGCCGCCTTCCTCCGGATCCCTGGCGCTGGACATCACCGCCACCGACAGATGCGGATAGGCCAGCCCGATGCCGGCACCGGCGACGAACAACACCGGCACCCACACGAGGACCAGCCAGACCGGCGAGTCCTGCCGCTGTAGCAGCCCCTGGACGAGGAGACCGGACGCCAGCAACAGCGGGCCCGCGACACGCGACCGGAGAACCGTGCGGTCCTTGACCGCCGAGGAGCTGACGATCTGGGCCGCCGACCAGCCCAGCGAGATGGCCGCGCCGAAGAACCCGGCCGCGGCCGGGGCCAGCCCGCCCAGCCGCTGGCCGAACAGCGGCAGGAACGACTCGACCGCGACGCCGAAGGCCAGCAGCGCCAGGGTCAGATACAGCCACTTCAGCGGCGAACCCGGCCGGTAGGTGGTGCACGGGAAGACTCGTGGCCCACCGCGCCGCTCATGAGCGACGAACGCGACCACCAGCAGCAACGCGACCGCGACACCGACCGCCATGGCCAGGGGGCCGGACAACACCCCCGCCACGCTGACCGCGGTGGTGGCAGCCGTGACCAGCAGTAACGACACGACCGGGACCGGCGCCCCGGCTCCACCCCGCTCACCGGCGGGCAGCACCCGGTGCACGAACGAGGCGCACACCGCCGCGATCGCCGCCATCGTCACGAATGCCGGCCGCCACCCGCCGAACTGGGCGAACAGCCCGCCAAGCGCAGGGCCGACGAAGTTGCCCACGCCGTACATCGCCGACATCAGCGCGTTGCCGCGCGTCCACAACCGCCTCGGCAGGGCGGACCGGACAACGGCGAAACCCAGCCCGGACAGCAGCCCCGCCCCCAGTCCCTGAACACCGCGACCGGCCAGCAACACCGGCATCGCCGGGCTCACCGCGCAGGCCAGCGAACCCACCAGGAACACGGTGAAGCCGAGCAGGTAGGCACCGACGTTGCCCCAGCGGGTCAGGAGGCGGCTGACCGGCATCGTCGCGACCACCATCGCGACGAGGTAGACCGTCATGTTCCACGCGTAGAAGCCGGCGCCGCCGATCTCGGCCACCGCGGTCGGCAGCAGGCTTGAGGCCAGGTAGATGTTGACCGCGCCGACGAGCACCCCCGCAGCCGGCACGATCGCGGCACCGGCGTGCTCCGGGCCCAGCATTTCCCGCCACGAGGGCGGCACGTTCGTCACCCTCGTCCCACCGGGTACGGCACGCCCTACGGGGCCGTGACCGCCCAGGTCCTCGACGAGGGTTCGTTCTCTGTCGCAAACACTCATGACATCAAGGCTGTCGTTGAACGAATCCCGGAGACTTCCGTCCCCTGCCACCCGTTCCGGCCAGCGGACGACCCGCGGCGACCCTCAAACCAGGGGAGAACGCGAACGCCGGCCGGTCACGGCGACATGTCAAGCGACGTGCCCTGTCGCCGGTCGGCGGCCCGCCTGATCCGAGGCGCGCAGCCAGATCTCGCAGCCCAGCGTCTGTACGAGGGGATAGAGCGGATCGAGCCGGGGATGCGGACGCGACAGGAAGTCGCGCAGGACGGCGGCGTCGATCAGGCCAAGCCGGGCCAGCGCGCTGTCGCCGAACACCTCCAGCAGTTCTCCGCCGTGACGGCGCATCCCGGCGTACCACTCGGCGGCGTAATTGCCCTTGGTGGAGCGGCTCAGCAGCGGCTCGGGCACCACGGAGCGCATCGCCGCGGCCAGTACCGGCTTGTAGCGGCCCGGGGCGCCGCGCTGGTCGGTGCGGATCGACAGCACGGCGGTGATGACGGCGTCGTCCAGGATCGGAGCGGCGTGCGGCAGGCCTATGGCCGTGGCGGCCTGGTCGATCTGCCGGAGCCCGTCGCCGCCGAGGCGCGCGTTGTACAGGGTGGTGTGCTGGCCACGCAGCGGCGACAGCGGCTCCGGCCGCTGCGCGGCCAGTTGCCGGAGAAGGTCGCGTACGGCGTGCAGGGCGTGCTCGGTGGTCCAGCACGGCATCGGCGCGACCGGCCCCCAGCCGGGGGAGAACACCTCGACGGCGCTCCCGGGTGACACGCTCGTGACCGGGTTCTCGATGGCCAGGTCGGTGGCGAGGCGGTTCAGCCAGGTGGGGAAGTCGGTACGGTCGGCCAGCCGGGCCAGCCGCCGCCACAACGGCTGTCCGCCTCCGGCGGGCTGGGCGCGCAACCGCGTGAACGCCTGCCATGGCCGGGTCCGGAACAGGTCGTGCAGGTAGTGGGGGCGAGCGGCGAACAGTTCGTCACCACCGCCCCCGATGAGGTGCAGGCGCGATCCTTCGCCCGCCATCCGTTCGGCCACCTCGCGCATGAGTGCCCAGTCGCGGACCCATCCGTGCGGCTCGTCGGTCGGTGGGGGAGCGCCGTTCGCCTCGGCGAACCACAGCGGCAGCAGGCCGGGTTCGAAGACGAGGTGGCGCGCGGGTGGCAGCGCCGCGGCGGCCCTGCCCGCCCACGCTCTGTCGTCGTTGGCCGCGTCCAGGGGGGCGCGATGGGCGGTGACGAGCCGAGCGGGGCCGTCGGCGGCCAGGAAACACAGGCTGGTGGAGTCGAGGCCGCCGGACAGGTCCGCGCTGACGGTCCCACCCGTCGCGGTGCTGGAGCCGACGGCGGCGCGCAGTGCCTCGCGCACCAGCACGGCCCCCTCCTCGGCGCTCAGCACCGGCTCGGGCACCCGCCACCAGCACCGGCTCCGAACTCCGCCGTCACCGTCGATCAGCAGGCAGTCCCCAGGATCAAGGCGGTGCACACCGTGCCATATGGGCAGCTCGTACAGCCGGTACACCGGCACCGGCAGCAACCGCGCGGCCATGACGCGTTCGTCGATCCCGGCCCCGGCCGCGGCCGCGAGGACGTCGGCCCGGCTGCAGGCGACCGTGACACCGGCCAGACGCGTGTGGAAGACCTGCCGGACCGCCGAGGCGCTGCCCCGCACCCGCACCCGGCCGCCGATCGAGGCCACCAGGTGGAAACTGCCGGCCACGCCGTCCACCAGCCGCTCGACGTCGTCGACGTCCCGCACCCGGCCGAGCCTCCTGGTCAGCTCGTCCTGGCCGATCGCGCCGCGGCCGATGATCGCGGCCCGTGACCGCCCCGCGCTCGCCACCACGACGGTGTCCGGGCTCCAGCGACCCAGCAGCCACGGCCGGCCGGAGGCGTGGCGGATCGTCGTCGTGGCCCGCGAACCGATCATCCGTGCCGCGTCCAGCGCCGGCTCACCGTCGCCGAGGGCCGCGAACCACTCCTGAACCGGCACCGGCCGCCTCGTCTTCCTCCCGGACCCGGGCGTGGCGGGTTCCATGACAGTGGCCTCCTTCGACGGTGCCCCCGTGGACGGTGGGCGGAGGGCCATGAGGGCAGGCCCCAGTGAATCCTTCACCCACCTTCGATCCTTACGGAAGGTGCCGGACCGGATACTTTGGGCTACCTTGCATGGAGGCGAATGACGCCGGGCCCCGAAAAGACCGGATACCGTCGCGGCCTTTCGAGGCGGAGCCGCGCTGGGCCGGTCTCCCGTACGGCCCGGCGGGCTCAGCCGCCGCCGAAGAGGCAGGCCACCGGGTGCCCGGCGCCGCGTTCGGTGAGTTCGGGGAAACGCTCGGCGCAGGCGTCCACCGCGTGCGGGCAGCGGGAGCGGAACGCGCAACCGCTCGGCGGGTTCATCGGGCTCGGCGGGTCACCGCGCAGGATGATCCTCTCTCCCCGGTGGTGGGGGTCGGGCACCGGGGCCGCCGACAGCAGGGCGCGCGTGTAGGGGTGCGCGGGCCGTTCGAAGATCTCGGAAGCCGTGCCGGTCTCCACGATCCTCCCCAGATACATGACCGCGACGCGGTGCGAGATGTGCCGCACCACGGCCAGGTCGTGCGCGATGAAGACGTAGGCCAGTCCGAAGTCGCGTTGCAGCTGCCTCAGCAGATTGATGACCTGGGCCTGGATCGACACGTCCAGTGCGGAGACCGGTTCGTCGCACACCAGGACGTCGGGGCGGAGCGCGAGCGCGCGGGCGATGCCGATGCGCTGACGCTGCCCGCCGGAGAACTGGTGCGGGTAGCGGTCGATGTGCTCGGGGTTGAGACCGACCGTCCGCAGCAGTTCCCGCACCCGGCCGCGCCGGTCGTCGGGTGCCGCGTCACGGTGCACCGCGAACGGCTCCGCGATGATCTGGCCGACCGTCATCCGGGGGTCCAGTGACGAGTACGGATCCTGGAAGACGATCTGCACCTTGCGGCGCAGGTCGCGTAGCCCGCGTCCGCCCAGCGTCGCGATGTCGGCGCCCCGGTACCGGATGTGCCCGCCGGTCGGTTGCTCCAGCCGGATGAGCAGCTTCGCGAGCGTCGACTTGCCGCACCCGGACTCTCCGACGACTCCCAGCGTCTCCCCGGCCCGAAGCTCGAAGGACACGCCGTCGACGGCCTTGACCACCCCGGCCCGCCGTCTGACGACGTGCCCCCGCCGTACCGGGTAGTGCTTGGTCAGGTCCTCGACCGTCAGCAGTTCCTCACCGGTCATGACACGCTCCGGCGGAAGCCGTACGGGTGGGAGGTCATCGGCGTGGTGTCCTTTCGGCGGTCAGGTGCAGGCAGGCGGCGAGGTGCCCGGCGGACACCGGGCGCAGGCCGGGCTCGCTCTCGGCGCACTCGGCGGTACGGCTCGCGCAGCGGGGCGCGAACGCGCATCCGGACGGCAGCGCGGTCATCGTCGGCGGAGAGCCGGGGATGGCCCACAGCTCCTCCTCGGCGGGCCGGTCCAGGCGGGGGACCGACTCCAGCAGGCCGCGGGTGTACGGCATGGCGGGACGGTCGAAGACGTCGGCGGCGGTGCCGGTCTCCACCAGGCGGCCCGCGTACATCACCGCGATCCGGTCCGCCACCTCGGCCACGACGCCCAGGTCGTGGGTGATCAGCAGGATCGCCGCCCCGGTACGTTCCCGTACGGCCCGCAGCGCCGCGAGCACCTGCGCCTGCACGGTCACGTCCAGCGCGGTGGTCGGCTCGTCGGCGATGATGAGGTCCGGGTCGTTGGCGATGGCCATGGCGATCACCACCCGCTGACGCATCCCGCCGGAGAACTGGTGCGGGTAGTCGCGCAGCCGGTTGCGGGCGTCGGGCACGCCGACGATGTCCAGGAGTTCGGCGGCCCGGTCGCGGGCGGCGGCCCAGGAACCCCCCTGGTGCACCCGCACGGCCTCCGCCACCTGGTCGCCGATCGTGTGCACCGGGCTGAGCGAGGACATCGGGTCCTGGAAAACCATCGCGACGCGCCGCCCGCGCAGCCGCCGGTACCGGGACTCGGCCAGCCCGACGAGCTCCTGACCGGCCAGGCGGATGGAGCCGCTGACGGTCGCGGCCGGCGGCAGCAGCCCCATGATCGCGGCGGCACTGACCGACTTGCCGGAACCGGACTCCCCGACCAGGCCGACCACCTCGCCCCGGCGCAGGTCCAGGTCGAGGTGGCGGACCGCGGGCACGTCGTCCCCGGGGGCGGCGAAGACCACTCTCAGGTCCCGGACGGACAGCAGCACGTCGTCGGGGATCACGTCGGTGCGCTCGACCGGCCGGGCCAGGTACCGGCGCCTGCGTGGCCCCCGGGTCTGCGCCGGGTCCAGCGCGTCGCGCAGCCCGTCCCCGATGAAGTTGATCGACAGGGCGATCAGCAGGATGACCACGCCGGGGGAGTAGAACAGCCAGGGCCGGGTGCCCACCGCGGACTGGGCGTTGGCGACCAGGAGACCGAGCGAGGTGTCCGGCGGCTGGACACCGAAGCCGATGAACGACAGCGCGGTCTCGGCGAGGATCGCGCCGGCGACCAGGACCGTCACCGAAACGATGATCGGTCCTGCGATGTTGGGCAGGATGTGCGAGACCATGATCCGGGTGTTGGAGGCGCCGAGCGCGCGGGCGGCGGCGACGAACTCGCGTTCCCGCAGGCCCAGCACGACCCCCCGGACGACCCGGGCGACCGTGGTCCACATAAGGGCGGCGAGCACCGCGGCGATGAGGAACCAGCCGCTCTCCCCGGCGAAGTTGTGCCCGAGCACGGCGGCGACCGCGATCGTCGGGACGGTGAGGAACAGGTCGACGACCCGCATCAGCAGCGCGTCGGTGCGGCCCCGGTGGAACCCGGCGACGACGCCGACCAGGGTGCCGATCAGCGCCGCGCCCAGGGCCACGCTCAGCGCGATGAGCAGCGACTGCTGGGTGCCGCGCATCACCTGGGCCAGCAGGTCGTGGCCGAGCGAGTCGGTGCCCAGCGGGTGGGCGGCCGACGGCGGCCGGGAGTTGTCCGGGGTGATCTGGTCGTACCCGTAGTGCCACAGCGACGGCCCGACGAAGGCGAACAACGCCACGAGCGTGAGTACGGCGAGCGCCGCGACGGCCGGCCGGTGCCGCAGGAAACGGGCGGCGACGGTGCGCCACCGGCCGGGTTCGGTGCCGGTCACGGGTGCCGGTGAGGAGTCAGCGGACATGACGGATCCTCGGGTCGAGGGCGGCGTACAGGATGTCGGCCACCAGGTTGAACACCATCACCGCCAGAGCCGCCACGAGCAGCCAGGCCATGACGGCGTTGACGTCCCGCGCGTTGATGGACGACAGCAGGTAGTCGCCCATGCCCCGCCACTGGAAGACCGTCTCGGTGATCACCGCGCCGGCGAAGACCGCGGTGAAGTCCAGTGCGATGACCGTGATCAGCGGGGTGAGCGCGGTGCGCAGCGCGTACTTGCGCAGCACCGTGCGCCGGGGCAGCCCCTTGGCGGTGGCCAGCCTGACGTAGTCGCTGTTGAGGACTTCGAGCATGGACGAGCGCTGGAAGCGGCTCCACGCCGCGAAGTGGATCAGCACCAGGGTGACGGTCGGCAGGATCATGTGCCCGGCGATGTCGGCCAGCTGCGCCAGAAGGGTTGGCGGCGGCGGCACCGACCTGTCACCGATCATGTAGAAGGTGTCCGTGCCGGTCGCCCGGTTGAACTGGATGCCTCCCTGTTTGAGGAGGATCGCCAGCCAGAACGACGGCATCGCGAGAAACAGGAACCCGGCCGAGGTGAACAGGTGGTCCAGCCAGGAGTACTGGCGGACCGCGCTGACGACCCCGACCAGGATCGCCAGCACGGCCGCCACCAGCATCGCGACGAGCACGAAGCGCATGGTCACGCCGAGACGTGTGCCGATCTCCACGGCGATGGAGGCGTTGCGGTTGACCGACGGCCCGAAGTCGCCTCGCACGACCCCGGTCAGCCAGTGCCAGTACCGCTCCAGCACGGGGTGGTTCAGCCCGAGCCGTACCTCCTCGGCGGCGATCGTCTCCGGAGGGACCGGCGGTTGACGCTCCCGCAGCTCGGTCAGCGGGTCACCCGACCCGGCGACCGTGAGGAAGATGAGGAACGTCGACACGAGCAGCACCGGGACGGCGACCAGCAGTCGCCTCAGGGCGAAGCCCAGGATCTCCATGAGAGTCTCCGCGCCCGTCGTCCGTCAGTCCTCGCCGCCGGCGATCCTGCGGATGCGGCCCCAGTGCCAGAACGGGACCCGGAAGTCGATCTGGTCGGCCCACCCGAAGAACTTGTCGCTGCGCAGCAGGTAGATGCAGTACCAGAAGAGCGGGACCACGCTGACGTCGCGGGCCCACACCTCCTGCAGCCGCCGGTAGTGTGCGACCCGTTCCCGCCGGTCGACGGTCGCCCTGGCCGCGGCGTAACAGGCGTCGGCCTCCGGGTTCGACAGCTTCAGGTGGTTGCGCTGCCCGCCGGTGGACAGCCTGCTGGCGGTGATGTCCGGATCGGGCATCATGTTGCCGCCACTGATCGTCAGGTCGAAGTCTCC
Organism: Streptosporangium sp. NPDC020145; assembly: GCF_040631275.1. Classification (NCBI taxonomy): domain Bacteria; kingdom Bacillati; phylum Actinomycetota; class Actinomycetes; order Streptosporangiales; family Streptosporangiaceae; genus Streptosporangium; species Streptosporangium sp. NPDC020145. The sequence continues at coordinate 32,548 of NZ_JBEXZT010000028.1, read as the reverse complement.
CTCTCCGGAGATCTGGCGGCTCCACGTCTCGGAGTCGAGGCCGCCGTGCTCGACGCGGATGCCGACCGCGGCGAGGTCCTCGGCGACGCTGGCCGCCAGGCCGCCGTGCCCGTCGAAGGTGGCCATGTAGTACAGCCGCAGCGACATCCGCCAGCCGTCCGCGTCACGCGGGTAACCGGCCTCGTCGAGCAGTTTCTCGGCCTGGGCGGCGTCGTGCCCGACCGCGGTCACGTCCTCGGCCACGGCGAAGCTGCTGCCGGGGAGGAAGTTCGCCCACGGCTCCGACCAGCCGGGTTCGGCGAAGCGGCGCAGCCGTTCACGGTCGACCGCGTGGGCGAGCGCCAGCCGCAGCCTGCGGTCCGACCAGCGTTCCTGGCGGTAGTTGAAGCCGAGCAGTGCGATGCCGGGTCCGCGCTCGCGGTACACCTCGGCGTGTTCCGCGCCCTCGGCCAGCGGCAGCCGCTTCATCGTCAGCACGTCCTGCGGCGCGTAGTGCGCCCGGCCGTCCGCGATCATCCGGACGCACTCGTCGAGATCGGGTTCGATGAGCAGGGTGACCCGGTCGACACCGGCGGGCGGCCCCCAGTAGCCGTCCCACCGTTCGAGGACGATCCGCTCCCCGGGGACGTGTTCGGCGAACCGGAACGGTCCGGAGCCGACGGGGTGCTGGTTGTGCGGGTTGTCGGCCCAGTCGGTGCCCTCGTACAGGTGCCTGGGCAGCACGTGGGTGGCGGCGAAGTTGCCGAGCTGGGTGAGGAACGCGGCGTTGGGCTCGTGCAGGACGTACTCGACCAGGTGGTCGCCGAGCACCGTGATGTCCGCGATGCCGTGCAGGAACGAGGCGGCGTGGTAGCCGTTGGCCAGCGCGGTGAGGTGGGTGTAGGCGACGTCGTGCGCGGTGACCGGACGGCCGTCGTGCCAGCGGGCGTGCCGGTTGAGCGTGAACCGCCAGCGCCGCCCGCCGTCCAGGCACTCCCAGTGCTCGGCCAGGTCCGGGTAGGACGCCGCGCCGCCGACCTCGGTGACGACCAGGCGGCTGTAGACGTTGTTGGCGACGAAGTAGCCCGCGCCTCCGACGACGTTGCGGTACGACTCGTTGATCTCGGTCGCGTCCACGGGTACGACGACGATGTACTCGTCCAAGTCCCTTTTCCTCTCCTTCGTGAAATGCCTGGATCTCAGGCGGGAAACGGTTGGTCAGGGGGTGGCGGGGCGGATGCGGCCCCAGTGCCAGAACGGGACCCGGAAGCCGATCTGGTCGGGCCAGCCGAAGAAGTCGTCGCTGCGCAGGTAGTAGGCGGCGTACCAGAACAGCGGAACCCAGTCCACGTTGCGCGCCCAGACCCGCTGCAGCTCCCGGTAGTGCTCGCCGCGCCGTACCCGGTCGACGCTCGCGCGGGCGGCGGCGTAGCAGGCGTCGGCCTCGGGGTCGGACAACCGGGTGTGGTTGCGTCCGCCGCCGGTCTCGAACCGGCTGGAGGTGATCTCCGGGTCCGGGATCATGTTGCCGCCGCTGATCGACAGGTCGAAGTCCGCCTCCCCGGCCACCTCACGCGACCAGGCCGGTGAGTCGAGCCCGGCGACCTCGACGTCCACGCCGGCCGCGCGCAGGTTCTCGGCCACCACGGCGGCGATGCCCGCGTGCCCGGTGAAGGTCTTCATGTACACCAGCCGCAGCGGCGCCGTACCGGTGACGCCGCACTCGCCGAGCAGGCGACCGGCCAGCTCCGGGTCGAAGGCGGGCGCGGTCGCGTCGTCGGCGTAGGCCCACTCGACGCTGCGCGGCAGGTAGTGCGCGTACGGCTCCGACCAGCCGGGGTCGGCCAGCGGTTCGAGGTCGCGCCGGTCGACGGCGTGCGCCACCCCGGCCCGTGCCCGGCGGTCGCGCCAGCGTTCCCGGGTGTGGTTGAAGCCGAGTACCGCGACGCCGGGGCCCCGTTTGCGCCACAGCGAGGCGGTCGTGCTGTGCTCGGCCAGGTGCAGCCTGGGGAAGGTCAGCACGTCCTGGACCATGTAGTGCGCCCGGCCGTCGGCGACCTTGCGGACCGCCTCGTCGAGGTCGGGTTCGATGTCCAGCACCACCCGGTCGACGCCGGCGGGCGGCCCCCAGTAGTCCTTCCAGGCTTCGAGGACGATCCGTTCCCCGGGGACGTGCTCGGCGAATCGGAACGGTCCAGAGCCGACCGGGTGCTGGTTGTGCGGGTTGTCGGCCCAGTCGGTGCCCTCGTACAGGTGTCTGGGCAGCACGTGGGCGAACACCAGGTTTCCGAGCTGGGCGAGGAACCCGGCGTTGGGCCTGCGCAGCGCGTACCGCAGCGTGTGGTCGTCGAGCACCTCGATGTCCTGCACGTCCTGCAGGAAGGAGGCCGCGTGGTAACCGTTGGCCAGCGCGGTGAGGTGGGTGTGGGCGACGTCGTGCGCGGTCACCGGGTGCCCGTCGTGCCAGCGGGCGTTCCGGTTGAGCTGGAAGCGCAGGGTCCGGGCGTCCTGCGCCATCTCCCAGTGCTCGGCCAGGTCGGGAAAGGCGGCCGGTGAACCGGTGTCGTAGACCACCAGGCGGCTGTAGACGTTGTTGGCGACGAAGTATCCGGCGGAACCCACGAAGTTGCGGTAGACCTCGTTGAACTCGACGGCCGGGGCCGGGACCTCGACGACGAAGTCCAGGCTCGGCCGACGGTCAGCCGCCATTCTTGACACCCCATTCCTGGACGTTGTAGCCGGTGCCGAAGCGGGTGGGGTTGACCCGGATGTTGCCCAGGTCACCGCGGTAGGCCAGCAGGGTCGGCGTCTGGTACAGCGGCAGCGTCACGGCCTGGTCGCTGATCCGTTCGTCCACCTTGTTCAGCAGGTCGACGACCTGCTTGGGGTCGAGCGTCTGGGCCGCGTCGGAGAGCCAGCCGTCGACCTCGGAGTCCTTGTATCCGGTGTGGGTGCCCTTGGAGCCGAACACCGACTGCGCCGTAGCGGTGGGGATGACGTCGAGGTTGGTGCCGAAGACGATCAGGTCGAAGTCACCGGTGTTCACCGTGGTGCCGAGGCTGTCGGTCTCCTGGAGCTGGAGCGTGATGCCCAGCTGCTTGAGCTGGTTCTGCACGAGCACCGAGGTGTCCAGCCGCATCTGGTTGCCCTTGCTGTAGCGCATCCGCAGCGTGGGAACCGGCTTGCCCTTGGGGTCGGTGAGCCCGGCGTCGCCGATCGTGTATCCGGCGTCGGTGAGGATCTTCTTGGCGGCGTCGATCTGGCCGCCACCCAGGCCCTTGCCGGTCACGTTGTCCTTGTAGGCGTCGGTGCCCTCCAGTTTCTGCCCCGGCATGAAGTTGCGGTTGCCCAGCGGTTCGGTGTTCGGGGAGAACTGCCCGATGGTCTTGTCGACGATCGCCTTCCGGTCGATCGCGGTGAAGACGGCGCGGCGCAGCGCCTGGTCGGACAGGGCCGGGTGCGCGGTGTTGATGTCCAGGTGCTCGTAGAGCAGGCCGGAGGCCATCATCGTGGTGACGCCGCCGATGCCCTTGAGCTGCTCGACGAGGTCGAGGGTCGGGCGCGGCGCCACGACCTGGATCTCGTTGTTGGCCATGGCCGTCACGGCCTGCCGCTCGTCGGTGAGGATCCGGAAGATGAGCTGGTCGAGCCGCGGGCCGTCGCCGTACCACTTGGGATTCTTCCTCATGGTGACCGACTGGTTCGGCACGTGCTGCTCGATGAGGTACGGCCCGCCGGACCAGGTCGGCACGGTGGTGGCGAAGAAGTCGTTGAAGGAGGCCGCCAGGTCTCCGTGCTGGGCGGCGATGTGGGCCGGGAGCAGGTACGGGAACATCAGCCGCCACGGCTGGTAGGTCTTCTCGAAGGTGACGGTGACGGTCTTGCCTTCGCCGCCGGTGACCGAGGCCACCTGGTCGTATCCGGCGGTGGTGGCGGGCTGGCAGGTCGAGCACTGCCCGGGGTCCTGGACCTGCCAGGTGTACTTGAAGTCCTCGGCGGTGATCGGTGTGCCGTCCGACCAGGCGGCCTCCGGCCTGATCGTGTACTCGACGGTCTGCGGCGACTCCTTCACGACCTTGGCGTCGAGCAGCAGCGCGTCGTTCTTCGCCATCGTGAAGTCCGGCATGGAGATCATCGCGTGTGGCAGGACGGGGTTGAGGATCTGCCGGTAGCCGAAGACGTCGCCGGTGGCGTGCAGGATGTTCCAGTTCTTGACGTCGACCTCTATGGAGTAGGTGACCGCGCCGCCGTCCCGCACCTCGGCCTGGTTGGCGTCGAGCTGACCGGCCTGCATGCCGGTCGCCACGGTCTGGCCGCCCTCGGTTCCGTCTGTGGTGCCGCACCCGGCGAGCACGGCGACCGCGGCCAGCGCCGCGCCGTATCTGATCCGTGCACCTTTGATCCGCGTCATCGCGCTCTCCCTCGTGCGCCTCGCCGGCGACAGGTCGTCGGCCTGGGCCGGGCATCGGCCACCGTGGGGGGTGGGGCCGACCCGGAGTAAGCTCGGACCGTACGGAACGTACACACAGCACGTCAATGCACTTATGTACACGTACATATACGCGACAGCCCGATCCGGAACGGGGGGAGCGTGGAGCCCGACGAGCTTCGCAGGCTCATCGCGACCCGGACGCCGCTGCACAACGCGAGCGTGCTGGCGCGTACCGTGCTCGAACTGATCGCCTCCGGTGAGATCCCGCCGGGGACGCGGCTGCCCACGATCCGCGCGCTGGCCCACGAGCTGAGGATGAGTCCGTCGGCCGTCGCGCAGGCCTGGCGCGTCCTCGCCGACCGCCGTGTCGTCGAGACACGCCGCAGGGGCGGGACGATCGTCACCGGGCCGCCGTCCGTCCCCCGTGCCTCACGGCTTGAGCGCATGTTGCGGGCCGGCGCCGGGATGCCCGTCGACCTGGGGAACCTCAACTACGACCCGGAGCTGCTACCGGACTCGCGGGCGGCGCTGCTCGCGGCGGCGGGGACGCCCAAGCTGCACCTGCTCGAACCCGAGCTGATCACCCCTGAGCTCCGCGACGCGGTCGAGCCGATCTGGCCGTTCCCCGCGGAGGATTTCCTGGTCGTGCACGGCGGAATGGACGGTGTGGACCTCGCGCTCGGCACATCGGTCAAGGCGGGTGACCGTGTGATGGTCGAGGAGCCGTCGTTTCCCCGCATTTTCGACATCGTCGAATCCGTCGGGGCGGCTCCCGTCTCCATTCCCTATGGCGATGGAGGGCCGGATCTCGACATTCTCGAAAAGGCACTGGCCGACAAACCGAGTGCCTTTATCTATCAGCCGTTCGGCCACGTCCCGCTGGGGCGTTCGGTCACTCCGGCCTGGCTGGAGAGGGCGGCCTCGTTGCTCGCGGAATCGTCCGTCACCGTCATCGAGGTCGTCATCATCCCCTTTCTCGCCGAGAACGGCGTGCCGTCGCTCGGGCCGTATCTGGGCAGGCAGATCGTCCAGGTACAGAACTTCATCTTCTCCCACGGTTCCGACTCCCGGGTGGCGGTCGTCGGTGGAACACACCACCACGTCGAGCGGATGTGGTTTAAGATCACCTATTCGAGTAGGTGGGTGAGCCGGATTCTGCAGAACGCCCTCGCGTTCCATCTCACCGACGCCGCTTCCGTCGCGGCCGTCGCCTCCTCGGCCGCCACCTACCGGCGAAGGCACGCCGATTTCGTCGAGGCGTTGAGGGAACGCGGATTCGACATCGGAAGCGACTCGGGAATAAGCGTCTGGGTGCCGGTTCCCGATGAGCACTCGGTTTCGACGCGGCTGGCCAGGAAAGGCGTCTCCATATTGCCGGGGTTCCTGTTCAGGAAACAGCCCGCCGCCCCGGACCACATTCATGTGAACGGCGGTACGGCCGCCCAGGCGACCGAGTACTTCGCGGACGCGATCGCCGACGCCGCCGACTTCGCCCTGGGGTCCGGCCCTCGATCCCGCCGGAGGCGGTGACCCCGCCCTTCCCGGTCGTATGCGACCGCGTACGGCCATGGCGTCGAGGCGCGGTTGCCTCGTTCCACGGCGGAGTCAGGTCGCTCGCGGGAGGTGGCTCGCGCTTGATGACAGAGCGGGCGCAGGGGGGCTGCCTGCCGCACGATCGGCGCCTCTTCGAGAACTTCCCTCATGTGTCAACCCGGGTTGACACATGAGTGGCTGTCAACCCAAACTGACAAACACTCGGAGGCGACGCGTCCCGCTTCTTCGCCGCCGGGTGCACGAAGCCGCATCGTCACCCATTCCCAGAGGGGCAGTGCCATCCATGTCAGCGCGAACACGTTCCCGATTGGCCGAGGCGGCACGGACCGCCCCTCTCCTCGCCTGCGGGGTGATCGCAGGCCCGCTGTTCGTCCTCACCTTCCTCGTCGCGGGCGCCGCCCGAGCCGGCTACGACCTGTTGCGCCATCCGGTCAGTTCACTCGCCCTGGGTGATCTCGGGTGGGTACAGGTGGCCAACTTCCTCGTCGCGGGCCTGCTCACCCTGGCCTTCGCCGTCGGGTTAAGGCGCGCGCTCCAGCCACTCGGGGGCTCGACCTGGGGGCCGCTACTGGTGGCGGTCTGGGCGTTGGGACTGCTCGGCGCCGGGATCTTCGTCACCGACCCGATCAACGGTTATCCGCCGGGCACCCCGGCCAGGCTCACGCACTACGGCAGTACGCACGCCGCCCTGCACGACGGCATCTCGTTCGCCACCTTCGTGGCCCTGGTGGCGGCCTGCTTCGTCTTCACCCGGCGCTTCGCCGGCTGGGGAGAACGCGGATGGGCGGCCTATTCCGCGTTCACCGGGATCGCCTTCACGGTGGCGATGACCCTCTCCAGCCTGGGTTTCGAGCAGGCCGAAGGACTGGCCGGTCTCAGCGGGCTGTTCCAGCGTGTGGCGATCATCATCGGGTGGTGCTGGCTGAGCCTGCTGGCCCTTCACCTGCTGCTCCGGAGCGGGGCCTTTCGCCCGCTCTCCGAAAAGGCGTAGCGGCCTCGTTGCGGAGATCTGGAAGTAGGTACTAATCTCCATTCTCACTATGAATGACGTACACAACTACGGGCACGACGAGGACGGGACCCTCTACGACCCCCGCGTCAGAGAGGCGATGGCGCGGTTCGCCGAAGACGGCGACCAACTGCTCGCCTTCGAGGCGGGCGCCGCCGTCCGCACCGCCTACCACTCCGTGGAACGCGTGCGCGCCCAGGGCTCCGAGGGCAGGGGGGTCAGCGCGGGCGCCCTCGACCTGCTGATCCGGCTCGGCGCGGCCGGCCAGGGCATCAGCATCGGTGACCTCGCCCGCGCCGCCGGGGTCAGCTCCCGCAACGTCACCGGCCTGGTGGACACCCTGGAACGCGACGGGCTTGTCCGCCGCGTCCCCGACCCAGAGGACAGGCGCTCGGTCCTGGCCGAGATCACCGCCGAGGGACAGGCGTGGATCGAGGCGTTCCGCCAGCCCGCGCGGATGGCGATGCGGGCCATGTTCCAGGGGTTCACCCCCGATGACCTCGTCACCTTCCGCGACCTGTGCCTGCGGCTCGCCGCCAACCAGCACCGCCTCACCGGCCACCTCCGCCAGACGGGACCCCGCTCATGACCACCTCCTCTCCGGAACGAACCCGCCACGCCGTACGCGGCTACCACGAGGCGCGCTTCCGCGGCGACGTGACCGCCGCCGCCGAGCATCTGGGGGAGCCGTTCCACTTCCAGAGCCCGTTCATCAGCTCCGACGACCGGACGGGCCACCTGGCCACACTGCCGGGTTTCGTGTCGATCGTGACCGGTGTGGAACTGATCAGCGAGCTGTACGGCGAGGCGGAGGCGACCCTCGTCTACGACGTGCGCACCGCCACACCGGTGGGCACGCAGCGCACCGCCGAGCACTTCCGCCTGGAGGACGGCAGGATCGTCTCGATCATGCTGCTGTTCGACGCCTCCCCCTGGCAGTCGATGAAGGCCCACATCGAACCGTGACAGATCGGCGGCCACGGGCAAGGGCATGCCGACCAAGTCCGGCCGCCGGGCAGAGCCGGGCAAAGCCTGTTCACACACCATCGGCCGGCGGCTTCGCCACGATGGCCGGGCCGGGACCGGCCGCATGCGCACCGCGTGTCCGTGCGGCCCGTCAGCCCCTTCGACGTTTCGGCCCTGGCCGAAACGACCGGATCCTAGGCTGCCACCATGAACGCGGCATCTCCCCACACCCTGCCCGAACAGACGGTCGTGACCCACCTGGAGATCGAGCCGAGCATCCTGTACTTCGGGACGCCGGTGGTGCTCCTGACGACGGAGAATCCGGACGGCTCGTTTAACCTCGCCCCTATATCGTCCGCATGGGCCCTTGGGCAGACGGTGGTGATGGGACTGGGGCTTGACGGGCAGACCGCGTCCAACCTCGGCAGCCGCCCCGACCTGGTCATCAGCCTGCCGGCCCCCGCCCAGTGGCCGGCCGTGGAGCGGCTGGCGCCGCTGACCGGCCGGAATCCGGTCCCCTCCGGCAAACCCAAGGGCTGCCGCTTCGAGCCGGACAAGTTCGCCGCCGCAGGCGTGACCGGCGAACCCTCCCATCTGGTCCGGCCGCCTCGCGTCGCCGGATGCCCGATCCAACTGGAGGCCCGCGCCGAGCGGGTACGGCCGGATCTCTTCGAGGACTTCCTCATCGTCGAGGCCGTCGTGTGCAAGGTGCACGCCGACCCCCGCATCGTCGTTCCGGGCACCGACCACATCGACCCCGCCGCCTGGAGCCCTCTCATCTACAACTTCCGCCACTACTTCGGGCTCGGCCCGGAGCTCGGCCACTCCTACCGCACCCAGACACCCCGCACCTTCGAGGGACCTGCCGCGCTCACCGACACGGTGCCCAGCTGAGGCGGGCAGCGGGTCCTCCATCGAGGCGACCGGCCCCGCTTCCTGACACCACCGCGCGCCGGGCTCCCAACGGCCAGGACGGCCCTCAGCGGCCCGGCAGGTCGTTCGCCTCGACGGGGAAGCTCCTGGTCAGCAGGGGCATGAGCAGGTCGTCCACCAGGCCGGTCAGGAATTCGTGGTCGAGCGGGCCGTTGAGGATCATCCGGCGCATGATCTGCCCCTCCGCCACCTGATGCGCCAGCTCGGTCGATGTGCTCGCGGGCACCTCGCCACGGGCCACGGCGCGTTCCACGATCACCCGGAAGGGCCCCTGGTCCTCGTCGGCCACGTGCGAACGCAGGGTCTCGGCCAGTTCGGCGTCGGTCCGCATCGCGTGGATCAGCCCGGTCATCATGGTCAGGTACCGGTCGTCGGCCTCGGCGCACAATGTGTCAAGCGCCGCCAGCAGGTCACCGCGCAGGGTGCCGGTCGAGGGGATCTCGGCCACCTGTACGGCGTCGCGCGCGTCCAGCGCGGCCTTGACCAGCTCCGGTTTTCCCCGCCACCGGCGGTAGATGGTCTGCTTGCTGGCGCGTGCCCGCTGGGCCACCGCGTCCATCGTCAGCGCCTGGTAACCGATCTCGCCGAGCAACTCGATCGTCGCCGTCAAAATCGCCTGTTCGCGCGCAATTCCTCTGACCATGCCACCTAACCGAACGAGACTGTACCGTACACTTCATATCCTAGCCGTACCGGTTCACGTGCGGCAACGACGTCTGTTTCCACCGAGGACGGGGCGAATGAGCGGCAGGGCGGAGATCGAGTGGCATGACGACGTGGTGACCTCCGCGGACGGGACGACGATCGCGTTTCTCAGCCAGGGAAACGGGCCGGGGCTGGTGGTGATCCCCGGGAACAACCGGCGCGCCCACCACTACGGCGTCCTGGCCCGGGAGCTTTCGGACACCTACGCGGTGCACGTGATCGAGCGACGGGGGCGTGGCCTGAGCGGGCCGCAGGGCCCGGGTTACGGTGTCGAGACCGAGGTCGACGACGCGGTCGCCGTCATGGAGCGCACGGGCTCGGACCTGGTCTTCGGGCACAGCTACGGAGGTCTGACGGCCCTGCATCTCGGGCTGCGCAGAAGGGTGGCCGCGTTGATGGCGTACGAGCCGGGCGTGAGTGTCGAGGGGTCGTTCGACACTCGCTGGCTGCCGGACTTCACCCGTCTGCTGGGGGAGGGCAGGCAGGTCGCGGCGATGGCGGCCTTCCTCAGGGGCACTCGCCTGACCCCGATCGGAAACGCGCCGACGCCGGTGTTCCGCGCGCTGGCGTTCATGATGCTGAGCGGGGCCGAGGGACGCGACATGCGGGCGATGATGGCGACCGCCCCGGCGGAGATCGGCGAGATCGGCCGCCTCGACTCCGACGGCACGAGATACGCGGGCATCGCCTCCCCGGCGTTGCTGCTGGGCGGGGAGAAGACGCCCGGCTATCTGACCGGCGTACTGCCCCGCCTGGCGGAGGTGATGCCCGACGCCCGGTACGTGATCTCGCGCGGGCTGGACCACAACGCCCCCGACCTGAACGCGCCCCAGGCGGTCGCCGGGCAGATCCGTGCCTTCCTTCGCGAACGTCTGGTCACGCCCTGATCGGAGACCGCGCCACCCCGTCCTCCGTTTCCGAGGCCGGGGCGGCGGTCGTCCTACGGTGCTTCAGGACGCCTCGGGGGTTCCGGGCGTTCTGAGGGCGGGTTCCATGTGCGGGGACCGGTCGGTTCACGCAGCGGGAGCATGCGGCGAATCACCCTCGGAGCGAAGAACGACGACGGGTAAACGGATCGGCGGGCGTACGTGGCTCGCCCGCCGATCCGGGCTTGAGAGAGGGTTGGTGCCTCACGCGCCGCCGTACGCGAAAGGTCTCGCGGTGGGGCCGTTCATGAACCGATGGGACCGGCCTCCTGGGTGCCCTGCCCCTCACTCGGAAACAGCTTGTGATTAGTTTGTCGGCTTATAGCCGGTATGTCATTGACGGCTGCCGCACCGGTTACTGATATTTCCCGCACGGCCTCACGGGAGAACACGCTCTCCGGCGGCGGCAGTGGTCGCCCACCTCCCCTCCGGTCACGGCCGTGCCACACCCATTCGCGCGACGAGCGATAGCCGGCGGGGGACAGACCGTAGGCGGCGCGGAAGGTGCGGCTGAAGTGGGCGTTGCTGGCGAACCCCCACCGGGCGGCGATGGCGTGGATCGGCAGGGAGCGCTGGGCCGGGTCGGCCAGGTCGTGACGGCAGCGTTCCAGGCGGCACCGGCGTATCCAGGCCGCCACGGTCAGGCCCTGCTCCTCGAAGAGGTGGTACAGGTGGCGGACGGAGATCTGGTGGGCGGCGGCGACGGTCTCGGCGCACAGCGCCGGGTCGCTGAGGCTGCGCTGGATGAAGGCGTGGATGCGCGTCTTCAGCACCTGCCGGTGGGTCTCGGGCGGCAGGGCCTCGGTGGCCTCAAGGTGGTGGGCGCACATCGCGGTGAACAGGGCGACGGTGACGGCCGACAGGCGGGAGGCGTCTGCCATGGTGTAGCCGGAGGCGTTGCGCATCAACTCCTCCAGATAGCGGTGCAGCAGGGCGCCGACGCCGTCGCGGGAGGGCAGGCTGACCGAGGCCAGAGAGGTGAGCGCGTCGGCGGGCAGCGACAGCGCGGCCTTGGGGACCTGCAGGACCAGCCCCTCGAAACTGCCGGTTTCGTCGGCGACGATCTCACCGTGACAGGGATGTGAGTTGTCGTAGAACACCATGTCCCCGGGCCCCGCGGTCGCCTGCCTGCCGAACTGGGTGATCTGCGTGGTGCCACGCCGAGAGAGTGACAGGCAGTACGTCTCGGGATCGGACCCGCGAACCTGCGCCGAGGTACGGCGCGACCGCAGGGACGGACAGGTCACCGCGTACACCTGCGTCGAGCCGAGGTCGAGCACACGCATGGTGGCACGGAAGTCGGCCTCGTGGTCGCTGTGCACCACGGTGGGCATCAGGGACCGGTCCGCCGTCTCATGCCACCGGCCGAACCGGTCGGAGGCGGGCAGGTCCCCGCTGTGGGACACGGCCCCGTTCATCGCTGGTTTTCCATGACAGAATTCGCCACTGTCAAAAAAATTGTTATCGGTCTCCCGTATTCACTGACGCACACGAAACGATCCTTTCGCGTCCCAGATTGCGCGGGTCTCCTGCGACTGTTTAGACACGGGTGACCGGTGAATTGTTTGGAGAACCGGCACCGGATATGAGAAAGGCGCGATACGCGCCGGCGGAGGCCACCGCCGGACACACCCGAAACCGCCCCATTCTTCGCGAAGCCATACGGTGCGTGGCCAGAACTGCCCCAACTGTCTCTGGCGTCACATCTTCATCGCCCTGAGACAACTATAAGTGACTTATTAATCACTGTCTGTGGTGGCAGGATGAAAAGGCGCGCGAGGGTTCCCGAACGGACCCGACCGCGTCTCCATCTTCAACCGAGCGAAGGAGACAACAGTGGCCAGGTACAACACCGAGATCCACACGGGTGGCGGCGGATGGCAGCAGGACACTCCTCTCATCCTGTCCATCGCCAGTCGTGGCCAGGTCGTCCCCGGCGACGGCCGTCCGGCCACGGGCACCACGGTCACCTGGAGCAGCGACAACGCCGGCAACGGCTCGGTGACCTTCTTCGACGACGGCACCAAGTTCGAGGGGACCGCCCGTTTCCCCGGTGAGGGGCCGGTCGGGTACCGAGGGCAGATCGCCTGATCCTCCGGCACGGACGGGCATCGGCGACCGGCCGGTGTCACATCGCTCCTCCATCGGGCCGCGCGGAATCCGCGCGGCCCGATGTGTTCGTGGCGGCCGGAGCGTCGAACCGGTCTCATCGGACGGGCGGCGGCCGGGAAGTCATCCCCGACAGACGGACCCGGGTCGATACAGCCGAGGCCCTCTCGCCTCCCCTCGGAGACGGCGATCACCACGCACGGCGAAAAGTCTCAGCCTTGGACGGCAGGAGAGAACGCGGTGCCCTCGGTGAGCTGGGAGTGAAGACGCTTGCACTCGTGGACGAAGCGGATCCTCCGGCGGCTGCGCGCGAAACCGGCGACGACCGGAATCTCTCCGCTCGCACCGGTCCAGCGCGCCACGTCGGTGGCGAAGGCGACGAGTTCTGCGTGGGTCACGGTGATGCGCTGTCCCTCGCCCGGCAACATCCCGGGCAGCAGAGCGCGCAGGATGTTCCACACCTCCTGGTGGCCACCGGCGTCGGCCAGCCCGGTCAGGGCCGCGATGGCGGAACGGGTCTCCAGCCAGGTACGGCGCAGCACCAGCGCGAGCTGACGGCCGATCGCCTCGGCGGGCAGTTCGCCCCTGGCGGCCATGCTCAGGACCAGCGGGATCACACCGGGCACGCCGCCGGCCAGGAGGTAAGCGAGGATCACCGCCGTGGACTCGCCCATCGGGCCCTGGGCGATCTCCAGGCCGGTGATCTCCGAGGGGGTCACCTGCGTGCTCCAGTAGCCGCCCAGCAGGTAGGGCAGGTAGTTGACAGCCGCGACCTCGCGGTGTGAGGGCAGCATGGCGGGCCACGCCCGGAGCGTGCTGCCGGCCCCTTCGACCGTCCAGTCGAACGGCTGACGCAGCAGCACCTCGTCGATCAGCCGATGACCGGTCGGGGCCGTCACCCGCAACACCGGCTGCAGCCTGACATCGGTGAAGTGCTCCGGTTCGCCGTCGCCGAACTCGACCATGGACGCGTTCACCATGTGGCGCCACACGTGGCCGCACTCGGGATCGGCCATGCCGTCACCGGCGAGCCAGCGGGCGGCCGAACGCGCCGCCTCCGAGTCGACCTTGGCGGCCCGCTCTGCCGCGGCCTGATGGCTGCCCCGGGGCAACCGCAACAACGCCTGCGCCAGGTCGGCCGGAGGCGGCTCGACCCCGGCGGCGGCGCAGGTCTCCAGCCGGTCGACCAGCACGTCGGGATCGAGGTGGCCGCTCATCCAGGTCGGTGTGGCCAGCAGTACGGGCGGCAGGGTGTCGTTTCGGAGGGCTCCGGCGAGTTCCGCGTAGCGGTGCAGCAGGAAATCATGGGGCGGGGAGACACGATTGGGGTGGGGCAGGTGGTTGCGCCGCCGCCACTCGTCGTGCTCGGGCAACTCCTTGGGCATGAAGGAACGCAGCCGGGGCGGGACGAAGACGACGGTCACCTCCACGAGCGGCTCGTCCGGGCCTGGCGGGGGTACCCGCTCACCCGCCCGCATCGCCGCGATCCTGGCGGGGTCCAGACCGAGTTCGGCCATGCGCTCGTAGGCGTGGTCGAGGATGAAGGACGGCATGGCCTCGGCGGAGTCGTCGTACAGGACACCGGGTCTCATCCGCGCCGGATGGAGGTGATCCGGCAGTTCGTCGTCGTTCTCCTCGTCGTTGAAGGCGTCGGAGGGACGGGGCAGCTCGTCGTCGGCGGGGGAGTCGTACAGGTGGATCCGGCCCCCGCTGAAGGGGACCCGCTCATCGCCCTCGCGGGCAGTCGCCCCGTCCGGGCCGTCGTCGCTGTTCCAGGTGATGAAGAAGGCGCGCAGCGGGGTGTCGTCGTCGAGGTAGCGGCCGGGCCGGTAGGCGCCGCCTATGACGAACCGCCGGGGCCTCGGCTCCGGGTCGGGCTCCTCGCCACGGGTGAGCGTGCGCACCCCCACGGAGTGGTTCGCGTCGTCCCAGAACTTCTCCGGTTCGATCGGTGGCAGCTCCGGCACGCTCCCGGGGGTGACGAGCTCGGCGGACAGCGCCGACTGCCAGTCGTCGGGGTCGAGACGCGCCTCCCTGGAGCGCCAGTACCCCTGGTTCTGCTCGACACGAGGCTTGAGCCTGCGGCACAGTTCCGCCCGGTCGTCGGCGATGCCGGTGACGAAGGCGGCAAGCCAGCGTTCCTGGCCGACCCAACGCTCATCGTGGCCGGGGGAGATCGACGGCTCGGGGAACCTCCGAGCCTCCGGAGGCGCGGGCAGCGGCGGGAACTCCTTGCGCTCCAGCGGTTCCTCGACCGGAACCTCCCCGCCGAACCGCTCGGCCAGCTTCACCCCCAGATCGACGGGCAGGTGGTGGACGCCGTCGAGGATCGCCTCAGGGTGGCCGGCGAACAGGCCTGCGTGCTTCAGGGTCAGCTCAACCGCGCGGTTGCGCACGTCGAAGGACTTGTGCGCGTACGCCGTGGTCAGCGCGGTCACGAAATCGGCGGCCGTCTCGGGCGTGGCCCGGATCGCCTGGTCGAGCCAGCGCAGGCCCGTGGCGGCGAGCTTGGCCTCATCCCGGAAGGTGAGCGCCTCGACGGCCTCGACCAGGTCGGCATGGCCGAGCGGCATCGCCCCACGTACCTGCTCGGCGGCCAGTTCGGCGACCGTTCCCGGAGCCGACGGCAACAACCGCAGGTAGTCACGCAGCCGAGGCGCGGACTCCTCGGGAGTGGGGGCGAGGAGCGTGTGCAGCCGGACGAAGAACCGCAGGTCCTGCGCCTCGCCGCCGCGCAGGAAACGGCTCACACAACCGTCGAGCGCCTGTTTCCTGGGCAGTTCGCGGGCGGCGGCGGCCAGCCAACGGGTTGGCCGGGGCTCCAACCGCTCGTCACGGAGGACGCGACCCGCGCCGTCGGCGTCGAAGACACGAGGCAGCAGCACGGGGGTCAGCGGGTCACCGGCCACGCTCGGCGCGGCCAGCCAGGCGGCCACCAGCGGGTCGTGGTCGGGCGGCACCGCGCCGGACTCACGCAGCAGCGCCACGGCCAGCGGCGCGATGCGGTCGCCGGGACGGCGCACCCGCTGGGCCAGCCGGACCGCGACATCACGACGCCACTCTTGGGGCCGGGTGGCTGCCACCCGGCACACCTGGGCGACGTCAACAGCCTCGGCCCAGCGGCGGTTGACGTCGCGGCCGGTCATCCACGTCACCGCCGCCGCAGGGCCGGTGATGACGCCGACCCCGGTCAGCAGCAGCCCGCCCGCCAGTCTGTCGAGCAGTTCACTGATCTCCCAGAAGGCCGTCTCCTCGAAGTCGTCGGGGTGATCGGCGCGCACCCGCTCGGTGAGGGTACGGCGTAGCTCCTTGACGAGGCCGGGCAACCGCCCGCCCAGTTCGGCGCGCTCCTCCTCGGTGAGCGTGACCAGCCGGGCGGCCAGGCGGGTGACCTGGTCACGGGCGACCAGGTCACAGATCTCCGCCCAGAGAGTCATCGGGAGACCTCCACGGCGGCACGGGCGACGATCCGGGCGGCCAGCACGTGTTTGCACGGCCCACGGGAGCCGCGATGGTCCCACCACCACTCACAGGTGCAGGACCCGTCGGTCAGCGAGACCCGGCGCGCTCCGCCCGAGGTCCGGACGGTGGCCAGCTCGCCTTCGAGGTGTACGGCTCCCGCGTCGACGAGCTTGCGCGCCTTGGCCAGCCGTGGGTTGAGCAGGATCACGTTGTCCTTGTCGTAGGGCAGCTCACGGTGGAAGTGGGCGGCCTCCGACAGGTCGTAGCCGACCCGGCCGGCGACACCGAGCTGCGTCAGCGCGGCCCGCACCCGGCCGGCGGGGATGCCCGCGCGGTCGGCCAGCAGGCCGATCTCGATCTCGGGCTCGAAGTTGAGCAGCATGCCCACCACGTCGGCGTCGTTCTCGGCCTCGTCGGTGGCCAGGTCGTCGAGCACCGCGCCCTCACCGGAGAAGCCGCGCCAGCGCTCAGGCGAGAGAGTGAGCGTGTAGCGCATACCGGGGAGCTCCAGTTCCCAGGCGCTGCAGGCGGCGTCGGCCGGGCCGTACACCCGCAGGGACTTCGCGAAGCGCAGCAGCGGCAGGAGGGTGCCGAGCCGGTTGGGGCCGGCGAGCTGGACCGAGCCGGGACCCCTGCGGTCGGAGACCTTCAGCTCCCGTCCCACCTGCGCCACCCACACCGTGCCCTTCTTGGGCAGCCCACGCAGGAACCGCACCGCCGCCATGCCGGTCAGCTCACCGCGCTGGTCCATGCCCGAGGCGATGACCTGCACCTCGGCGAAGCCGCGTAGCCAACGCTCGGGCAGCGGCACCTTCTTCTCCACCACCGCGCCGTCCATCGTGGTCACGACCAGTTCGTCGAGCCCGACCCCCAGGTGCAACGGGTCACGCGCGCCGATACGCGCCAACGCCTCCCGGAGCGGCGCGTTCACATCGACGTTGGTGGTGCCCCGGTCGAACACCTCACCGTCGAGCGCGCCGCCCAGCAGGTCAAGCCGGGCGTACACGCCGCCACAGGCCGAGAACGACTCGAACCGCAACCGGTCTCCGTTGCACGTCACCACCGGGTCACGCACCCAGCCGGGCCGCGCCTGCGGCTGGTGGTAGCGGGCCAGGGCCACGTCGGCGACGCCGAGCAGGGCAGCCGCGGCGGGGGCCGCCTGGGTCACCACTCCGCTGAAGAACCGGGGGGCCACGGCCGGGCCGGACAGGGCCCGGCCGCCGGAGGTCGCCAATCCGAGACGGCCGTCGACAAGGGAGGAAGGCGCGGCGTACGTGTACGCCTGCGTCGCTGAAGTCATGGCCGGGACACTAGATCACCCCACCGACAACCCCAGGGACGGCGAACCCGGCCAGGCTTGAGCCCCGTTTACGAAGGAGCCGCCGCCCCGCTCACAAGGCTGCGCCACAGCGAGGTCAACATCTGGAAGGACCCTGACGCGGCGGCGTTCGTCCGCTCGGTCGCGGACGGGAACGAGACCGTGCCGACCGTGACCGTGGCCGGGGAGGCGATGGTGAACCCCTCCAGGAGCCGGCTGTTCGAGGCGGTCAGGGAGCACGCCCCACACCTGATGCCCGGCGCCGGGAGGTCAACCGCAACGTGACCGGCCCCGGAGGTTCCGATGTTCGTCTGGGCGGGTCTGACCCGCCCAGACGGTGGAGACGGGTGCGTCAGGCGTGGTCCCCCGCGGGGATCGAGCCCAGGCGGCCTGCCTTGTAGTCGTCGAAGGCCTTGACCAGCTCCTCGTGGGTGTTCATGACGAACGGTCCGTAGTGCGCGACCGGTTCGCCGATGGGCTCGCCGCCGAGGACGATGACCTCCAGGCCCGAGGTGGGCGAGGCGGTGATCGTGATGGTCTCGGCGTCGGTGGCCAGGCCGGGCCGGTTGCCGAAGCCCTCGAAGACGGCGAGCTGCCCGCCGATGATGGACGCCTTCTTCGCGCCGACGCTGCCCTTGCCGGACAGCGCGTAGGCCAGGGCGTTGAAGTCCTTGCGCCAGGGCATCGTGAGCTGCGCCCCGGGGCTGATGCTGGCGTGCAGCAGGGTGATCGGGGTGTGGGTCGCACCGGGCCCGGCGTACCCGGCCACGTCACCGGCGATCAGCCGGACCAGCGCGCCACCGTCGTGACTGCTGAGCAGGGCGACGTTGGCGCGTCCGATGTCCTGGTACTTCGGGGTGAGCATCTTGTCCTTGGAGGGCAGGTTCACCCAGAGCTGGATGCCGTGGAAGAGGCCGCCCTGCTGGACGAGCCACTCCGGCGGAGCCTCGATGTGCAGCAGACCGGATCCGGCGGTCATCCATTGGGTGTCGCCGTCGGCGATGACACCGCCGCCGCCGTGGGAGTCCTGGTGGACGAAGGTGCCGTCGATGATGTAGGTGACGGTCTCGAAGCCGCGGTGCGGGTGCCACGGCGTGCCCTTGGGCTCACCCGGCGCGTAGTCCACCTCGCCCATCTGGTCCATCATGATGAACGGGTCGAGGTATTCGAGCTTGATCGCCGCCAGGGCCTTGCGGACGGGGAAGCCCTCGCCCTCGAAGCCGCTGGGCGCGGTCTCGACGGCGAGCACCTTCCGGCCGATCCCCAGGTCCTGCGGGATGCGGGGCAGGGCCAGGACGTTGTCGACGGTTACGGCGGGCATGTCTGCGCTCCCTTCAGCGTGGTTCGCCACTCACAACTCAGTTGATGTTTCAACTATTCCGGGGCGGTGGACCGCCGCACGCAGTGATCGTCCGGTGGCGGGGCTCGGCACCAGGCGATCTCCGGGCACAAGCATGCCGTGAGGCACGGCTCTTGACGGTGCGGCCACCGGCCGTGGGCAGGAACCCACCGAGCCGGCCCGAAGGCCTAGCCTTGCCGGCGTGCGCGTTTTCCGAGGTCGCGACCGGCCCGGGCAGGCGGCGCGCGTGTGCCCTCGGGACGAGAGGAACGAAGAGACGCCGTGGACATGAGCCGAGCCGTGAAGTGGTGGGACAGGCACCAGATCCCCCTCTATCTGGTCGCGATCGCCGCCGGTGCGTTCGCAGGGCTCGCCCCTCCCCGGATCGCCCCGGCTCTGGAGCGCGCGATCAACCCGGTGCTGGCGTTGCTGTTGTTCGCGACCTTTCTCGCCGTGCCGATGGCCGAGATCGGACGGGCCTTTCGTGACGTGCGCTTCCTGGTCGCGGTGCTGGTGGCGAACTTCGGCGCCGTACCGGTGCTCGTCTACGGCCTGTCCCGGTTCGTCGCCGACGACCGGGGGCTGCTCCTGGGGTCGCTTCTGGTGCTCCTGACCCCGTGTGTCGACTACGTGATCGTCTTCACCGGCATGGCAGGCGGAGCACGGGCGCGGCTGCTGGCGGCGGCACCGCTGCTGATGCTCGCGCAGATGCTTCTGCTGCCCCTCTACCTGCTGGTGTTCGCGGGTTCGGACGTGCTCGCCGTGGTCGAGGTCACCCCGTTCCTGGAGGCGTTCGGTGTGCTCATCGCCGCGCCTCTGGCGGCCGCGGCGGTCGTGCAGGCGCTCGCGCGCCGCCACCGGGCCGGCCGGATCGTCGAGGAGGCCATGGCCGGATCCATGGTGCCGCTGATGATGGCCACTCTCGCCGTCGTCGTCGGTTCCCAGATCTCCGCGGTCGGCTCCCAGGCCCTCGCCCTGCTACGCCTGGTCCCGCTGTACGCCGCCTTCGTGGTGCTCGCCGTCGCCGTCGGCAGGCTCACCGCCCGGACGGCGAGCCTCGACGTGGCGGCCACCCGGGCGGTGATGTTCTCCGCCGCCACCCGCAACTCCCTGGTCGTGCTGCCGCTCGCCCTGGCCCTGCCCGCCGTACTCGACATCGCGCCGCTGGCGGTGGTCATCCAGACCCTGGTCGAACTGGTGGCGATGGTCGTCCTTGTCCGCCTCGTCCCCAGGCTGGTTCCCGAACCGCTGCCGGCCTGAACGAGGCTCCCGGTACGACGGAACCCCCGGCCCGCGCCGGGGGTTCCGCCTTCGCTCACAGGGGCGGATCAGGGGTTGTCGTAACCGATCCAGTTGATGTACCAGCCGTACTGCTGGGCGATGGCGGGCGTCAGCGGCCTGCTGTCCTTCCACTGGACGTAGACGCGGAACTTGCTCGCCGTGGCGTCGTAGACGGCGCTGGGGCCGACCAGCGACCACTGGTTGCCGCCGGTGCTGCCGATGGAGGTGACGTAGACGGGGGCTCCGGTGAAGTGGGCCGCGGTGGTGTCGACGTCGATGTAGATGCCGTTGGGTCCGTAAGCCTGCCAGCCCTGCCCGGGGGCGGTGTGTCCGGAGGCGATGCGCGCAGTCGGCATGATGCGTCCTCTCGCGAGATACGAACTGTCGCGCTAAGTGTTCATTCAATGACTATGGGTGTCTACAGATGCTTCCCTGCCCCTTCCGCCACACACACCCCACCTTTCCGACAGGTGTCCGACGGCGGGCGAACGGGGCACGTGGTCAGGGGCTCGCCGGGCGTTCGGGGGAGAGGCGGCGCAGGAGGAGGCCGATGAGGGGCGGAAGGGCGAGCAGGATGGCCAGGACGGCGTATCCGTGGGTGAGGGAGGCCGCGGTGGCGACGGCGGCGACGAGCAGGGGGCCTCCGGCGTCGCCGAGTTCGCGGCCGAGCTCGGCGGCGCCCATGGTCTGGCCCATGCGTTCGGGAGAAGTGCGGGCGGCGAGAGCGGCGAAGCCGAGCGGGGTGATGAGCCCGGTCCCGACGCCGATCAGTACGGCGGCGACCAGGACGCCGGCCAGGCCGGGCAGCGTCGCGCCCGCCAGGCCAACGGCGGTGATGAGCAGCCCGGCCACGATGCCGGTTCGGGTCGTCAGGCGCCCCTCGTCCAGCGCGCGTCCGGTGCGGGGCTGCACGATCGCCGCGCAGGCGGCCAGGACGGAGACCGCGGCACCGGTGGCGACGGTGCCCAGGTCGGCGGCCCTGCCGGAAACGGGCAGGAACCCGACTCCGACGGACAGTGCGGCGGTGGCGGCGGCCAGCGCCGCGGTGGGCGCGAGGAAGGCCGGGTCGGCCAGGCGCCTGACCAGGTCGAGGACCGTCTGACGACTCTTGGGCAGCGGCGGTACGGCGGGCACGGCCAGCGCGGCCCACACCGCCACCACCACACCCAGCACCGCGAGGACCGCGAACAGCGACCGCAGTCCGCCCGCCCACACCAGCAGCCCGCCCAGCAACGGGCCGAGGGTGTAGCCGATCGACTTGTGGAAGCCGTATCCGCCGAAGGCCCGCCCGAGCTTCGCCGCCGGGTTGAGGCGGGCCACCAGGGCCGAGGCCGACGGGGAGAACGCCGAGGCCGCCGCGCCCTGTCCCAGGCGGGCGGCCCACAGCCATCCGGGGCTGTCGGCGACGACGTAGACGGCGGAGGCGAGTGCGAACGCCACCAGGCCGCCCAGCAGTACCGGCCGGGCGCCGATCCGGTCGGCGACGCTGCCGAAGAGCGGCTTGAGCAGCACCTCGGCCCCGTCGTAGAGGGCGAGCAGGCCGCCGAGGACGAGCAGGGAGGTGACGGCGTCATCGGAGAAGCCGCCGAGGTTGGCGGCGATCCCGTGCGCGCCGAACGCGGTGGTGAACCCGGCCGCGTACAGCGGCCACATCTGCCGGGCCGGAGCGGCCTGGGCCTGTCCTGTCACCGCGTCCGTCCCGGTTCCGGCAGCTCGTGCAGCGCGGCGAAGACCCGTTCGGCGTAGTCCTCGCACGCCGCCGCGCACTCGCGCAGCCGCCGCCCGGCTTGCGCCGCCTCGGGCGCGCCGAAGACGTCCCGCGCCGTCAGGTCACGGTGCCAGCGCCGCAACCGCTCCAGCGACTGTTCCTCCTCCTCAAGTTCGGCCAGGGTGAACTTGCCGATCCCGATCTCCTTGGCCAGTTCCTGCTCGAACTTGCCGCAGTCGGCCAGGAACTCCGTCCAGTCCGCCGAGCGCGCCGCGGTGAACATCTCCCGCAGTCGTTCGGCGTCGCCGCTGTCGCGCCCGGCCGCGACAAGCGTGACGAACTGGCCGCCCGCCTGTCCGGTGAGTTCGCCCGCCCGGGTGACACCGTCGGTGAACACGGGGACGTCCGGTACGGCCCACACTCCTTGCCCGAGCGACAGGGCGCCCATTTTGCGTAGTTCCCGCCATACGGCCACCCGGTGCCGGGACGGTTCCGCCGGGACCTTGACCAGGAAGACGAGCCACCGACCCGCCTGCTGAGAGTCAGACACATCATGGAATGTAGCAGCCGTTACAAGCCATCAAATCGTATGAGTGCTGTTATATTAGCGCTGTGACATCTTTGGACCCCACCGCGTCGCCCGGTCGCTGGGACGCGCTGCACACCCTGCTGGGCGACCTGGACCGCCAGATCGAGACCTTGTACACGGATCGGGGTATCGAAGGCGTCCGCTCCCGGTTCGTCCATCCGTTGATCCGCCTCGCGCACACCGGCCCGCTGACGATCCGTGAGCTGGCGGAATCCCTGGGCCGCTCGCACTCGGCGATGAGCCAGACGATCTCGGTGATGCGCCGCGAGGGCCTGGTCAACTCGGAACCGGGCACGGACGCCCGCACCCGGCGCGTCACCCTCACCGACCGCGCCCGCGACCTCATCCCCTTCCTCGAAGCCGAGTGGCGCGCGACCGAGGCCGCCGTCGCCGAGCTCGACGACGAGATCCCCCACCGGCTCAGCGCGGTCGTCGCCGAGCTGGAGAGCGCGCTGGCCCGGCGGTCCATGAAAGAGCGGATCCTCTCCCATCTCGGTGAGTTCCCGGCCGCCGAGACCACTTCCGCGGAGGCTTCCACAGTGGCTTCCGCGGAGGCTTCCGCGGAGGGGGAGACCCGGCCGTGAGCTGGCGCGAAAGGCTGATGGACGTCCGGCCCCTCCGTGACAGCCGGCACTTTCGCGACCTGTGGATCGGTTCCGCCCTCGCCTCGATCGGCCGACAGATCGCCGTCGTCGCCGTACTGCTACAGGTCTGGGACCTGACCCACAGCTCGTTCTGGACCGGGGTCATCGGTCTCGCCACGGGTCTGCCGCTGCTGGCCCTCGGCCTGGTCGGCGGGTCGCTGGCCGACACCGTCGACCGCAGGAGCCTCGTCCGCCTCACCACCGTCGGCCAGGCCCTGACGGCCGCGGGGCTCGTGGCGCAGGCCGCCGCGGGGAACCGGTCGGTCGCGCTGCTGCTCGCCCTGGTCGCCGCCCAGTCCGGCTGCTCGGCGCTCGGAGCGCCCGCCCGCCGTACCTTCCCGGTCCGGTTGCTGCCCGCCGACCAGGTCGCCGCGGGGCTCGCCCTGCAGAACATCGCCTTCCAGGCGTCCATGCTCGTCGGGCCCGCCCTCGCCGGTTTCGTGCTCGCACGGTGGCACTATCCCGCCGCGTACACGATCCAGTTCCTGGCCGGGCTCGCGTCACTGGCCGCCGTGGTCAGGCTGCCCCCGATGCCCGCCCTCACAGCGGAGGACGGGCCGGAGACCGACGGCGGATCGCGGAGCAGGCGCGGGCCGGCCAGGGGAGGCTGGCGGATCAGCCTCCAACGCCCCACCCTGTGGGGTTTCTTCTCCGTTGACCTCGCCGCGACCATCCTGGCCATGCCGGTCGCGCTCTTCCCCCTGGTCAACGAGATCCGCTTCGCGGGCGACCCGCGCACCCTGGGGTTGTTCCTGACCGCGCTCGCGCTCGGCGGGATCGGCGCGGGCCTGTTCTCCGGGGCCGTCACCCGTCTGCGCCGCGGCGGCCTCGTCCAGCTCGTCGCGGCCACGGTCTGGGGGCTCGCCCTGGCCGGGTTCGGCGTGGCCGGGCCGATCTGGCTCTCCCTGCTCTGCCTGGCGGTCGCCGGTGCGGCCGACACCGTCTCCGTGGTCACCCGGGGCGCGCTCGTACAGCTTGAGACCCCCGACCGGTACCGGGGGCGGGTGTCCTCGGTCGAGCACGTCATCGGCATCGCCGGTCCCGAGATCGGCAACTTCAGGGGAGGGGTGCTCGCCTCCCTCACGTCGGCTCCGGTGGCCCTTCTGGTGGGCGGGCTGACGGCCGCGCTCGCCGTCGTCTCCGTCGGCCTCGTCAACCGCCCCCTGCGGACCTACCGCGTCCCGGCCGAGCATGAGGCCGTACGGCAGGCCGAAGTGAGTTGAACACTTGAATTGGTTCCAATACGTGTGTATAGACTCTTGGACGTGCGACCAATATCCGAAGAGGACCTGACGACACGGGCCCGCATCCGTGACGCCGCACTCGGGCTGTTCGCCGAGCAGGGCGTCAGGGCGACCACGATCCGGGGGATCGCCGCCGCGAGCGGCGTCTCACCCGGCCTGGTGCAGCATCATTTCGGCACCAAGGAGGAGCTGAGGCAGGCGTGCGACGACTACGTCCTCGGCTACATGCGTGAACAGGTCGACGTGGGCATCACCGGCCGCAACCTGGAGAGGCCGGAGTTCATCGAGAACGTCCACCGCACCGCGCCCCCGCTGATGAAGTACCTCGGCCGCGCGCTCGTGGACGGCTCGCCCGGCGCGGCCGCCATGTTCGACGAGCTCGTCGCCATGACGGAGGAACACCTGGCCCGCGAGGGGCACGCGGAGGCGGACCACCGCGCCCGCGCGACCGTGCTGACCGCGATGAAACTCGGCATCACGGTGCTGCACGAGCACGTCTCCCGCGCGCTCGGCACCGACGTCTACTCCGCCCCGGGCACCGTACGCGTCGGCAAGGCCCAGCTCGACCTGATCAGGCCGGAGTTCCTCGGCCGGGAACTGTTCGAACAGGCACGGACCGGGCTGGACAAGTTAGAGGAGCGACGATGAGCGCGGCGGTGCGGGTCGAGGCCCTGGTCAAGAGCTTCGGGCAGGCCAGGGCCCTGGACGGGCTGGACCTGACCGTCAGGACAGGGGAGGTGCACGGCTTCCTCGGACCGAACGGTTCGGGGAAGACCACCACGACACGCGTTCTGCTCGGCCAGATGCGCGCCGACTCGGGCAGGGCCGAACTCCTCGGCGGCGATCCCTGGCGGGACGCGACCGAGCTGCACCGGCGGCTCGCCTACGTGCCCGGCGACGTCACCCTGTGGCCCTCGCTCACCGGCGGTGAGGTCATCGACCTGCTGGGCAGGGTGCGCGGAGGCCTGGACCCCCGGCGACGCGCCGAACTGCTCGAACGTTTCGAACTCGACCCGCGCAAGAGATGCCGCGCCTACTCCAAGGGGAACCGGCAGAAGGTGGCGCTGGTTGCCGCCTTCGCCTCCGACGTCGAACTGCTGATCCTCGACGAGCCGACCTCGGGCCTCGACCCGCTGATGGAGGCGGTCTTCAACGAGTGCGTCCTGCGGGAGAAGCGCGACGGCCGTACGGTGCTGCTGTCCAGCCACATCCTGTCCGAGGTCGAGACACTGTGCGACCGCGTGAGCATCATCCGCGCGGGCCGTACCGTCGAGTCCGGCAGCCTGGCCGATCTTCGGCACTTCACCCGGACCTCGGTCACGGCCCAGCTCGCCGGACCCGTGCCCGGCCTGGCCTCGCTGCCCGGCGTGCACGACCTCACCGTGGACGGCGCCCTGCTGCGCTGCCAGGTGGACGGCGACGCGCTCACGGCCGTGCTCGGCGAGCTGTCCAGGGTGGGCGTGCGCACGCTGACCACGCGGCCGCCGACGCTTGAGGAGCTGTTCCTGCGCCACTACGAGGGAGCCGCGGCATGACCGGGACCTGGACGTTGATCCGGCTCATCCTGCGCAGGGACCGCGTGCTGCTGCCGGTGTGGATCGTGATCAGCGCGCTGCTCCCGGCCGGTGTCGCCTCCGCGACCGCCGCCCTGTACACCGACCAGGCCGCCCGCGACGCCTTCACCGCGGCCTCGATGAACAACCCCGCCCAGCTGGCCATGCGCGGCCCCGTCCACGAGGCGAGCCTCGGCGGCCTGACCGCCTGGACGCTCGGCTCGTCCGGGGCGTTGATCGGCGGCCTGGTCAGCATCCTGCTGGTGATCAGGCACACCAGGGCCGAGGAGGAGGCCGGCAGGCGCGAACTGCTGGCCTCGGGCGTCGTCGGCCGTCACGCCCCGCTGGCCGCCGCGCTCACGGTCGTGCTGGCCGCCAACCTGCTGCTCGGCCTGCTGTCGGTCCCCGGCCTGGTCCGTGAGGGCCTGCCCGCCGGCTCATCGGTGCTGTTCGGGCTGTCGACGGCCTCCGCGGGCTGGGCGTTCGCGGCGGTGGCCGCGCTCACCGCGCAGCTGACCGCGGCTTCGGGTACGGCGCGCGGCGTCGCGGTCGCCGCGGGCGGTCTGCTGTTCGCGGTGCGTTCACTGGCCGACGCCGGTGGCGTCCCCTGGCTCGCGTGGCTTTCGCCGTTCGGCTGGGCCAGGCTGACCAGGCCCTACGCGGGTGACCGGTGGTGGGTGCTGGGAGTCGTCGTGGTGTCCGTCGCCGCGCTGACGGCCTCCGCGTTCGCGCTGTCCACGCGGCGTGACGTGGCCGGTGGCCTGCTGGCCGCCCGGCGGGGACCCGCCGCCGGGACGCTGCGGGGCGGGATCGGCCTGGCCTGGCGGCTGCACCGGGGCACGATCGTGGGTTCCGGGATCGGGTTCTGCCTGCTGGGCGTGTTGCTCGGCATGGCGGCGCGCGGGCTGGACAGCCAGGTGGACACGCCGCAGTTCCGGGAGCTCGCGGCGACGATCGGAGGTCCGGGAGCGCGCGTCTCCGAGGTGTTCTTCACGTTCGTGATGTACGTGCTCAGCCAGATCGTCACGGCGTTCGCGCTGGTCTCGGCGCTGCGTGCCCGGAGCGAGGAGGCCGCGGGCAGGGCCGAGCTGCTGCTGGCCGCCCCGGTCGGCAGGTTGCGCTGGGCGCTGAGCCACCTGGTGTTCGCCGTCGCGGGCCCGGCGTTGCCGCTGGCCGTCCTGGGGGCGGGTGCGGGGCTCGCCTACGAGGGCGACGCGCTCCGCGTCGCCGGGGCGACGCTGGCCTATCTGCCCGCCGTCTGGACCGTGGTCGGGTTCGCGACGCTGTTGTTCGGCGTGCTGCCCCGGCAGGCGGCGGCCGCGAGCTGGAGCGTGCTCGGCCTCATCCTGCTCGTGGACCTGCTGGCGGAGTTCAGGCTGGTCGGTGGGGGCGTTCAGGACCTCTCACCGTTCGTGCACGTGCCGCCGGCACTGCTCGGAGACGCCTCCTCCACGGTCGCGCCGTTGCTCGGGCTGACCGCGGTCGCGGGCGCCCTGGTCGTCGCGGGGCTGGCGCTCCTGCACCGCCGCGACCTGGCCCCTTCAACCTGACGGACTTTTCGGATATATCGCGATAATGAGGCATGGAGTTCTTCTGCTACCACCGTGACCGGCCCGGTTCGGTGGCGTTGCGTCACGAGCTGCTGGAGGAGCACTGGTCCTACATGGACCGGTACGCCGCCGAGATGATCGCCCGTGGCCCGACCTTCGACGACGACATCCCGACCGGGAGTGTGCACATCGTCGACCTGCCCGATCCCGCCGCCGCCCGCGCGTTCGCCTTCGACGAACCCGGCTACCAGGCCGGGGCGTACCGCGACGTCCTGCTGCGCCGGTGGCGCAACACGCTGGGACGCACCATGTGGGACTTCCCCGGCGGCCGGACCGGCGGCGACCGATACCTGGTGCTCGGCCTCGGCTCCGGGCAGCCCGCCGACCTCGCCGTCCCCGCCGCCCGGGACGGGCTGATCTCGTACGGGCCGCTGCTGTCCGACGACGGCGAGAGCTGGCTGGGGACGGCGGCACTGGTCCGGGCTCCGGACGCGGACACGGCGCGCGCCGTACTGACCCCGGACGGATACGCCGGCATCGAGGTGCACAACTGGTGCTTCGGCGGACGCCGGTCCTGAGCGCACGAAGCCGGTTTCGAGGAGACGAGAAGCGTTGGCAGAGGAACCGAACCGGCTGTTTCGCACGGCCGCCGACCACGCCACCGGTTACCGCCGGTCACTGCCCGGCAGGCCGGTGGGAGTGCCGGTCGACCAGGAGGCGTTGACCAGGGCGTTCTCCGGCCCGCTGTCCCGGGACCCCTCCCCACCGGAGCGGGTGCTGGCCGAGCTGCTCGCCGCGGCCGAACCGGGCCTGGTCGCGAGCGCGGGCCCGAGATACTTCGGATTCGTCGTCGGCGGCGCGCTGCCCGCCGCGACCGCGGCCGACATGCTGACCGCCGGTTGGGACCAGCTCGCGACCAACGCCGTCACCTCACCCGCGGCCATCGCCGCCGAGGCCGCAGCGGGCGCCTGGCTGAAGGACCTGCTGGGGATCCCCGCGTCGGCGTCCACCGGATTCGTCACGGGCTGCCAGGCGGCCAACACCGCCGGGCTCGCCGCCGCCCGGCACCGGGTGCTGGCGGAGGCCGGGTGGGATGTGGAACGGCGCGGGCTGCTCGGAGCACCACCGATCCGGGTGATCGCGGGGGAGGAGCGGCACGGGACGATCGACCGCTCGCTGCGGTTGCTCGGTTTCGGGACGGACGTGATCGAACCGGTACCCGCCGGACCGAACGGTGCCATCGACATCGAGGCGTTGCGGATGTCGCTGCGAGCCGCCTCCGGACCGGCCATCGTGTGTCTCCAGGCGGGCAACGTGAACACCGGTGCCTGCGACCGGCTCGGGGAGGCGTGCGAACTGGTCCACAGGCACGGTGGGTGGGCGCACGTGGACGGGGCGTTCGGGCTGTGGGCCGCGGCGAGCCCGGCGACCCGGCATCTGGTCGACGGAGTGGAACTCGCCGACTCCTGGGCCTGCGACGGCCACAAATGGCTGAACCTTCCCTACGACTCGGCCTTCGCGTTCTGCGCCCGGCCCGACGTGCACGCGGCGGCGATGTCCTACGCGGCCGCCTATCTGACAGGTTCCGGCGGCGCGCCCGTGGGAGCCGACCTCACCGCTGAGTCGTCGCGCCGGGCCCGGGGATTCGCGGTGTGGGCCGGACTGCGGGAGCTGGGCAGGGACGGGGTCGCGGCGCTGGTCGAGCGCTGTTGCGCGCTGGCCCGCCGGTTCGCCCAGGGACTGGCCTCGGCCGGGTTCGAGGTGGTGAACGAGGTGGTCCTCAACCAGGTGCTGGTGGGGTTCGGGGACGACGCGCGCACCGAACGGGTGATCGCCGCGGTTCAGGCGGACGGCACGTGCTGGGCGGGCGGCACGACCTGGCGGGGACGGCGGCTGATGCGGATCTCGGTGTCGAACGCCACCACGACGGAGGCGGACGTGGACCTGTCGGTCGCCGCGATCACCCGCCTCGCCGTCTGACCGATCACCGTACGGCCCTGACCCGGCGCGCGGCGACGGCGATGACCGTCCGCCCGGCCGGATTCGGCCTGCTCGCCGAGGGCCCGCCCGTGACGGAGTGGGCCGATCGGCAAACGGGCGGAGGTCCTCAGTCGTCGTCCTCGGCGTCGTGCTTGCTCGCGTCGTCGCGGTGGTCGTCGTCGGCCTTGCCGGTGACCAGGGAGCCGGTCTCGGCGTCGACGGCGAACTCCCGCTCGCCGCCGTCGCCGCCCTTCACCTCGATCTGCCAGGTCCGGCGGCCGTGTTCGGTCTCAAGCTCGGCGGAGGTCACCCAGCCCGCGGGGACCTGCTCCAGGGCCGTCTTCTCCGCCTGCGAGCTGAGGACCTTGGGGGCCGCCTTGGCGGCGCCGTGGTCCCCGGGGGCGTCCGACGTCGTGGCCGAAGGGGTGGGCTCGGCGTTGGCGGCCGTCACGGCGGCTCCGCCGCCCGCCACGAGTACGGCCGCCGTGGCGATACCAGCGATGATCATGGGCTTGCGCATCCGAACCTCCGGTGCGGTAGACGTCCTTGCTGACGTCTCCAAACCTGCCGTGCCGGGTGATAGCGCGGGCCTGTGACAGTCCTAAACGCGGGTTAACGCGGGCCGGGCCCGAACTCCACGGTGACGCGGGCGCCGCCTGCGGGGCCGTCGGCCAGCGTCATGGAGCCTCCGGAACGTTCGGCGGTACGGCGGACGATGTCCAGCCCGAGGCCGGTCGAGGACGCGCCGCTGACTCCGCGCGTGGCGGCGCCTGGGTGCCGGAACCCCGGCCCCCGGTCGGTGACGAGGAGTACGGCTCCGCCGCCGTCACGGGCCGACAGCCGTACCTCGAAGTCCGTGCCCTCGGGTGTGTGGGCGAAGACGTTCTCCAGCAGGGCGTCGACGCAGGTCGTCAGGGCCTCCTCTCCGACGCCCACCGGCAGGGGAGGATCGGCCAGCTCCTGGCTGACCAGGCGGTCCTGGTCATGGGCCAGCATCGACCAGTGCTCCAGGCGTTCGGCCACGACCCGGGCGGCGTCGCATTCCCCCGGTGCGTCATGGCGGGCGCGCCGCGCCTCTTTGATCACCCGCGTGACCATGCGTTCCATCGACTCCACGGCGGCGCCCACGCGGGTGGCCTGCTCGCTTTCCGGCAGCCCTTCGGCCTCCAGCCGCAGCACGGTGAGCGGCGTTCGCAGCTGGTGGGACAGATCGGCGACCGCCTCCCGTTCCTGGGCCAGCAGGACACGGATGCGCTCGGCGAGGTGGTTGAGCGCTCCGGCCACCTGCCGTAGTTCTTCGGGGCCCTCTCCGGGCGCTCTGGCGGTGAGGTCTCCGGCCGCGAGCCGGTGGGAGACCTGCGCGATGCCGGTGATGAGACGTATCTGTGAGCGGGCGAGCCGGTCGGCGACGAGCAGACTGACGGCCAGCACACCGGCTCCCACCAGCGCGAGGATCAGCCAGGCGCGCCTGACCCCTCTGGTGAGGTCGGCGTCGGAGACGAAGGCGCGGATGACGGTCGTGCCCGCGGAACGGCCCGCGACGGCGACGAGGATCTCCCTGCCGCCCCGCGCCTGGGCGGTCAGGCTGCGCCCGGTGAAGGCCAGCCGTACGGCCTCGGAGCGGGGGGCGGGCTCACCCAGGACCGCACCGGTGGGCAGGAAGACGGTCAACGGGTGACCGTTGGTGCCGTTGGCCTGTTCCACGGCCAGCTCCAGGGCGGGGCCCGTACCGACCGAGGCCACGGGGACCAGCGACTGCGCGCGTACGAGCGCGTCGGCGGTGGCGCGGTCGGCGGCCAGCATGAGCGCCAGCAGCGCCAGCGGCACCAGGAAGGCCACCAACGCCAGGGACACCATGGAGGCGACCAGGACGAGCAGACGCCGCCTCATGTCGCCGGGTCCACCAGCTTCACGCCGACGCCGCGGACGGCGCGGATGTAGCGCGGCTGCTGCGCCGACTCGCCCAGTTTGTTACGCAGCCAGGACAGGTGGACGTCAACGGTCTTGTCGGCGCCGCCGTAGGGCAGCTGCCACACCTGCGTCATCAGTTCGCGTTTGCTGACCACCTGGTCCGGCCGGGCCGCCAGGTAACACAGCAGGTCGAACTCCTTCGGCCGCAGGTCCAGGGGGCGGCCCGCCAGCGTGACGTGGCGGCTGCGCGGGTCGATGCGCAGTTCGCCCACCACCAGGGGCTGCGAGGCGTCGTCCTCCCCCTGCAGGCGGCGGAGCACGGCGCGGATACGGGCGTCGAGCTGGACCGCTCCGAACGGTTTGACCAGGTAGTCGTCGGCCCCGGCGTCCAGAACGCGGGCGATCTCCTGCTCGTCGTCGCGGGCGGTGGCGACGATGATCGGCACCGGGCTGACCGCTCGCAGCATGCGAACGACCTCGTGGCCGTCGATGTCGGGCAGGCCGAGATCGAGGATCACCAGATCCGGACGATCCTCGACGGCCCTGTGCAGCCCGGACATGCCGGTGACGGCCGAGGTGACCGCGTGGCCGCGTTCGGTCAGAGCCCGCATCAGCGCGGAGCGTACGGCGGCGTCGTCTTCGACGAGGAGTAACTGTGCCATCACCTCCACCGTATGAGCATCGGAAGGCGTCGCGGCCGGTTCCTCCTTGGCGTTGAACCGGCGTTAGGCAAGCGTTAGGACTCGGCATGGCAGGCTGGCCGGGTGAAACGTCGCTCGCTTGCCGCGGTGCTCGGCTGGGTGGCGGTCGCCTGCGCCACGACGGCGACCACCACCTGGGCGATCACCCTGCTGGGACAGGGGCTGAGCCGGCAGGTCGTCTCCCCGATGAGCCACGCCGAGATCACCCAGGCGCTCGCCGCGGCCACGGCGGCCGGAGAGACGGGCGGTCCGCCCTCTCCCTCCGAGGGAGCCGGGGGAGTCAGCCGGGCCTTCACCACCCCCGGAGGGTCCGTCGTCGGCACCTGCGTGACCGGCCAGGTGTCCCTTCTCGCGTGGAGTCCGGCGCAGGGGTACGCCACCGACGATGTGAGCGAGGGGCCGGGGCCCTACGCCTCGCTGGAGTTCGAATCCGAGAACGACAAGATCACCGTCAGGATCACCTGCGTCCGGGGCACCCCCACGATGACCCTCAAGGAGGACGGGGACCGCGACTAGGAGTTGTCTCAAAGTGAGGTCAACAGCCAGTCGTTGATGATGGAGATGTGAAGGCTGGCCTCGTAACGGGCGGCGAGTTTGTCGTAGCGGGTGGCGGCGCCGCGATGGCGTTTGAGCCGGTTGATGCCGCATTCGACGG